>JACCRC010000546.1 GCA_013813765.1 Deltaproteobacteria bacterium | reverse complement strand
GCTGCTCGGCTGCAATAGCGGCTGCGACGGCGAGCGCATTCCGCCGAAGCAGCCGCAGCAGCCTCTCGCTGAGCGGGGTGGCGAAGCCGGCGTCGACGGCAACGGCGCGGCGATCGTGCCCGGTGCCTCGGTGGTCGCGCGCGCGCCGGGCTTCCTCGATGCGCCGCCGGGCTCGCTCGACAAGCTGTTCGAGGCGTGGGACCTCGCGGAGCGTGGGGAGCGCAGCGGGCGCGCGCTGATGCTGTTCTTCGGTGACTCGCACACCGCCGGCGACTCGATGACCTCGCGGCTGCGCACGACGCTGCAGGCGAAGTTCGGTGATGCGGGCCGCGGGCTCGTCGGGGCAGGGCGACCGCCCGCGCGTCACTACTACCAGCGCGACGTGAGGTACGGCACCAGCGGATCGTGGCGCGCGTCGGTCGGCGGCAAGAACGGCGATGCGGAGCCCTTCGGGATCGTCGGCCTGCGGGTGTACGGCACGCAGAAGGGCGCACAGCTCTGGGTCGAGACCTGCGCGGAGTGCCCGGCGGGCAAGAGCGTCGCCCAGTTCGAGATCCTGTATCAGGCCGCGCCCGGGCACGGGAACCTCAGGTTCCGCGTCGATGACCAGCCGTGGCAGCAGGTCTCGACGAAGACCGCGCCGATCGAGCCGCCGCATCCGGCCCGTCAGGTCATCCCGGTCCCCGATGGTCACCACCGGCTGACGCTCGAGCACGGAGGTGGCGGTCCGCTCCACCTCTACGGCGTCGCGCTCGAACGCAGCAGGCCCGGCGTGATCGTCGACTCGCTCGGCGTCGTCGGGCGCCGTCTCGGGAGCCTGCGATCCTGGGACTGGTCGATCATCGGCGACCAGCTCGCGACGCGTGATCCGCGACTCGTGGTGCTGCAGTACGGCACGAACGAGGCGGACGATCCGGATCTCGATCTCGAGGCGATGGCCCGCTACTTCGACGAGACGATCCTGAGGATCCGGGCTGCGGCGCCGACCGCGTCGATCCTCATCCTCGGCCCGCCCGACATGGCCGTGCGCGAGGGCGGCAGGGCGTGCGATCGGATGAAGCGAGCGCCCGACGCCGGCGTGGTGGCCGAGTGCGAGTGGCGCACGCCCGGCGTGCTCGCCGAGATCATCGCGGTCGCGCACGCCGCTGCGTCGCGCAACAAGGCCGCGTTCTTCGACACGCTCTCCGCGATGGGTGGCCCCGATCGCATGCACGGCTGGGTGGTCACCGAGCCGCGCGCCGCGTTCAAGGATCACGTTCACTTCACCGACGTCGGGTATCACGCGTGGGCGGATGCGCTCTCTGCCGCACTGCTCGCGGACTACGCGCGCTGGCGCAGCGAGCGCCGGTTGCCGCCGAGCGCGCCGCTCGACCCGCCGCCGCCGGTGCCGCCGAGCGATGCACTTCTACCGGGCCCCGTAGCTCCGTAGATGCTGTTCTCGTCGCCGGACTACCCGCTGTTCCTGCTCGCGGTGTTCTTCCTCTACGCGCTCGCGCGCTGGGGCGGACCGCGGATGTGGCCCGCACGCATCGTGCTGATGGTGCTGCTCGGCGATCTGATCGTGCTGCTCGTCGCGAAGGATCCCGATGCACTCTGGGACCCGTTCGGCGGCGCACTGTTCCGGTACGCCGCGAGCGATCATCCGCAGTATCAAGGCTGGCCAACGGAGCTGTTCGTGCGGTGGGGCATCGGTGCGGCCGTGCTCGTCGCCGCGATCGTGCTCGGGCGCCGAGGCGGTCCGTGGATGGCGTCGGCGCGCGGCCAGCAGCTGATCGGGCGCGGCTTCGTGGCGGCGCTCGCCGCGGTTGGCGCCGGCGTCTATGTCGCGCACGCCAATGGCACGCTCGACGAGGCGACGGCGGTTGTCGTCGCGCACGCGCACCTCGTGGTGCTGGTGATCCTCGGCGTCGGTATTGGTGCGACCACCCGCGAGGACACCCGGCCGCTCGGGCGCGTGGTGATCCTGTTCGTCGCGTCGTCGCTCTTCTATCACGCGTGGGCGGCGGCGATGCCGGGGCCCTATCGCTACCTGCTCGCGCTGCTGCTCGCGACGATCGTCCTCGATTACTACCTCGGCATCTGGATCGAGGAGACCGAGGACCCGTACCGGCGCAAGGCGCTGGTGATCGTGAGCCTCTGCTCGAACCTCGGCATCCTCGCCTTCTTCAAGTACGCCGACTTCTTCACGCAGGACATCGCCAACCCGGTGCTCGGGACCGAGATCCGTCCGCTGCACCTGATCCTTCCCGCCGGCATCTCGTTCCACACGTTCCAGTCGCTCTCGTACACGATCGATGTCTACCGCCGCGAGCTTAAGGCCACGCGCTCGGTGATCAAGTTCGCGACGTTCGTGCTGTTCTTCCCGCAGCTCGTCGCGGGTCCGATCGTGCGCGCGCAGGATCTGCTCCCTCAGCTCGAGCAGCTGCCGCCGATGGAGCTGCAGGCCGCCACGCGCGGTCTGTTCCGCATCTGCACCGGCCTGTTCAAGAAGATCGCGATCGCAGATACGCTCGCACTCGCGATCGTCGACCGCGTATTCGAGGCGCCCGAGCGCTTCTCGTCGCTGGAGGTCGCCGTCGGTGTCTGGGCCTACGCGTTGCAAATCTTCTGTGACTTCTCCGCGTACTCCGACATCGCGATCGGCTCCGCGCAGGTGCTCGGCATCACCCTGCCCGAGAACTTCCGAACTCCGTATCGCTCCGCGAACCTCCAGGAGTTCTGGCGGCGCTGGCACATCTCGCTGTCGACCTGGCTGCGCGACTACCTCTACATCACGCTCGGAGGCAGCAAGGGCGCGCCGTGGCGCACCTACGTGAACCTCATCACGACGATGCTGCTCGGCGGTCTGTGGCACGGCGCGAGCTTCGCGTTCATCGTGTGGGGCGCGCTGCACGGCTTCGGGCTCGCAGTCACCCGCTTCTTCCAGCGGCGCACGGCCGGCGGCAACATCCGCGAGGCGTGGTCGCTGCTCGGCGGCTGCGCGCTGCTCGCGGTACTCGGCCTCGCCGCCGTGAGCTTCGCGCTGACCGACGTCGGCACGTGGACGCAGCTCGTCGTGATCTGGCTCGTCGTGACACCGCTGTGGGCCGTGCTCACCGCGTGGGCCGGTGCCGAGCGGCCGCCCGAGCCGGGGCACTCCGCGTCGCTGCCGTTCCTCGCGGTGTGGGGTCGCGACACATCGCTGTGGGTTCCGGAGGTCCTGCGAATCGCGATGTGCGGTTCAGCCGTCGGCTTCTTCTACTCGCTGTACGTTGGCGATCAGAGCGTTTGGATCCCGCTGATCGGGCTGACCTGGGTGCTCGGTCTCGTCGCCGACATCGTCGAGCGCGGCTCCGGGAATCTGATGCATCGCACGCTGTGCGTGATGAGGCGCGCGGTCGCCGTGATCTGCGTGTTCCAGTACGTGTGCCTCGCGTGGATCTTCTTCCGCGCCAGCTCGTTCGAGAACGCGCTCGCGATCCTCCGTCGCCTCGCCGCGTTCGAGCTCGATGCCGCGAACGTGGTGCCGCTCGTGACCGTCACGATGACCGCCGGCTTCGCGATTCACTTCTTCGCGGAGGGCAGCTATCGCTGGCTGCGTGACCGATTCGTCGAGCTGCCGGCGCCCGCGAAGGGATTCGTGCTCGCGTGCGTCGCGCTCGTGTTGCGCGAGCTCGCGCACACGAAGATGGTTCCCTTTATCTACTTCCAGTTCTGATCGCGCGTGGTCATCCACCGAGAACGTCGGGGCGCTCGGGCGCGATCCACCCGGCGAGCGTCGCCGAGAGGCCGGCGACGAGCTCGGGCGCGCGCTGCGCGACGGACGCGAACGTGTCGCGGTGGATCTCGAGCACCTCGGTGGTGCCGATCGCGGTGACGGTGGCGGCGCGCTCGGCGTGCGTGAGCACCGCGACCTCGCCGACCACGCCGCCGACCTCGATCGTGCGGGGCCGCGCGCCGGGCCGAACGGCCTCGAGCGTTCCGGAGATGACGACGAACATCGAGTCGCCGTCGGTTCCGGCCGCGAACACCTCGCCCGTGACGGAGCGCCTGGTCGCGCGAGTTGCGAGGACGAAGAGGGCAGGGCCGGAGATCGAGGCGAACAGGGCGGGCTTGCGGAGCGCGAGCAGCGTGGGCTCGATGGCGGCGTGCTGGCCCGAGCAGAGCTCGGCGAGCCAGGCATCCACCGGCGCGAGCATCGTGGAGGCCCCGGGCGTGCTCTCGGCCGGGCGGAGCCAGCGCTCGATCACGGCGAGGATCTCGGAGCGACCGGACTGGAC
>JACCRC010000511.1 GCA_013813765.1 Deltaproteobacteria bacterium | reverse complement strand
GTCCAGTGCCGCGTTCCTCGTGGTCGCCGCGATCATCGCCGGCGGCGAGATCCGCCTTCCCGGCGTGTGCATCAACCCCACGCGCACGGGCTTCCTCGACGCGATCACCGCGATGGGCGGTCACGTCGCGATCGAGGATCCGCGCGCCGCCGGTCCCGAGACCGTCGCCGACCTCGTGGTCTCGGGCCCGCCGCAGCAGCTACGCGCGATCACGATCGGCGGTGACCTTGCGGTGCGCTCGATCGACGAGCTTCCGATCCTCGCGGTGCTCGCAGCACGCGCGCACGGCACGACCGTCGTGCGCGACGCCGAGGAGCTGCGCGTGAAGGAATCCGACCGCGTCGAGACCACGTGCGCGATGCTCCGCTCGTTCGGCATCAACTGCGAGGCGCGGCCAGATGGCTTCGTCGTCGAGGGTGCGCCGGAGCATCCGCTGAAGCCTGGCCGCGTGCACGCCGACGGCGACCACCGGATCGCCATGGCCGCTGCAGTCGCGGGCCTCGTCGCGTCGGGGCAGACGCAGATCGAGGATGCTGACAACGTCGCGACGTCGTACCCGGGCTTTGCGTCGGCGCTGGCCGATCTTGGTGTGACGATCGCACAGCTCGACTGACGACGTGGGCGCACAGGTCTGCCGACCCGAGTAGTCCACAGCAGGCCAGTCGAGGAGCCACTCGAAGGCGCGTCATAACCGTGACTTCGCGATGGCGCGGCTGTTGCTCGACGCCCCGTCAGCGATGCCAAGAGTTGTTGTACTGATTTCGATCGCGCTTGGCATCGCTGCGTGCGGAGCTCCCGATACAGACGACACCGAGCTCGATGGCCCGCGGTTCCCCACGGACCATCCGCGGATCTACCTACCCGCGCACAAGAAGCGGTTGATCGCGGCGCTCGATTCCGGATCTCCCGCGGCGAAGCGGTTCGTCGAGGTGACCGATCGGTGGGTCCGCGGCGATGAGATCGACGCGTTTCCGGCATGGCACGCGGCGCTGCTCGGCCAGCTCCGCGGCGATTCGAAGTACTGCACGGCCGCTGTCGCTGCGGTGGACAAGCAGGTCAAGGACGCGGTGGCGTCGATCGCGCGCGGCGACGCTCCACGGGTCGCCGGCGACAGCTACCTGGAGATCGGTGATCTGGTCGGCGATCTCGCGCTGGTCTACGACTGGTGCCATGCGGCTGTCGGCGATCGTAAGAAGTCGTGGTTGGCCTATGGCAACCACGCGGTCGCGAACGTGTGGAACCACGAGGCCGCGAGCTGGGGCGGCATGAAGATGCCGTGGAGCGGCTGGGCGACCGACGATCCATCCGACAACTACTACTACTCGTTCCTGCGCGCGACGATGCTGCTCGGTCTCGCGGCGCACCACGAAGCGCCGGAGGCGGACCGTTGGCTGAAACAGTTCCGTGACGTGAAGCTCGGCGAGCAGCTCCTGCCGACGTTCGACGCCGATCTCGCCGGCGGCGGCTCGCGCGAAGGCACCGGTTACGGCGTCTCGATGCGCAACCTGTTCGAGCTCTACGATCTCTGGCACGCCTCCACCGGCGAGAACCTCGCGGGGCTGACTCCGCACACGCGCGCATCGATGCTCGCATTCATCCACTCCACGCTGCCGACGCTCGATCGCGTCGCGCCCACCGGCGATCACTCGCGCGACTCGACCGCCGCGCTGTTCGACTACCACCGTCACTATGCGCAGCAGCTGATCGCGCTGTTTCCCTCGGATCCGCTCGCGCCGAGGTTACAGGCGCTGCTCGCAGGGTCGACGGTGCAGCGCATGGGGCAGGGCGCGATGGCCGCGTACGATCTGATCCACGCCTCCGACGTCGAGCCGACGACGCTCGAGGGTCTCGGCACCGCGTACTACGCACCGGGCACGGGGCAGCTCTACGCACGTTCCGGCTGGAACACGCAGGCCACGTGGCTCAACTTCATCGCGGGCCCGTACACGCAATCGCACGCGCACCAGGATCAAGGTGCGCTCATGCTCTACAAGGACGGGTGGCTCGCGTACGACGCGGTCGTCGAGTCGCACTCCGGTCTGCGGCAGGAAGTCGGCGCGCACGGCACCCTGCGGATCATGGATGGCGGTGAGGAGCTCCAGCAGCAGGTAGGCACGTCCGCGAAGCTCGTGGCGCTGCATCGCGGCGACCGTTATCTGCACGCAGCCGCAGATCTGACGCCGGTGTACGCGGGTGCGGTGAGCATGCTGCACCGCGAGGTCGTGTTCCTCGAGCCCGACTGCATCGTGATCTTCGATCGCGCGCGGACCCCATCAGACACCGAGCAGATCTGGCAGCTCGTGCTTCCGGTGCAGCCGTCGATCGTCGGCGCACACACCGAGGTCAACGCGGCCGGGCACGTGCTGACCGTCGACCGCATCGCGCCGGCGAGCGCGTCGGGCGCGATCCACGACTTCGCCTCCGGCGACGACGACTTCAGCGGCGGCTTCCGCCTCGAAGAGACGGCATCGGGCGGCGACCGTCGCTGGCTGCACGTGGTGTCGATCGATCGCGCAGCGACCGCGATCCGCCAGATCGACGCGACCACCGTCGAGGTCACGCTCGCGAGCGGCACGGTGCGCGTGAAGTTCGATCCCGACACGATCGGCGCGACGCTGACGCGCGGCGGCCAGACGATCCGGCTCGCCGCGGGCGTCGACGCTCTCCCCGAGTGATCTAGCGAGGAGCCGCGGCGGTCTCGGTGCGCACCGGCGGGCGCGCCATGCGCGTGGTCGCGAGCTCGACGACCTGCGGATCGTCGCGCTTGCCGCTCCAGTAGATCACCTCGCCGTACTTCATCAGGCCCGACGGCGTGATCACCCGCTCGCGCTTGCCGCTGCGCACCTCGGTCTGCGAGGCCCAGTAGACGAGCTCCGAGCAGTAAAACTGCTCCGGCGTGTCGATGCCGAACATGCCGCTCATGTCGAACGCTGCGCCGATCTGGCCGCGCGCGCGGGCGAGCGCTTCGGTCTGATCCGCCGCCGTCATGCCGCTCGGGCGTACGACGAGGACCCAGTGGTTGCGGCCGACGAGCTCCGCGAGCGGCTTCTCGCGAACGCCACTCGAGACCGACTCGACGATCGAGTCGCTCTTCGCGTCGTAGATCGACGCGTGCGACAGCTCCTCACCTGGCGTGCCGATCACGATCGCGTCGCCGACCGCGTAGTACGAGCGCGAGAGGATCCAGTCGCCGTCGCGCGCCACGTTGCGAATTTCCTGCGCCCACATCTCGGTGACGGCGGTGTCGTTGACCTTGTCGTCGGGGCGCTTCACCATCACCGACCTCGGCTCGTGCGCGCAGCTCGCGGCGGCCGCCACGGCGGCAAGGACCAGCAAGCTACCGATTCGAAGCATCTGCGGCGGTGATGTCCACGCGGCGTGCCACTGCCGGAGGCGAAGAGTTATCGGCAGTTGCACCGAGCTCCGGTAGAGCCTCCACAGGAACGGCGGTGGGGTTCGAACAAACGATGGCAGCCGCGCGTCCACTCGTGCGAAAAGGACGGCCCGATGCGTAGTTACCTGGCGTTTACCGCTGTTGTTTTGACGGCTGTCACGGCGTTTGCCGATGGCAAGGGGGCGCCCCGGGACTTCGCGCCCGAGGTCAAGACGCTGTTCCGGGTCGGTGCGTGCGGCAACGACGAGTCGCTCGCGGACAAGCTGCCGAAGAAGGTGATCACCGCGCACTGCCGCGAGATGCAGGACCTCTACGCGTCCTACAAGAAGGCGTGGGCCGACAAGGCCGGCGCGTTCATCAAGGAGCTGAAGCCCGCGAACCTGCCGAAGACCGTGGTCTACCCGTTCGGCGGCGGCGACCTGACGTCAGCGCTCGTCGTGTTCCCCGAGGCGACGGAGATCACGACGATCTCGCTCGAGGCCGCGGGCGATGTCCGGACGATCCACACGATCAGCACGAAGCAGCTCGTCGAGGATCTCGATACGATCGGCGGCGACATTCGCCGGCTGTATCGCTCGGCTCACTCGACGACGAAGAGCCTGCAGGCCGCGTCGCACTCCGAGCTGCCCGGCTCGCTGATGTTCGCGCTCGCCGGTCTCGCAGTGCACGGCTTCGAGCCGGTGTCCCTGCGCTACTTCGACGTCGAGCCCGACGGCAAGCTCTCGTACCTGTCGAACGAGACGCTCGACAGTCGCGCGGCCGAGCTCGCCGCGTCGAAGAAGGACAAGGTCAAGAAGAAGTCGAAGCACTTCTGGTTCGAGCAGGACTCCGCGTTCGCGAACGTCGAGATCCAGTACCGCCCGCGCGGCGACGCGGCGGCTCCGCTTCGCACGTACCGGCACATCGTGATGAACCTCGACGACGCGCACCTGACCGAGGACGGCCGCGTGCTCGCGCACCTTCGCCTCAAGGGCAAGGTCAGCGTGATGACGAAGGCCGCGAGCTTCCTGCTCTGGTACGACGACTTCACGCAGATCCGCGACTACCTCCTGAAGAACATCGCGTGGATGATCTCCGACGCCTCCGGAATCCCGCCGAGCTACGCGGGCCCCGCCGGCTTCGAGCAGATCACGTACGGTGAGTTCACGGGCCCGTACTTCATCATCGACGAGAAAAACACGCGCTCGCAGTTCGTGAAGCTGTGGAGGACGAACCCGAAGAAGCCGCTGCCGTTCCGCTTCGGCTATCCCGACGCCGAGAAGCACAACCACCTGATGATCACCCGGCCGAAGAGTGCGCCCTGAGCTGCTCGCGACGGTCCACGGTACGGTCTCGCTCGTCGAGCTGACCGACGACCGTCTCGACGCCGCGCTCGCCGCGCTGCCGGCCGCCGAGCAAGCGCTCGCACGGTCCCTCGCACCGCTGCGCCGGCGCGAGCTCGTCGCCGGCCGCACCGCGCTCCACGCGACGCTCGCCGAGCTGGCACCCGAGCACGCCGGTGCGCCGATCCTCGCCGATGATCGCGGCGC
>JACCRC010000442.1 GCA_013813765.1 Deltaproteobacteria bacterium | reverse complement strand
CCCGAGTCACCGCTGGGGTGACTCGGGTCGAGAGTGGTCGACGATCGTGCGAGGTTACTTCTTGCCGATCTCGATCTTGGTCTTCGGATCGGTCGCCTCTCCGATCAGCTTGTCGCCATCGCGCTTGAGGGTCGCGGTGAAGCATTGACCGTTCGCCTCTGCGCTGACGGTGATCGTCTGCCCGGCCTGGACACCGCTCTTGATCTCGACCCAGACGTTGATGTCACCGAAGTCGGACGTTCCGGTTGCCGCGATGTGGCCCTTCCCGTCCTTGTCGATGACCAGCTCGAGGTCGGCGGTTCCGCCGAGGCCGAACTTCGAGAACTTGCACTTGCCGGTGACCTTCGTCGATCCCTTCTCCGGCGTGTCCTTCTCGATCTTGAGGTCGGAGCAATCGACGGTGACGCCGAGCTCTCCGAGCACGGGAACGGTGAAGGTTCCCTTGCCTTTCCCGCCTCCTTCGAACCCGGCCAGCATTCCGGCGAGATCGATCGGAACCTTCGCAGGCGGATTGGGAAGGACTGGACACGCCTTCGCTTGAGGCTTGCACGGGTCTCCGCAACCCGGAGCGGCGAGCGAGAGGCCGAGCGCTGTCAGCACGACGCGAAGCTTGAGCACGGACATCATTCGGCACCTTCCTTTGCGTTGCAGATGAACACGGCGCTGACGGAGGTCGGAGACTGCTCGATGCTCCCGACGAACCCGAGCGTTCCGTCCTGGCCGAGGCATGCCTGCCCGGTGCGACTGAGCGCTGCAGCGAGGATCAGGGCCTCGTAGACCTCCGCGTCAACGCCGGCCGTGGGGTCTGACGAGCTGACCTGAGACGGAGACGCAGTGGACGACGGCGAGGTCACCGTCACCCGCGCAGACACCGGCGTGGGCGATGGTGATGGTGACGTTGATGGTGTCGGCGATGGCGATGGCGTCGGCGACGGTTCTGGCGACGGCGAGGGTTCTGGCGACGGCGACGGCTCTGGCGACGGCGACGGTTCTGGCGTTGGCGACGGCGACGGTTCTGGCGTCGGCGACGGCGACGGCAGTGGCAGGGTGATCGGGAAGGTGACTCCGTCGACGACGGGGCACATGGCCGCGGTCTGGGGCTCGGTGGTCGGCTCACCTGCCTCCTCGTCTGCCCCGCAGGCTCCGAGTGTCGCCGCGAGTATCGAACACCAAACTCTATCTCTCATGGTCATCTGCTTGCCTCCATCGCCTGCAGACCAGCAACCGCCACGCCAACCGCTGCGCGCGGCGTGAAGCTGCGCAGCGCGAAGATCGTTGCGCGCTGACGGCTGCGGCCTGCGATCTGCTGGCTCGAACCGGCAGCGTCGCTCGTCCGAAACGCGAACGGCCGTCGTGCGGTGTGCACGACGGCCGAGCTCGCATGGCGCGAGAGTCGATCAGCTCACGAGGTCTTGGGCGTCCCGGTGGGCGTCGGCGACGAAGTCGGGCTCGGCTCCGGGCTCGGAGTCGGCGACGAAGTCGGGCTCGGCGTCGGGCTCGGCTCCGGGCTCGGAGTCGGCGACGGAGTCGGGCTCGGGCTCGGGCTCGGGCTCGGGCTCGGGCTCGGCGACGGCGTCGGGCTCGGGCTCGGGCTCGGGCTCGGGGACGGCGTCGGCGAGGGCTCCGGTCCGCACTCCGCACCGCACGTCGCGAACCCGCAGCGGGCCACGTCGACAAACCAGTCAGAGATGTTGATCTCGATCGCGAACGTCTGGCCGGTCTGGGTGGTGACCTTGACCTTTCCATCGATCTCGCCGCCCACGCGGAAGGTCATGTACCAGTTGACCCACTTCGCCGGATCCTTGCCGACCTTGTCGCTGAGCTTCTTGTGGTTGTGTGTTGCCTTCTTGTGATCGGTGGCCGTTGCCGTGAGCTCGAGCTCGACGGTGGCCGCGATGGTCCCGAACTTTCCGCCGACGTCGGCGCTGAGCCCGACCTTGTACTTCTTCGTGTGTGTGGGCTTGTTGCACGTGCCGTTGCACGAGTCCGCGCAGGCGCTCGGGCACTCGATCGCCTGGCCGTTCTCGCCCGAGCACAGCGCAGCGGATCCGCATTGCTCCTGAGGCACTGATTGACCGATGTCGGCGATCATCTTGTCGACGGCGGCGGTGGCCTTCTTCTCCGCATCCTCGTGCAATTTCTTCTGGTCCTCCTCGGAGAGGCTGTCACCGCAGCCCGTGACGGCGAGCGATGTGAAGACCATGAAGATGGCCAGCCAGATGGACATGAGTGTCGTCGTCTTCTTCATGGTGTTCACAGGCTCCATCCGCAGATGTCGGAGCGCGGCGTGAACCCGCTCGACGGGTTGATGCAATAGGTGGTCTGTCCCGCGACGCCGACGAGCTCGTCGGGCGTGCTCACGTCGCTGAACAGCTGGTCGCTCATCCGCATGCCGAGCAGCACGCCGTGCGAGATGTCGATGTCGATGAGTCCCTTGGTCGAGGGAGTCCACTCATCGAGCAACGCGCCAACGCCGGACTCCGTCGAGAACGCGATCGCGGCGCTGTTCTTGATGACGCGGTTCCACCCGTCGACGTCGATGCGCACCGCGAGGTTTCCGTTCGCGAGCGTCACCGCCTGGGTCACGCGGTAGCGTGTCTTGCGCTGCAGCACGATGTCGGGCGACTGCATCGCTTCGCTATCGGAGGGGCTGATGAGCTCCCACTCCTGCCCCATCGTGAGCGGGCCGTTCGGCATGCTCTCGAGTCGAGCGACAAATCCGGGCGTCGACGCCCCGGGGATGTGGGTGACATGCCCCGCGCCATCGACCTGCCACGTGCCGAACTGCCCCGCGACGACGGGACCGTAGAACGGCTCGAGGGGAAGAGTCACGGCGCCTTTACCGAACTGCGCGGTGAACTTTGTGTCGACGACCGTGTCGAGGTTGTCCTCGCGCAAGGTGTAGTCGAGCGATCGAACGGTCTGCGTATCCAGGCGTCCGATCGAACCGTTCGGCAAGTTGACGACCTTCACGTCGTTATCCGTCGAGCTCGAGCACGCAGCGAACGCTGCGATCCCCGCCGACATCAGCATCGAGATGTTTCGAATCATGATTCCTCCTGACGACGGCGACGTGCAGCGATCGCGCCACTCACTCGGTTTCCTGCTTCGACCACGCGCAGCGGAATCCGAGCCACGGTTCGCGAACGATGCGGGAGAGGTCGCGGCGTCGACGAAGATCCGCGTCCTCTCCTTGTGCGCATCCATCGCCGCCGCGGATCACCCGACCCTTTCCAGTGCGCGGCCCTTTCGGATCGAAGCCGGCTGGCGGTGCATCACCCGCGAAGTCGTGCACCCACTCGGCGACGTCACCGGCGAGATCGCGAATCCCGTCGGTGTTCACGTCGACCGCGGTGCCGCCCGCGCACGAGCGAGCATCATTCCCCCACGGGAATCTCCGCGCATCCGGACCGCGCGCGGCGGTCTCCCACTCCGCTTCGGTGGGGAGCCTGCCGCCTCGTTGCTGGCAATAGGCGACGGCGTCGTACCAGTCCACGCAGCTCGCAGTCGGTCCGACGGGCGCTGCTCCGTTGCACAGCGCCGGCTTGCAAGCGCCGGTATCGACGCAACGAGCGTACTCGGCGAGCGTCACCTCGTCGCGATCGAGCGAGAACGGAGAGATCTTCGCTTCCGACGCAGACAGCCCCGAGCTCGCACACGGCCCGCGGTCGCAGCCGAGCCGCACCGTGCCTGCGACCACGCGCGCGGAGGATGCGAACGAGTCGGGTGGGCGCTGCTCCTGCTTCGGACGCTCGGGTGCAGGCGCTGCGTCGCGCGGCTCTGCGGGTTCCTCCTCGATAAGCTCGTCGCTGGCTTCGAGATCGACGCGCGCATCCGGGCTCGCACTCTCCGTCGGCCGTGCGTCTGCGTGTGCTTGCACGGTCGCGATCGGCGGCTTGATGT
>JACCRC010000372.1 GCA_013813765.1 Deltaproteobacteria bacterium | reverse complement strand
TCGCCCCGCGCGCCGAAGGTCGCGGTGCTCCGCGCGGTGAAGGCCGCGGTGCTCCGCGTGGCGACGCTGCTGCGCGTGGCGAGCGTGCGTTTACTCCGCGCGGCGAAGGTCGCGGCGGTCCGCGCAGTGAAGGCGGCGGCGCAGGGCGCTCGTTCGCTCCGCGCGGTGAAGGCCGCGGTGCTCCGCGTGGCGACGCTGCTGCGCGTGGCGAGCGTGCGTTTACTCCGCGCGGCGAAGGTCGCGGCGGTCCGCGCAGTGAAGACGGCGGCGCAGGGCGTTCGTTCGCTCCGCGCGGTGAAGGCCGCGGTGCTCCGCGTGGCGATGGCGGTGGTCGCTCGTCCAGTCCCGGCGGTGCCGGCGGTGCGCGTTCGTACGCTCCCCGTGGCGAGGGAGCCGGCGGTCGCGGTGGGCGTTCATTCGCTCCGCGCGGAGAAGGTCGCGGGGGTCCGCGTGGTGAAGGCGGCGGCGCGCGCGGCGAGCGTCCGTTCGCTCCGCGCACCGGTGGTCCACGCAGCGACGGTGGCGCTCGCGCGTTCAGTCCCCGCGGGGATGGCGGCGCCGCTCGCGGCGAGCGAGCGTTCACTCCGCGCGCCGAAGGCACTGGTGGTCGCGGCGCGCCGCGCGGCGCTCGCGACGACGGTCCGCCGCGCGACAAGGGTCGCTGGCGCGATCGTGCGGAAGGCCCGCGCACCCGCGACGAAGCAACGTTTGGTTCGCAGGAGCGCGCACCTCGTGCGAGTGGCGCCGGCGCGCGCGCACCCGGGCCGCGCCGAGGCGGGCAGGGCCGTTCGTTTGGCGCCGCAAAGCCCGGCGCTCGACCGCCGAAGCGCGGTCGCTGATGTCTGCCGGAAATCAAGACGCGTAGCCGACGCGGCACGAAGCGGCGCTCGCCTCCAAACGGCCTGCGTCCTCCGTGGTAGCGTGGCGTCCCGATGGAGCTTCGTGCGCTCACTGTCCTCGACTCGCTGCAGCCGCAGCTGACCGGCTTCCTGCAGACCGTGTGCTCCGGGTTCATGCCGCTCGAGGAAGAAGCGGCGCTGTTCATCGAGATCGCACCGGGCATCGCGATCAACCAGCTGACCGATGCGGCGCTCAAGGCGACGACGTGCCGGCCGGGGATGCAGATCGTCGAGCGTGCGTACGGGATGCTCGAGCTGCACAACAACGACAAGGGACAGGTCGAGGCGGCGGTCGACGCGATCCTCACGAACATGGGCGTGAAGCGCGAGGACCGCATCAAGCCGAAGATCGTGAGCCAGCAGATCATCACCGGGATGGACGGCCACCAGAGCCAGCTGATCAACCGGATGCGCCACGGCGACATGATCATGCGCGGCCAGACGCTCTACATCCTCGAGGTGTATCCGGCGGCGTACGCGGCGCTCGCCGCCAATGAAGCGGAGAAGGCCGCGAACATTCACCTCATGGAGGTGATCACGTTCGGCGCATTCGGACGGCTCTGGCTCGGCGGCAGCGAGTCGGAGATCGCGGCGGCGGCGGCGGCGGCAGAAGCAGCGCTGGCCAAGGTTACCGGCCGCGAGTCGAAGTAGCGACGACACGACGCGGCCCGGCGGCGGTGTCTGCGTCTTTCCCCATCCGAAAATCATACGTACGCGCGGGGAAGATCGAGGTGAAACTCACCGTCCGGTCAGGGCCGCGGCGGCGATCGCGCTGCTACAGTCCGGTCCATGACCTCGACGACGACGCTCCCGGCGGCGCTGCGCGCTCCGTTCGCGGCCGGCGGCCCGAACGCGATCGATGCCGCGCTCGCCAACAAGCTGCTCGCCCTCGCACTCGATGCAGGCGGAGATTACGCGGACATCTACTTCGAGTTCCGCGTCAGCGCGGACTATGCGCTCGAGGAGGAACAGATCCGCACGCTGGGCCGCGGCATCACGCTGGGCCTCGGAGTGCGCGTCACGAAGGGCGACGCCACGGGCTACGCGTACTGCGAGGACCTGGCGTGGGAGAAGATGGCGCACGCCGCGAAGACGGCGGGGCAGATCGCGGTGGGCGGCGGCCACAAGCCGGTCGGCATCGGCAACATCCTGAGCGTTCCCACGCCGAGCTTCTACGCGGTGCCGACGCCGTCGCTCGTCGTGCCGGCGCAGGACAAGCTCGCGTTGCTCCGCGCCGCCGACAAGGCGGCGCGCGCGTTCGATCCGCGGATCGTGAAGGTCGAGGCGTCGTTCGCGGAGAGCATCAAGGAAGTGCTGCTGTTCACGTCGGATGGCCGGATGGCGACCGACGTGCAGCCGCTGATGCGGTTCGGCGTGCGCGCCGTCGCCGAGGACGGTCCGAAGCGACAGTCGGGCTCGGGCGGAGGAGGCGGACGGTACGGGCTGGACTACTTCGCGGATGCGAAGCGCGATGCAGCGGCGCACGGCCGCGAGGCGGCACGCGTGGCGGTCGCGATGCTCGACGCGCGCGATGCGCCGGCGGGCGAGATGCCGGTAGTGCTCGGTCCGGGCGACTCGGGGATCCTGCTGCACGAGGCGGTGGGCCACGGTCTCGAGGCGGACTTCAACCGCAAGGAGACGAGCAACTACTCGGGCCAGATGGGCAAGAACGTCGCGAGCCCGCTGTGCACGGTGGTCGATGACGCGACGATCGCGAACAGCCGCGGCGCGATGAACGTCGATGACGAAGGGTACGCGGGTCAGCGCAACGTGCTGATCGAGAACGGCGTGCTCGTCGGTTACATGCACGATCGGTTGAGCGCGAAGCACTACGGCATCAAGCCCACGGGGAACGGTCGTCGCGAATCCTTCCGCTCGATGCCGCTTCCGCGCATGACGAACACGTCGATGCTCGGCGGCAAGGACAACCCCGACGACATCATCAAGAGCGTCAAGAAGGGCATCTACGCGAAGCGCTTCTCCGGCGGCCAGGTGAACATCTCGAACGGAGACTTCCTGTTCTCGCTCACCGAGAGCTACCTCATCGAGGACGGCAAGCTCACGGCGCCGCTCAAGGGTGTGAACCTGATCGGCAACGGGCCGGAGGTGCTGCGCCGCGTGGATATGCTGGGCTCGGACTTCGAGCTCAGCGACGGCATCTGGACATGCGGCAAGGATGGCCAGTCGGTGCCGGTCAACGTCGGAACACCGACGGTGCGCATCTCCTCGATCACGGTCGGAGGAACTCAGGCATGAGCGGCGTGCAGGTAACGGAGCAGACGATCAAGGAACTGTCGGATGTCGCGCAGCTCGCGGTGGAGCTCGCGAAGAGAGCCGGCGCTGACCATGCCGAGGTGCTCGTTCGCGACGGCAGCGAGCTGACCGCGAAGATCCGCCTCGGCGAGCCGGAGCTCGTCCAGGAAGCGGGCTCGCGTGCGCTCGGCCTGCGCGTGCTGAAGGACGGCAAGCGCGCCGTCACGTACACGAGTGACCTCCGCCGCGAGGCGCTCGAGGCGCTGTGTGCAGAGACCGTCACACTCGCGGACTTCGCCGAGCGCGACGAGTTCGCGCTACCCCCGGATCCGTCGCTACTCGCGAAGAGCTATCCCGAGCTGGATCTCTACGACCCGAGGGTCGCCGAGGTCGATGCAGCGTGGGCGCTGAAGCAAGCGATCGCGGGCGAGGCAGCGGCGCGCAAGCACGACGCGCGCGTCACGAACTCCGAGGGCGCCACCTGGTCGCGCGTGCTCGGCGCCACTGCGTTCGCGACGAGCGGTGGCTTCGTCGGTGGGTACCGCGGCAGCTATGCATCGCTCGTCGTCGAGCCGCTGTGCGACGACATGACGGATCCGACGAACCCGAAGAAGCGAAACGGCTACTGGTGGACCGCATCGCGGTTCCTCGCCGAGCTCGATGACGCCGAGAAGGTCGGCATCGAAGCGGCGCGCCGCACGGCCGCGACCCTCGGCTCGCGCAAGGTCGAGACGCAGGAGTGCGCGATCGTGTTCGACCCCGAGGTCGCGCGCGGCATCGTGGGAACGATCTTCTCGGTCGCGAACGGCTCGTCGTTCTGGCGCAAGTCGAGCTACCTGGTCGGCAAGGAAGGCGAGCTCGTCGCATCGCCGCTCGTGACGATCACCGACGACCCGCTCATTCCCCGCGCTCCGGGCTCGAAGCCGTTCGACGGCGACGGCCTCCCGACGCGCAAGAACGGCGTGATCGACAAGGGCGTGCTGGGGCCCGTGTTGTGCGACGTGTACAGCGCGCGCAAGCTCGGCCGCGAGTCCACCGGCTCCGCCGGGCGCGGCATCGGCGGCAACCCTGGCCCGACCACGTCGAACCTCGTGATGCAGGCCGGCACGATGAAGCGGGACGAGCTGCTCCGCGAGACCAAGCGCGGCCTGTACGTAACTTCACTGATGGGCTTTGGATTCAACCCGGTCACCGGCGACTTCTCACGCGGTGCGCAGGGCTTCTGGATCGAGGGCGGCGAGCTGACGTTCCCGGTGAGCGAGATCACGATCGCGGCGAACTTCGACGAGATCCTCAAGCGGATCGATGCGGTGGCGGATGACCTCGAGCTGCGCAGCTCGACCGCGGCTCCGACCTTCCGCGTGTCGCACATGACGCTCGCCGGCACGTCGCGCTGAGCCGATCACCTACATTCGCCAATTCCCTCTGGGGTTCCGCGACGTTTGCTTGACAGGGTACCCCCCCAATGAAACGATCTTCCTCGTGCCCGCAGTAGCCACGGCAGGGGGGCTACCCGCCAAGCTCGGGAAGTACGAGATCCTGATGCCGCTCGCTGCTGGCGGGATGGCGCGGATCTACATCGGCCGTAGCACGGGCATCGGTTCGTTCGAGCGGCATGTCGTACTGAAGCTCATCACGCCGGAGCGCGCGAACGACCACACGGCCGTGCAGATGTTCCTGGATGAAGCGCGGCTCGCCGCCTCGCTGAACCACCAGAACGTCGCGCAGGTGTTCGAGGTTGGTGAGGATTCCAACATCCACTACCTCGCGATGGAGTACGTGCACGGGCAGGACCTGCGCGCGTTGCTCGCGAAGGCGGGAAGCCAGGGCACGCGCGTCCCGCTCGAGCTCGCGCTCACCGTCGTCGCGGGAGCTGCCGCGGGCTTGAACCACGCGCACGAGCGCCGCGGAAGCGACGGCGTACCGCTTGGCATTGTTCACCGCGACGTCTCGCCGTCGAACATCATGATTGGCTACGACGGGTCGGTGAAGCTGCTCGACTTCGGGATCGCGAAGGCGACGGCTCGATCGATCGAGACGCAGTCCGGAATCATCAAGGGAAAGTTCGCCTACATGGCGCCCGAGCAGTGCCGCGGCCGCGATGTCGATCGCCGCAGCGACGTGTTCTCGCTCGGCATCATCCTCTACGAGATAACGACGCAACACCGCTGCTTCCGCGCGGACTCCGACTTCGACACGATGCACCGCATCGTCACCGGCGATGTCGTGCGCCCGACGCGGCTGATCCAGGGCTACCCGCAGGCGCTCGAGGCGATCGTCATGAAGGCGCTCGCGGTCGACGCCGTGCAGCGCTACCAGAGCGCAGGCGCCCTGCTCGAGGCGCTCGAGGCGTTTGCGGTCGCCGGCCGGATGTCGCTGTCCACGATGTCGCTGGGCCGCTTCATGCGCGACATGTTCGGCGACCAGACCGAGCCCTGGCTCAACCAGGCGCTGCGCGCCAGCCAGCAGCACCTGACGCCGAAGGAGAGCACGATCTCCAACACGAACGGCACCGGCAGCGAGCAGATGCAGCGCCCGCAGGCAACGCCCGTCGCCGAGCCAGCGCCGCAGCACGTGCAGTCCGCACGCACGCTGCTCGATCTGCCGCGCGGTGAGAGCAGCGACGAAGCCGAGCCCCAGCAAGCGGAGTGGAACGCGAAGTCGTACCCGACCATGCAGCCGGCGTACGCATCGCCGCTGACGCTCGCACCCGATAGCGGACCGATCGCCCGCCAGTCGCCGCCCGCGCTGCCACCGATACCGCAGCACGGCCGGGATTCGCAGCCCACGCTGGCGCTGATGCTGCCGCTGCCGCCGCCGGCGCCGCTGCCGCCGATTCCGCCCGGTCCCAAGACACCGAGCGGTGGTCACGCCGCGCAGCCACCGATGGGGTCGGCGCCGATCGCCTCGATCCACCCGCAGGTGCCGCCATCGGGGCAGTTCCCGCCGACCCCCGGATCCGGCTCGCACTCGGGGCCCGCACACGGCGCGATGCCGATCGTCTCCACGCGGCACGGCTACGCGAGCGCCGCGGGCGCGACGCGCGGTGACATCTCGTATCCAAACTACGAACCGGCCAGCGGCCTCGACGACCCGGATCTCCAGCTCAAGCCGAACCGCCGTCCGCTGTTCATCGGCCTCGGCATCGCGGCCGTTGGCTTCATCGTCCTGCTCGTGATGACGCTCGGTGGCGGCGAGGACCACGAGAACCGGGACGAGCCGACGGTCAACATGAACACCGGCTCGTCGGAAGACACCGGTGGCAGTGGCAGCGCGGCCGCGCCCGTCAAGACGCCGGAGCAGACGCCCGAGGGGACCAACGGAACCGCGAAGGCGGGCTCCGCCGAGACCACGCCTCCGCCTCCCGTGGTCGAGACATCGATCAAGGTCCACGTCACCAGCGATCCCGATGGCGCGGACGTCCTGCTCAACGGCAAACCGATCGGTCAGACGCCGCTCGACACGAAGCTCACGCGCGGAACCGGCACCTCGACGCTGACCATCAAGAAGAGCAAGTACGTTGCGGTCACGAAGGACATCGATCTCTCGCGGGACTTCGATGCCGACGTGGCGCTGAAGCGCGACGAGGCGAAGGTACCCGAGGTCAAGAAGCCGCCCGAGGTGAAGAAGCCGCCCGAGGTGAAGAAGACGCCCGAGGTGAAGAAGACGCCCGAGGTGAAGAAGAACCCGGGGAACGCGACGACGAACACGACGACGAAGATCCCGGAGGTCAAGACGCCTCCGAAGCCCCCGTGCCAGCAGCCGTCGCAGTACGACCCGACCGACTCGCGGCCGCCCTGCAAGTAGGCGCTACGCGCTGCCTAGACAACAATCGACGGCACGTTCGCCGGCACCGATAGCGGTGCCGCGGTCGCCTTCACCACGTCGTCGATCGATACGCCGGGCGCGCGCTCGCGCAGCACGAGGCCGCCGGCGGTCACGTCGATCACGGCGAGGTCGGTGACGATGGTGTGGACGCAGCGCACGCCGGTGAGCGGCAGGCTGCACTCGGGCAGGATCTTCGACGCGCCGTCCTTGCTGCGGTGATCCATCATCACGATCACGCGGCGGCTGCCGGCGACGAGATCCATCGCGCCGCCCATGCCCTTGATCATCTTGCCGGGGATCATCCAGTTCGCGAGGTCGCCCTGCGCTGACACCTCCATCGCGCCGAGCACGCTGACGTCGACGTGACCGCCGCGGATCATCGCGAAGGACTGCGCCGAGTCGAAGAACGCCGATCCGGCGATCGTCGTGACGGTCTGCTTGCCCGCGTTGATCAGGTCGGGATCCTCGTCGCCCTCGTAGGGGAACGGGCCGATGCCGAGCATGCCGTTCTCGCTCTGGAGCACGACGTCCATTCCCGCGGGGATGAAGTTCGCGACGAGCGTCGGCATGCCGATGCCGAGGTTGACGTAGTAGCCGTCCTTGAGCTCCGCAGCGACGCGGCGGGCCATCTGATCTCGATCGAGTGCCATGGCTAGCTCCTCTTCCTCGTGGTGCGCTGCTCGATCGGCTTCTCGTAGCTGGTTCCCTGGAAGATCCGCTGCACGTAGATCGACGGCAGATGGACCTGATCGGGCTCGAGCTGGCCGACCTCGACGAGCTCCTCGACCTCGACGATCGTGATCGTCCCGGCCTGCGCGCACAGCGGATTGAAGTTGCGCGACGTCTTGCGGAACACGAGGTTCCCCCAGCGGTCGCCCTTCCACGCCTTGACGATCGCGAAGTCACCGCGGATCGCTTTCTCGAGCACGCACTGCTTGCCGTTCAGCTCGCGCGTCTCCTTGCCCTCGGCGACCTTCGTGCCGAAGCCGGTCGGCGTGTAGAACGCCTCGATGCCGGCACCGCCGGCACGCAGCCGCTCGGCGAGCGTCCCCTGCGGGCACAGCTCGACCTCGAGCTCGCCGGAGAGGAACAGCTTCTCGAAGACCTTGTTCTCTCCGACGTAGGAGCTGACCATCTTCTTGACCTGGCCCTGCGCGAGCAGGACGCCGAGGCCTTTCTCGGTGGTTCCGCAGTTGTTGGACACGATGGTCAGCTGCTTGACCTGCTTGCGCGCGAGCTCGGCGATGCAGTTCTCCGGGTTGCCCGAGAGGCCGAAGCCTCCCGCCAGGATCGTCACACCGTCGGCCACGTCGTGCAGGGCGGCCTGCGCGTCGGGGTAGACCTTGTTCATCGGATGTATGCTTACCGCCTGCGGCGATGGCGATCATCACGTTGACCACTGATTTCGGCACGCGCGACGGATACGTCGGCGCGGTGAAGGGCGTGCTGGCGCGCCGTGCGGTCGACTCGGTCCTGGTAGATATCGCCCACGACATCCCTCCCGGGGACATCGCGCACGCGGCCTGGGTGGTGGCCACCTCGGCCAACGAGTTCCCCTACGGGACGATCCACATCGTGGTCGTCGATCCGGGAGTCGGCGGCGCGCGGCGGGGCGTCATCATCAGCGCGCTCGGCCAGTGGTACGTCGGGCCCGATAACGGCGTGTTCGCATACGTCGCCGATCGCCGCTCGACGGCCTGGGCGATCGAGTCGCCGCATCTGCTCGCGTCGGCGAGCCGCACGTTCCACGGGCGCGATGTGTTCGCCCCGATCGCGGCGTCGCTGTCGCGCGGCGAGGATCCGGCGAGCTGGGGCTCCGCGACGCAGCTCACCGGTGAGCTCCCGTGGGGGTCGCGCCCCGAGCGCGAGGGCAGGGTGGTCCACATCGATCGGTTCGGGAACCTCGTGACGGACCTGCCGCGCAGCGAGGCCGGCTCGAGCGTCACGATCGCGGGTCGGACCTTGGCGCTCGTCGGCACGTACGAGGACGCTGCGGCTGGCGAGCTCCTCGCTTACATCGGTTCAGCGAAGACCGTCGAGATCGCGGTGCGCGACGGCCGCGCCGATCGCGCGCTCGAGGCTCCGCGTGGCACGATCATCCGTCCCTCCGGGGCGGCAGGACCGTACCGCTGACATGCCGACGATCCTCGAGCTCGAGATCAACTCGCTCGCCGCCGGCGGCGACGGCGTGGCGCGCGACGCGAACGGCCGCGTCACATTCATCCCGCGCACCGCGCCCGGCGATCGTGCACGCGTGCGGACAGTGCAGGAGACAAAGACGTTCGCGCGCGCGGAGCTCGTCGAGGTGCTCGCGCCTGGCGCTGCGCGCGTCGACCCGCCATGCCGGCACTTCCTCGCCGGTTGCGGTGGTTGCCAGTGGCTGCACGTCGCGCGGGCGGATCAGCTGGCGGCGAAGCAAGCGATCGCCGCGGGCGCACTGCGCAAGCTCGAGGGCCTCACCGTCCACCCGATCGCGGACGCCGCGCCGGCGCTCGGCTGGCGGCGCCGTGCGCGCTTTCACGTCGGCGGTGGCAGCGTCGGCCTCTATCAGCTCGGCACGCATCGAATCGTTCCGATCGATCACTGCCCGCAGCTCGAGCCCGCGCTCGACGCCGCATACGCCGCCGTCGCGAGCACGCGGCCTCCTGCCGGCGAGCTCACGCTGCTGCTCGGGCACCAGGGAGACGTCGCCGTCGGGACGACGAAGGCGTGGGGCGGCGCGCCACAGCTCCTCGGAAAGGCAAACATCCGTGGCCTGCACTGCGGTGCCGACACCCACGGCGATCCGGTGATCGAGATCGAGCCCGGTCTGTGGGGCGGCCCGTGGTCGTTCTCGCAGGCGAGCGCCTCCGGCAACCAGAAGCTGATCGAGCTCACCCGCGCCGCCGTCGGTCCCGGCGCAGGCGCGTTGCTCGAGCTCTACGCCGGTGCCGGCAACCTGACGCGCTCGCTCGTCGCCGCCGGCTGGCGTGTCACCGCGAGCGACCTCGCTCCGCCCGCGCGCCCGATCGCGACCGACTTCATCGCGGGCCCGGCCGGCGAGGTCGTCGAGCGCGCGCGGGGCCCGTACGACGCGATCGTCCTCGATCCGCCGCGCACCGGCGCCGCGGAAGCAGTGGACGGAATCCTCCGCCTCGCGCCGACGACGATCGTCTACGTCTCCTGCGATCCGGCGACCCTCGCGCGCGACGCCACGCGTCTCGCAGCGGCGGGATACCGCGCGACCGACGCGTGGCCCATCGATCTGATGCCGCAGACCTCGCACGTCGAGGTCGTGTTGCGCCTCGCGCGAAACTAGACGGCACGTTGTGCCATTTTTCCTTACTCCGGTTTCGGCGGCGCGAAGCTTCGAGCGATCGCGTGGGCGCGCGACACGTCGGTGCCCTTCGGCAGCTCGATCGCGAGCGCGAGCGCGTACGTCCGGAACAGCAGGTAGCGAAGAACGATGATCGATCCGTCGGGCCTTCGCAGCTCGAGATCGAGCGTGGGGACGCCGTTCGCATCGCCGAGCTTGCGCGCGGTCTCCTTCGCTCCCTTTGCGGATGCGAGCGCGCCCCTCGCGACCTCGGCGACATAGGTGTCCCGCTTCTTCGTTCGCCACGCGTCGCTGTTCGGCACCTGCGTCCGCGTCACCGCGAGCAATGCGCCGCCGGGGCTTTCGTAGGCGGCGACGAGGGTAGGGCGCTCGAGCTGCTTCCAGCCGTCGGGAAGCTCGAGCGTCGCCTTGGTGTTCGGAAATGCGATCAGGAGGGCGAGCGCGAGCGCTACCACCGCGCGAATCCGCGCCACAGCAGGATGAAGCCGGCGACCATCGGGCCGACGTAGATCGCGTACTGCCCACCGGCGCCGGTCTGCGACTTCGACAGCACCGTGCCGACGATGCCGATGCCCATGAGCACCGCACCGCCGATCATCTGGCCCCACGCGGAGCGGCTGCTGTCGCCGATCACGACTTTCTCGCGCGGAGCGGCGTCGTCGCCGTCGGGCTTCGCGGTCATCTCGCCGGGCTTGCTGCGCATGAGCGCGTGAATCACGTGACGCTGATCCGCCTCGGAGGCGAACCAGTCGCGCGGAAACGCCATCGCGCGATCACCGATCTCGACGACGAGCACGGGCGCCGAGCGATTCCACGGCACCGAGCGGCGCAGGAAGTAGACGGCGGTGACATCGGCCGGATCGACCTGAACGGGCCTGGGCATGCTGAGGCCACGCGGCAGTGAGACCTGCGACTCGGTGATCTTGATGGTGCCGGCGGGATAGAGGAACGACTGCACGAGCTCCCACGCGCGGAACGCACCGACCACGATCAGCATTACGCCGGCCCACACGCCGACGGTGCCGAGCTTCCAGATCAGGAGCGCGCCGACGATGAGCCCAAAGGCGGTCATGCTCGCCGCGCGCTGGCGCGAGACCTCGAGCTCCACGGCCACCTCGACCGGCCCGCCGGTGGCCTTCGCGTCGGCGCCCTCTTCGGGCGTCTCAGTCCCGTCGCCAGTCGCGGGTGAGTTGCCCGACGCGGGCTTGGATCTCGGCGAGAGGGACATGGCTAAGTCGCCGGTTCGCGACGACTTCTTGACCATCTACCACGACGTCGGTGACCGCGCGAGGCGACAGCGCGTAGACGACGTTCTTTTCGAGGGCTTGGGTGGGCCACAGCGACGGATCGTCGAGGTCGAGCGCGACCAGATCGCACCGGAATCCGGGCGCGATCTGACCGACCGGAAGCCGCAGGGTCTCGCCGGCGGTCGACGTCCCGAGGCGGAAGCAGGTCTCCGCATCGATCGCCTGGCCGTCCGTGCGATGGACCTTCTGGAGCAGCGCCGCGGTGCGCATCTCGTCGAACACGCTGACGCGGTTGTTCGAACAGCCACCATCCGTTCCGAGCCCGACCTTCACGCCCCTCGCGACGAGGTCGACGAGATCCGTGACGCCGTCGCCGAGGAACATGTTCGATCCGGGGCAGTAGGCGAGGGAGCCGCCGCGCTCCGCGAGCAACGCGCGCTCACCCGCATCGAACCAGCATCCGTGCACCGCGATCATCTGCGACATGTCCACGGGCAGCTCCGCGATCGCGTGCAGCGGCCGCAGGTTGAACCGCTGCAGCGACTGATCAACCTGATAGCGCTCCTCCGCGAGGTGGATGTGCCAGGGCACGCCGGCCTGCTTCGCGCAGTCGGCGCCGGCCACGATCATCTCTGGCGTCGCGCCGTGCTGGCTGTGCGGCGCGGGCTGCACGTTCGTGAGGAACCGCGTGCGGTCCTGGTAGCGCGCCGACAGCGCCTCGAAGTTCGCGATCGCCTGCGGGATGGTCTCGCGGTACGCGGCCGGTGCGCCGTCCCAGTCGTAGAAGCAGCGCGCGAGCACGATGCGAATCCCGAGGCGCTTCGCCGCTTCGATCGTCGCGCTCGCGTTGTCGTTGCCCTGCGCGTTCAGATAGTAGAAGTCGCAGACTGTCGTGACGCCATGAAGCAGCATCTCGCCGAACGCGAACAGCGCGGCGGTGCCCATGTCCTCCGCCGACAGCCTCGGCGAGTAGCGATACAGCGCCTTGTCCCGCCACTCGAGGAATGGCAGGTCATCGCCGATGCCGCGCAGCAGCGACTGGAAGCTGTGGTTGTGCGTGTTGACCGTGCCGGGCACCATCGCTCGCCGGCTCCAGTCGATCCGCTTCGCCCGGGCCGCGCGCGGATCCGCGTGCACGTCGGCGGGATCGCCGACGAGCACGATCGCGCCGTCGATCGACAGCACCGCCGTCGCGCCGCGCGCATGGTCAACGATCGCGGCGTCGGCCGTGATCACGACCGTGGTCATACCGCCTCGGAGACCGAGGCGAGGTTGAACTCGTGCGTGCGCAGGGCAGGGACGCGCGCGCCCTCGGTGAGCACCGTCGCGGTGAGGGCGTCGCAACGTGCGAGCATCTGCACCGGCGATTCGTTGAACCGGAAGTTGTTCACGGGGCCGGCGATGGCGCCGTTCTCGATCAGGAACGTGCCGTCGCGCGTGAGGCCGGTCAGCAGGATCGTCTGCGGATCGAGCTGGCGGATGTACCAGAACCGCGTGATCAACACGCCGCGCTTCACATCCTTGATCAACTGCTCGCGCGTGGCGGTGCCGCCCTCGAGGATCCAGCCGTCGGGATTGCCGGTCGGCTGCTTGCCCTGCTTCTGGGCCCAGTACCGCGAGTAGGTGAGGCCGGTCAGTGTGCCCTTGTCGAGCCACTTCGTCGGTGCGCGCGGGAAGCCCTCGCCATCGAACGGCGCGGAGGCCAGGCCCGCGTCGGCGGGGTCGCTGCGCAGCGTGATGATGTCGGGGAACAGCTTCTGACCGATCTTCGTGCCGCCTCCCGCCTTCGTGAAGAACGAGCGACCCTCGTCTGCGCGCCGTGCACCGAGGTTCCCGGTGAACGAATCGAGCAAGCCGGCGACCGCGTTGGGCTCGAGCACCACGGTGTACTTGCCGGGCTCGAGCCGCCGCGGCTTCGCGGACTGCGTCGCCTTGTCGACCGCGGTCTTTGCGAGCGCCGCGGCATCGAGATCGCCGACGCGGTTGCTCGTCGCGCCCGCCCAGCCAGAGCCGGTGCCATCCGGCGTGCGCGCCGAGCACGACAGGTCGACGGAGGTCCACGCGTGGAAGGCGTGGAGCCCGCCTGTCGACGCGAGCGCGGACACGTGCGTGCCGTGCTCGTAGAAGCCGGCGATCGTGACCTTCGCGCCCTTTGCCGCCGCGATCGCAGCGCCCGCGGCCTTCGCGCGCAGCTCCGGCGTCGCGTTGACCGTGGCCGGGTCGCTCGCGCGCGGCACGGCGATGTACTTCTGCTTGCCGAGCGGCGGCATCGATTCCGGGTTCTCAGGCGACAGCTTCGCCATTCGCTGCGCGCGGCTCACGACGTCGTCGATCGACCGGTCGTCGAGCTGGTTCGTCGTCGCGGTCGCAGCGCGCTTGCCGATCTTCACGGTGACGGAGAGCGACAGCGTCTCGACCTCGCTCGACGACGTGATCTCGTTGACCGCGAACCGCGAGTTGCCTCCGCGCGTGTTACGTAGCGACGCGATCGCCTCGCTCTTGCCGCTCTTCGCGAGCACGAGCACGCGATCGAGCAGGCGCTTCGCCTGGTTCTGGTTCATCACGAGCCGGCCCTCCGGTTCGTGGTGAGGATGTTCTGCTGCCGGAATCGCGCGGGTGGACAGCCGTGGCTGACGGAGTTCGACTGCGTTGGCTCGCCCTTGCCGTCGTTGAAGCTGCCGCCGAGTGCCCACGAGCTCTTGCCACCGATCGCGTCGCACGCGCTCCAGAACTCGAGCGTGTTCGCCTGATACGCGACATCGCGCAGCATCCGCGTCTTCTTGCCCTTCTTGATCTCCCAGAACACCTGGCCGCCGAACTGGAAGTTCAGCCGCTGATGATCGATCGACCAGGATCCGTTGCCGCTCACAAGCACGCCGTCGTCGGTCGACGCGATGAGGTCGTCGAGCGAACGCTCGCGGGGTGCCGGTGCGAGCGACACGTTTGGCATCCGCTGAAACGGGAACGACGCATAGCTATCCGCGTAGCTCGTCCCGCGCGAGGCCTTCTCGTTGATCCAGCCGGCCTGCTCGCGCGTCGTCTGATACCCGACGAAGACGCCGTTCTCGACCAGGTTCCAGCGCTGCGTCTTCACGCCGTCGTCGTCGTACCCGCACGTCGCGAGCCCTCCCGGCGTGGTCTTGTCCGCATAGAACGTGAGGATCGGCGAGCCGATCTTCAGCTTGCCGAGCTTGTCGGGCGTCGCGAACGACGTGCCCGCGAAGTTCGCCTCGTAGCCCATCGCACGGTCGAGCTCGGTCGGGTGTCCGATCGATTCGTGGATCGTGAGCCACAGGTTCGACGGATCGAGGATCAGGTCTCGCTTGCCGGGTACCACCGACGGCGCCTTCAGCTTCTCGACCGCCTCCTCCCCGATCCGCCGGGCGTCCGCGAGCAGCGTCGAGTCCTCGACGTACTCCCAGCCGGCCTGCATCGGGGGCAGGCCGTGATCGCGGGTCTCGAACTCGCCGCGCTTCTCGTCGACCGCGGTCACCGAGTAGCCGGGCCCCAGCCGAACGAGCTCCTGCTCGATGTACGCGCCGTCGGTAGACGCGAAGATCTTCCACTCCTGGATCGCCGCGTACCACGACGTCACGAACTTCACGCCGGCGACCTTCATCGCGGCCGCGTTGATCGCGAGCAGCAGCTCGGCCTTGTCCTCGAGTGGGATCTTGAACGGATCCTTCACGAGCGGCGTCTGCCAGACATCCACGTTCGCCGGTACCGGCGCGAGCGTGACCGGCCGCTCGAGCAGCTTCGAGTTCGCGTGGGCGATCGCCACCGCTTGCTTCGCGACGCGCTCGGCCTCGGCGACCGTGACCAGGGGCGTTGCCGAGAAGCCCCATGCGCCCTTCGCGATCACGCGCACGCCGATGCCGTACTCCTCGCTGGAGCCGACGTGCTCGATCCGATCCTCGCGGGTGTTCACCCGCTCGTTGCGCCGCCGCACGAGTCGCACGTCGGCATAGCTCGCGCCCGCCTTCGTCGCGGCGGCGAGCGCCCGTTTGACCACGTCATCGAGCCCCGGATCGGTCAGGAGCCCGCGGGCGAGGGCCAGCCGGGGCGCAGCGAGTGCCGCTAGCGCCGAGCCCCCGAGGAACGATCGCCGTGAAAGTTTCACGGGCCGACAGTAACAGAGGGTGGTGGTAGGGTCCCCCCGTGGACGAGCTACTCGCCGACGTGAAGGCCGGGCGCCTCGACCCGATCTACGTGCTTCACTCCGAGCACCCGATCCTGATCGAGCGCGTGGTATCCGCGCTCCGCGACGCCGCCGTGCCGCCCGCATCGCGTGGCTTCAACTACGACGTGGTCGAGGGGAAACCCACGGCGAACCGCATCGTCTCGCTCGCGCAGACGCTGCCGATGATGGCGGCCCGGCGCATGGTGTTCGTCCGGGATTTGACGCTGCTCCCGGCGGATGATGCCGAGGCGCTCCTGGCGTACGTGGCGAAGCCCAACCCGTCGACGGTCATCGTCGGGTTGGTCACGAAGATCGACAAGCGTCTGAAGCTGTACGCACAGCTGTCGAAGAAGGGCCTCTTGCACGTGCTCGAGGCGCCGCGCCAGGTCGGTCCGTGGATCCGCGCCGAGGCGCAGGCGAAGAACGTGCGGATCGAGCCGAATGCGATCAACCGGCTGATCGATACGGTGGGGAACGATCTGTCGCGCCTGTCGCTCTCCCTCGAGCAGCTCGGGCTCTATGCGGGTGACCGCCCCGTGACATCGGACGACGTCGACGATCTGGTCGCGGATACGCGCGAGCGTTCGGTGTTCGAGCTCACCGACGCGATCGGTGCCGCCGATCGGCCGCGGGCGATGGCTGCGGTGTCATCGCTGTGCGATCAGCGCGAGAGCGCCGTGGGCGTGGTCGTGATGCTCGCGCGGCATATCCGTCAGCTTTCCGTGCTGCACCATCTGCGGGCGACCAATGTGGCCCGGCCGCAGTGGGCATCGGCGATCGGGGTGCCGCCATTCATCGTCGACAAGCTAGCCGCACAGGCGCGCGCCTACACGCCGGCCGCGCTCGCGATCGCGACGCAACGGCTCGCCACGGTGGATCGTGCGCTGAAGGGCGACATCACGTTGACGGGGCGACCTGATGCGTTCGGCGCCGGTGGGACGCCGTGGACGGGTCCGCAGATGAAGGCGCTGGGCCGCGAGCTCGGCGAGCGCGTGATGCTCGAGCAGGTGGTCGACGGCATCGTCTCGCTTGCGAGCCGGTGAACGAACTATCATCGGCGCATGAGCACCGACGACGGATCACCAAGTAGTGTCTACGGCGACCAGGTTGCGGGCATCATCGCCGGGCAGCCGCGCGACTCGAGCTACGTACCGGCGAAACCGATGGAGCTGTTCGTCAAGAACCGCCGGATGCCGGCATCGATCGCGGACCTCTCGCCGATCGAGAAGCTCCAGCTCGAAAAGATGTTCGGGAACGAGAGCCTGGAGCAGGCGCTCCGCGACGGGATCGAAGACATGCCGATGGATCTCGAGATCGCGGACGTCGTCGACGAGCACGGCACTCCGGTCTACCGGCTCTACGGCTGGAACTACGGGGTCGTGTATCTGATGAAGCCGGAGGCACTCGAGTGCGTGGCGTTCGGATGCCAGCACGACCTCGAGCACTGGAACACGAGCCAGCGCGACGTGTTCTGGGCGATGGACCGCGCGATGCGCCGAGACGATCACGGCTTCCAGCAGCCGATGAAGTTCTGCTGGTGGGAGCAGAAGTGCTGGGACGAGCTCGCGGGCAGCGAGCCGGGCAGCGTCCAGAGCGAGCCGTACACCCGCCAGCAGTTCGCGGGGCGGAACTAGCTCTTCTTCGGATCGACCTGCGTCTTGTGGCGATCGTCGTCGTCGTCCAGGTTGTACTCCACCGTCTTCGTGTCGAAGCCCTCTTCCTTCCTCGGCGGCGGAGGAGGAGGAGGCACGGACGAGCTCGCGGGCGGGCGGATGGGCAAGGAGATCGAAGGCTGCGTCTCCTCGGCGGTGATGCCCATGTCCTCGAACGGACGGCGGTACTCGTTCGGCAGGCGTGCGAACTGCTGCGCGAGCGTCGCGCGGGGCACGAACAGCTCTTCACGCCGGCCGTCACCGATGTCGCGCTTGAGGATGAGCTCGCCTGACATCCGTGACTTGTCACGGATCGAGCGGGAGAGCGGCGTGAGCTGAGCGAGCAGCTCCATCGGAATGGCGCGTGGATCATCGAGGTCGGAGATCGCGGTGCCGGAGAGCGAGAGGTCGATCAGCGTGCGCCGCTGGATCAGATCCTTCAGGGCGGCCGCGGCGCGCTCGGCGAGGTTGCGGACCGGTGCCACGTCATCGGGATCGAGATCGTTGGGCTCGCCTTCCGAGTCGCCGCCCGCAGAGATCGTGACCCAGGTCGCGCCATTGTCGGAGACCGAGAAGCGCAGGCCGGCCGAGGCTTTGTTCGGATTCTCCTTGAGGGTGACGGTGTGCTCGAGGCCCGTGCGTTCGAACGCGACCATCACGTACTTTCCGAGATCGACGGGCGCGGGCTTCGCCTTGCCGAACACGCCCTTCTTCATCATGTGAACGACCACGCCATCGGCGAGCTGCTCGACGCGGATCGGCGCGCGGTACGGATCGGGCGTGAGCGTGAACGCGGCGGTGATCTTGCCCGCGGTGGCGACAGCATCGGCGTGGGGCTCACTACCGCGAACGTCCCACGACATGATCCACGCGGCCTTCGGAAGCTGGTGGTCATTGAAGAACGGGCGCAGCGCCTTCACGACGGCATCGCTCGACGTCTTCGGCGCCGCCAGCGCCTCCATCGCCTGGACCTTCTGATCGATCTGCTTCTTCGTGTCGGCGACGGTCTGCTTGATGGTGGCGGCGAGCTTCTGGGCGACTTGCTGGGTGAGGCTCGGCTTGGAGCCGGGAACGAGAGCAGGAGCGAGCGCGGTGTTGAGCGTCTTCTCGAGCTCGGAGAGGCGCGCGGCCTCGGAGTCGCCTTCCTTGCGGAGCTCCTTCGCCTTCGCGCGACGCGCGTCCAGCTCGGTCAGGGGGATGAACGCGTTGGTACAGGTCTCGACCGCCGCCGTCAGCGTCTCGATGAAGTTCTCGTCGAGTGGAAAAGGCGTCCCGTCCCCATAACGATACATGCGGCGAGCATACGCCGATTTCGCGGGGGCTCAGTAATTCCCGAGCAAGCCGAGCTGCAGCGTGACGGCGTCGATCAACGAGGTCCCGTAGATGAATTGCTTGTCGATGCCGCCGGCGTTGTTGGCCTCGTCATCGGCGGCGAGATTGCTGATGAACATCAGGTCGCCGCGCAGGTTGAACTGAAGCTTGTCGAAGAGGCCCCACACGGGCTTCTCGTTGCCGATCGTGATCAATGTCAGCTTGGTACCGACCGATACGTTCCGGACCGGAGAGAGCTCGCGGTCACCGGTGAAGTACTCCCCGGCCGTGGATTGCGTCTGGTAGTAGAACGCGTCCTTGAAGAACTTGGCTGCGGTCTGCTGATAGATGCGGCCATAGAAGCGCAAGAGGAGGCTCTTGCCGACGTACTGCGAGTAGCCGAGCTCGAGGTTGCCGCCGATCACGCGCCAGGTGTCGTCATAGAAGCGGGCGTCGAAGTGGACGGCGCTCTTGAGCTTGGGCAGGTAGCGGTTGAACCGAGCGGAGACCGACCACCGCGCGCGGATGTCGGGGATGTGCTCCTGCGGTGCGTTCGGCCCGATGCGGACGCGGCGGTACGGGTTCGACTGGAAGCCGTCGAGCACCTGGCCGTAGCCAGCGAGCTGCATGTTCAACGTCGGGGACAGGTTCTGCGTGATCGTGGCCTGCGCGGTGTCGATGCCGAGGTCTTCCCACACGGTGCGGCCCATCGGATCGTTCTTTCCGAAGATGAGCCCGGTCTTGTTGCACGGGTCGGTGCCGACGAGCGCGCGCGCTTCGAGCGGCGTCGCCATCGCGTTGTTCTTGTTGCAGACCTGATCGAACGAGTGGCTGTAGGCGAGCGCGATCGTCGTGTTGCGGCCGGGCAGGTCGATCGACGCGGTGCCGCTGAACGCGCGGTTGACGTAGTCGCGCTCGCTACCGACGGTGGTCGCGAACGTGATGCGCGAGCGGCGGCCGCGGAACCCGAGCGCGATCGTGCCTTCGTTGCGAAGGTCCGAGAACTTCGTCGCCGTCGAGACTGCATCGACCTGATAGACCGTCGAGGTCGCGCCGGAGACAGCGTCGGCGGCGTAGCCGACGTCGAACGACACGAACCGTCCGATGTCGACGCCGAAGCTCGCCTGCGGGTGGACGACGATGAGGCCGCCCTTGTCGCCGTCGCGCTTCTCCGCGAACAGCATCGTCGAGACCTCCGTGCGGTCCTCGGCGACGGCCGTGCGTGTACCTGCGGCGAGCAGGAGCGCGAGTGCTGCGAGCTTCAGTTGCACCCGCAGCCTCCGCCGCCGGCGCCCTTGCCGCCGGCCGCGCCTTCGCGATTGGAACGGATGTGATCGTCGCTCGACGACTGCTGCGGATCCTCGTCGAAGATCATGATCTGATCGGCGAGGAACTGCTTCTCCGCGGCGCGCACGGCCTGACGTCCGCAGCCTGCGAGCAGCGCGGAGAGGACGATGACGATGCAGGTGAGCTTGTTCATGTCGCCTCCTAGAAGAAGATCGCGAGCCCGGCCGAGTACTCCTGGCCATTGCTGGTGCTGTTCTGGTCGAACAGGGACCAGTTGCGCGCATCGATTCGCAGCGTGATCTGCTTCTTGAACGTGATCTCGATCCCTCCGCCCGCGCTCATCGCCATGAGGGTGGATTTCTCGTCGACGAAGTTGTCGGCCTTCGGGCGAATGCGCGCGGCACCGATGCCGACCGACGCGTAGGGTCCGATCACCGCGCCCGGGGCCATTCGCAGCACGAAGCCGAAACCACCGAGGAACACGTCCTTGTCGGATCGCGGCGAGAGCCCGGCGAAGCCCTCGATCGCCCAGTACGGATCGATCAGCCACGACGGGCGCAACAGAAACACGCCCTCGCGATCGAGGATGCCGGCGGAGAACGACAGACCGACGTTCGCGTAGGTGATCGGTGAGGGGCCGAGGATCGCGCGGCGGATCGCGCGGCCCATGCGGGTGAACGCGCCGGCCTCGTCGGGACCGACGTCGAACGGATACACGACATCACCGAGGATCCAGCCGGTCGTCCCGTCCTCGAGCTCGACCTTGAACCAGTAGTCGCGCGTACCGCGCTCGAGGACCTGGAACACCTGGCCGCGCTCGGCGACGAACACCGTGCGGTAGTTGCCCGACGGACCGGAGTGAACCGGCGCTTTCTGCGCGATCACCCGGAGGTACGCCTCGGCCTCGGCGGTACGCGCGAGCGCACCGAGCACGAGCAGGACTGGCAGGAGGCGGATCACATGAACCATTGAACGAAGACGTCGACGGGCACCGCGATATCGCCGCCACCATGCGGGTCCTGACCTGCCAGCGGCTTGGTCAGGAGCTCGCTCGCCATCGGCTGACCGCAGTTGAGATAGATCTGGGTCTGCCGGTAATTGAACGGGAAGTCGATCGGCATCGTCTTGAACGACAGCGCGTTGCCGCCGGTCTCGCTGTGACAGGCGCCGGCCTTCGTGCACTGCCCGACGCCGACGAACTTCGGCCAGATCTCGGCCTGGAAGTACGCCAGGCCACCCTGGGGGTTGCAGAGGCCGATATCCGAGGGCGTGTCCCCGAGGTCCACGGTGGGACACCCCGAGAGCAGGGCGAGCGCAACGACCCCTGCAACGGTCGATGACCGGTGGTTTCCCATCCCTTTCCCGAGACTACACCTGATTCGCAGCAGGTCGCCACGCTTGCGACGGATCTGACTCGTTGGGTAACCTCGTGCACAGTGTCCACAGGAACGTCCGGTCCCCCGGGTGCACGGCGGCCCACGCCGCCGTCGATCCCGATTCCGGGATCGAAGACGATCCAGGGCCCGCCTCCAATCCCCGAGCGGCCGCGGAGCATGGTGCGGATCGACACCGATCCGGAACCGACGCGCGTGGTCCGCAGCGCGCTGGTGGGACGGTCACAGCAGCTCTCCACGCTGCTCGATGTGGTCGGGCGCGCGATCGACTTCCAAGCACCGCAGCTAGTCACGGTCGTCGGCAATCAAGGGACCGGCAAGTCGCGGCTGATCAACGAGCTGATCACCGCGCTCGCAGCGGACATTGATCGCGGTGCGCGCGTGTTCCATGGCGCGGCCGAGCGGGACCCAGCAGGAAAGCCCGTGCGGCTCTCCGCGTTGGTCTCGCTGCTTCGCGATCGGTTCGAGCTGACGCCAAATCCCGACGAGGTCGCGAAGCTGCGGTTCTCGCACGAGCTCAAGACCGTGATGGGCTCGGAGCAAGTCGCCGAGATGCTGTACTTCCTCGGCGGCTTCGTCGGTCTCGACTTCCCGCCCACGCCGTTTCTCGCCGCGCTCGCGGAGAACGTGAAGCACCGCGAGGATATCGGCCGCACGGTCCTGCGCAGGTTCTTCGAGCTCGATGCCGCGATGGCGCCGCTCGTGCTGGTGCTCGACGACATGCAGTGGGCCGACGCGGACACCCTCACGCTCGTCTCGGATCTCGCCACGGGCCTCGGCGGCTCGCGCGTCGTGCTGCTCACGGCAGCGCGCCCGGAGATGCTCGTGCACGCGGGCGGGTGGGGCGAGGGCGCCGTCGATCACGAGCGGGTCGATCTGCGCAACCTCGAGCCCGATGACGCAGAGCAGATGTTCAAGAATCTGCTCGCGCGTGTCGTCAACTTGCCCGACGACACGGTCCAGAACGCGGTGGAGACGACCGGCGGCAACCCGGCGTTCCTCGAGCAGCTGGTGAGGCTGTTCCTCGACAACGGTACGATCGATGCGCGCGGCGCGACGTGGCGCCTGGATCCCGAGAAGGCCGCTGATACCGAGCTGCCGATCAGCGTCGAGGAGGCGATCGAGGCGCGCATCGCCGCGCTCGAGAACGAGGAGCGCGACCTGCTCGAGAAGGCAGCCGTGTTCGGTAACGTGTTCTGGGTGTCGGCGGTGATCGCGTTGACGCGCCTCGAAGCACCGCCACCGCGCACCGACCCCGGGCCGCTCGAGATCGAGTGGGGGAACGGAGAGGACGTGCGCCGCCGGATCAGCGATCTGATCGCGGGCCTCGCCGATCAGGACTACCTGCTGCCGCTCGATGCGGAAGACTCGAGCATTCCCGGCGAGACCGAGATCGTGTTCAAGCACAACCTCGAGCGCGAGCTGATCGTGCGCTCCACCGAGGCCGGCAGGCTCGCGCGCTACTACCTCTCGGCCGCGCAGTGGCTCGAGGCGAAGACCACGCAGCGCTCCGACGAGCAGCTCGAGTTCCTCGCACTCCTCTACGAGCGTGGTGGTGATGCGCGCCGCGCCGCACGCTGCTACCTGCAGGGCGGCGATCGCGCGCGCGCTCGCTACGCTCCCGAAGAGGCCCGCGTGCTGTACGAGAAGGGCCTGAAGATGATCGCGCAGTCGGATGCGCCCGGTCGGATGGACGGCCTGCATAACCTCGGCGACGTGCTCGAGCAGACCGGCCGGATCGACGAGGCGATCGGCTGCTTCGTCGAGATGCTCCACCTCGCATGGCGCTACGACAACCTCGCGAAGGCCGGCGCCGCGTACAGCCGTCTCGCGCGTGGCCAGCGCCGGCTCGGCAAGTACGACAGCGCGATGGATCACCTGCGCCGCGCACACGAGCTGTTCGAGCGCTCGCGCGACGACCGCGGCATCGCGTCCACGCTCGACGACATGGGCCGAGTGAACTGGCTGCGCGGCGCGTTCGGCCAGGCGCTCGACTTTCACCGGCAGGCGCTCACGATCCGGCGCGCGCTCGGCGAGCGTCGTTCGATCGCGCTGTCACTCGCGAACATCGGCCGCGTTCACCACGACACCGGCAACTTCAAGGCGGCGATCAACCAGTTCCGCGAGGCACTCGATCTGCGCCGCGATATCGGCGATCTCGTCGGTGTCGTGCAGTCGCTGTGCGACCTCGGCGGTGTGCACGCCGAGGACGGCAACCACGAGCTTGCCCTCGACATGCTCGGCGAGGCACGCACGATGGCGCAGGAGATCGGCGACAAGCTCGCGCTCGCGGACGTGCTGTCGCGCGCCGGCGAGGTCAAGACGATGATCGGCGGCCGCGGCCTCGAGGCGGTGAAGGATCTGCAGGACGCGAAGCAGATCGCATCGAGCCTGGGCGATCGCGTCGCGCTCGCGCTGACGCACCAGCGGCTCGCGGCGGTGCAGCTCCAGCTCGGCAATCTGGAGGCGGCGGACGTCGAGGCGCATGCCGCGGTCGCGGTCAGCGAGGCGGTTGGCCTGCGCGTGCACATCGGCAGCGGCTACCGCGTGAAGGCGGAGGTCGCTGCGGCGCTCGGTCACACGCTTCAGGCCGAGGACGCGTTCCGCAAGGCGATCGATATCCTCGCGGCCGTCAAGCACGAGGTCGAGCTCGCGCGCGCGTACCAGGGGCTCGCGCTGATCAAGGAGCGCGCAGGCGCGACCGCCGAGGCGCAGAAGCTGCGCACGCGCGCCGTCGATATCTTCAATCGCCTTCGCGGCGCAGCGGCGACGGAGTAGCAGTGCCGATCGACGACGCGCTCGCTCGCTCGCGGCTGGCGGCGGCGGTCCCGGAGAACGTGCGCCAGGTCTGCGCCAAGCTACAAGGCGCGGGGCATCAGTCGGTCACCGTCGGCGGCGCGGTGCGCGATGCGATCCTCGAGCGCTCGCCCGGCGACTGGGATGTGGCGACCGCGGCGACACCCGATCAGGTGATGGCGCTGTTCCCACGCACGATCCCGACGGGGATCCAGCACGGCACGGTCACGATCGTGACGGGGCGGGGGCTCGCGTCGCACGTCGAGGTCACCACGTTCCGCGGCGAAGGCGCGTACACGGATGCGCGCCGTCCCGATCACGTGCGGTTCGGCGTGCCCCTCGTCGAGGATCTCGCGCGCCGCGACTTCCGCGTCAACGCGATGGCGTACGACCCGGCCGCGGATCAGCTGATCGATCCGTACGACGGCCGCCGCGATCTCGACGAGCGCATGCTGCGCGCCGTGGGGCCGACGGGCGACGTCTACGAGGACGCGGTCGCGCGGTTCACCGAGGACGGCCTTCGTGTGATGCGGGCGGTGCGCTTCGCCGCGCAGCTCGAGTTCGCGCTCGACGCCGACACGGAGCGCGGCATCGGTCCCGCGCTGCCGTCACTCGCAAAGGTCAGCAAGGAGCGGATCTCTGACGAGCTTCGCAAGCTGCTCGCTGCGCGCAAGCCATCGCTCGGGCTGCGGATCGCGGAGCGGTCCGGCATCGTGCGGTTGATCGCCGCGCCGCTCGCCTCGGCGATCGACGCGCGTGCAGACATCGAGCACTGGCTCGCGCGCGTCGACGCTGCGCCACCGGCGGTACGGCTCGGGGCGATGTTCGCGGAGCTCGCGCGCCGGCGGCCGCTGCCACGCCTCGATCGCGTGCTCGCGAAAGATGCCGAGCAGCTCCTGAAGGCGCTCAAGTTCGCGAACGACGAGGCTGCGCTCGCGGCGACGCTCGTCGGTATCGCGCCCGCGAGCATGGTCGAGGCGTGGACGCTTCCCGAGGTGCGCCGCCTGCTGTCGGATGTCACCCGCCCGCGCGTGGACGCCGCGATCGCGTTCTTCCGCGCCGACGGTGCAACGGCGCTCGCGGACCACTCCGCTGCGGTGTCCAAGGATCCGATCTCGGTCGGCGAGCTCGCGATCGCGGGCAAGGATCTGATGGATGCGCTGTCGATGCCGCCCGGCCCGAGCGTCGGGCGCATCCTGCAGGTGCTGCTCGACGGCGCGCTCGAGGATCCATCGGTCAACACGCGCGAAAAGCTGCTCGAGCTCGCGGGCGGCGTGGAGCGGGAGCCGGCGCGATGAGCCTCGCGAAGGACGAGGTCGTCGGCCTGATCGTCGCGGCCGTCGTCGGAGTCGCCGCGCTTGCGAGCTTCGCCTATCAGCAGGGCAAGTCGACGACGCCGTCGGCGCCCGAGAAGCCCGAGCCACCGCCGGTCGTCGATCCGCAGGAGGCGCGTGCGGAGCTCTCCGAGAAGCTCGCGGCCGCCTTCGACCAGGACCAGAACCCCGCCACGGTGGCCGCGGACGGCACGGCGCTGAAGATCCGGTGGGAGATGTGCAGCAAGCAGATGCTGTCCCGCCTGTTGCGTGACGACGCGCACTATCAGGTCCAGAACATCCGTCAGCTCAGCGGTATCTCGATCCCGCTGCTCAAGAAGCTCGGATTCAAGCGGGTGGAGTGCGATGACGGACGACAGGGCCTGAAGCCAGCGGTGGAGACCTTGTGAGCAGCGGTGCTATCCTGTTGTGGATGCGCACCATGGTGGCCTGCGTGCTCGTCGCCGGTTGCGGCTTCGGAGTCCCCGCGAGCACCGCGGTCGTCGATGCCGACATCGACGCTCCGCCGCCACCGATCGATGCGTTCGTGCGCGACGTGCCGCCGCGCCTCATTCCCGGGGGCGGCATCGCGGACGCTCCCCTCGCGCACGTCCTCAACGTCTATGCGATCGACAGCGTGACGCGGCTGCCGATCATGGATGCGTCCGTCACCATCGGAGCGATCTCCGGAATGACGGACGCTACCGGTCTATTCGTCGCGCGCGGCGAGGCGGTCACGGGCAAGGCCACGATCGCGATCACGAAGGAAGGATATCGCGCCGAGATCTGGATCGGCGTCGCCGGCGCGAACGCGACGCTGCCGCTGAAGCCGCAGCCGCTCGCGGGCGTTCCCCGGGCCGATCTATCGGGTGTGTTCTCGAACTTCAACTCGAACCTGCCGCCGCTCGGCGGCGGTCATCTTCGCAGTGGATCGGTGACCTACTCGCAGCTCGATGGTGCGCCCGATGGGGCGAACGGCATCAACTCCATGGGCTCGAACCGCTGCCAGTCGGGCAGCTGCGCGTTCTCGATCGCGACGCGCGTGGGCACCGTCGCGCTGCTCGGCGCGACGTTCGACGTCGACACGAAGAACACGCAGGACCCCAACGACGACACGTCCGTCGTGCAGACCTACAGCTATCGCACCGGGATCACGGTCGTCGACGGCGTGGCGCTGAACAACCAGAACCTGACGCAGATCGCACCGAGTCAGCTGGTCGACGTGACGACGACCTTCGGCACCTTGGCGCCCGGGACCACCGTCGCCGTCGGAGTCGTCGCTATCGATCTGCCCACCGAAGGGACGCTCTACCTCTCCGACAACGCCGAGATGAACACCCCCACGATCAAGGCGCCTCCGCTCTCGCTGTTCGCCGGATCATCGTATCGCGTGCTCGGATTCGCTGGAGTGAACGGTGGGTTCAGCCTGCTGTTCCGGCGTGGGTTCACGGCGTCACCGTTCAACCTCGGGACGTGGCTCCCGACACCGACGCTCGTCAGTGCGACGCGCGCCGGCGCCAGCTGGACCGCACCGACCGGTGCAACCTTCTCCGGCGTGCTCTACTCGCGGCCGTTCGTCGCCGATCTCGTCCAGGTCCTCTCGTTCGACGGGACGACGACGTTCACGCTGCCGCCTGCGATCACGCTGCCGACGGCCAGCTTCGACGTGTCCGCGATCGCATTCCGGGCTGGCTATGACTTTTCCGACTTCTCGTTCGCCGAGGATGCAGCGCTGTACGACGCGACGTCGTCGAGCTCTGGCGTTGCCGTGCCCTAGGGGACAGCGCCAGCGGCGGCGGCCTGGCGCTCCATGCGATCGAGATCGACGTTGCACGTCACGATCAGCCCGCGGCCGCGCTCGATCTTCACACCGGTGATCGTCACGGGCATGCCGTCGAGCAGCGACCGGAGCCGCTGATCGATCTGCTGCTCGAGGACCTGTTCCATCGCCGGGATGGAGAGGTCGCCGAGGTTGGTCTCCACGACCTCGATCTTCAGCTTGCCGTCGCGCAGCACCGGGTGCAGCACGGCCGTGCCCTGCGTGAGCTTGCCGAGCACGTCGACGTTCGCGTGAATCACGATCGCGTCATCGCGCACCTCCGCGCGCAGTGCTGTGGGCGGCACCGACACACCCTGCGTAGCCGGCGTGCCCCGACGAACCAGCGCCGTCAGGAAGCTCTCGCCGAGCGTCACCGTCATCGGTGGGTCGGCGGGCAGGGCCTGCGCCGTCGGCACGGGCTCCGGAGGATTCGCAAACACGGAGTAGGCGAGCGTCCCCGCCACGCCGAGGGCGATACCGAGCAGTAAGAGGATGATGCGCACGCTGCAGGTGTTGCAACGCGGGTGCCACGCTGCTCAGGAGAGCTCGATGAACGCGTCGATCACGAGCGTGCGCGATCCCCGACCGCCGACGACGACACGCGGGAGGTCCAGCCGATCGAGTCGCTCGCCGAGATCGACCGCGAGGTGCGAGACGCGGCGCAGGAGGTTCGCGAGGCCCGCGCGATCCGGCTCCGGATCACCGGCGCGCGACGCCGCCACTTGCAGCGCGAGCACCTGCGCATCGATCAGGCGCAGCGGTGCCGGCGCGGCGAGCTGACCGGTGCCCGGCGCCTCGAGGATCACCGTCCAGCCGAGCGATGGCAGCTCGCGCAACGACACGCTGACCTCGCGTCCCGACGGCGGCGTCTCGCGGACGATCACCGCGGTGCCTTCGGCGCCTGCCTTTCCGGCGGCGGTGAGCACGGTCGTGAATCCCGCACGCACGAGCGCGTCACTGGAGATGCCCTTCTCGATCGGGCAACCGGCTGGCTCCGTCGGGAGATCGTGCCCCCATGGCTTGAGCTCGACGGGATAGCCCGCGCGACGGGCGAGCTTGACGGCTGCGGATGGTGTGGTGGCAACCGCTTGCCGCGTGATCGGCACGCCGTACGCAGAGAGCAGCACCTTCGTCTCGTGATCGCCGATCCGTCCCGCGGCGAGCTTGCCGAGCTGACGGTCGAGCTTCTCGCGGTCGATCGTGAGCTCCGCGCTCGCGCTGCGCGGCGCCGGGCCCAGGCCCACGGCGATGCGCTCCGCAGCGCGGCCGAGCATCTGGATCGCGGCGAGCGCGGGACGCGCGCCGTGCAGTGCGAATGGATCCGCGGCGAGCTCGCTACGCGCGGCGATCGGGATGTGGAGACCAGGAGTCGTCGACGGTGGAGAGCCGAGCGCGGGATCGTAGAGCACGACATCCGTGGGCTCGTCGCCGCCGATCACCGGCGCGCGCGTGCCCGCCGCATCCGCCTCCGCCGCGACGAGCAGCGCCTGCGCCTCGAGCCACGATCCGGGC
>JACCRC010000361.1 GCA_013813765.1 Deltaproteobacteria bacterium | reverse complement strand
GAGAAGGCCCGCACCGATCGCGACCTCGGAGAGGATCACGCAGATCTCGATTGCAGCGGCACGCTCTGGAGTGACCAGCCAGGCGACCGGTTCCAGTGCACCGCTCTGTCGAAACATCGTCAGCGCCGCGCCGGTGCCCCATTCCGATGCCAGCTTGCCGATCGCGGCCCAGATGTAGATCGAAGCGACGAAGGCACGCATCAACGCGAGGCTTGATCGCGAAGACTTCGGTGGCTCGAGGCGAACAGCAAGCGCCGCATCGGCGTCGACGATCGCGAACAGGATCGCCCCGAGATAAAGCATGTGCAGGTGGTGGAAGTAGCCGAAGGCATCCTGCGCAAGCACGAGGTAGCCCGCGAGGCCGGCGACGAGTCCACTCACGCGGGTCCGAAACCCGAGCATGAGGCACACCGCCGCAATCGTCCGGAGCACGACGAGTGCGCCGACGACGACGGCAGGGAGCGTCAGTCCCATCGCGGGTACGTGCACACCCGAGTCCGGCCATCCCAACCAACCATTCGTGCCGCGCATGAAGGTGGGGTCGAAGACCGCAAGGATTGGCGTCGTCCGCAGCAGGAACACGAGACCAAAGGCGACGCGAGCAGCCCCGAGCGGACGTAGTTCCGGATCCCCGATCACGGATCGCATTGCAGCGTCACTTCCGACGTCCCGATCGCTGCGTCAGTTCGCAAACGCTCGTGGAGACGCGCGGTGATGGTTAAGCCCGGTCTGAGACTGCAGGCCAGCTGTCCGATGTCGGTCAGGTGGCGGCGCAGCGTTGCACGCGCGACATCGTGATGCCGGAAGTGATCGGCCCCCGCGAGTACAGAGGACGTGGGACCGGGAGCCGCGAACGCCGCGACCTCTGTCGGGTTTAGCGGCTTTCCGTTGGCAGTCAGCTCAAGACGATATTGACCAGTGCGGGAGAACATCGTCCAGGCGAGCTGCCCTGAGCCGTCGAGCCACGACGCCAACGGCAGCAGCAATACGACGATGACGCCCACGCAGACGTGGACGCGGTAGGTGCTACGTGAAGCCACCCTGGCAGCCACCGTTCACGCACCCACTCGGGCAGTACATCACGTTCGTCGTGTACTGGCACATGTCACTGACGCAACTGCCGTCGGTGTAATAGACGAGATAGCGGCTATCGAGGCATGTCGACGGCGGAAGAGCGCAGGTCGGTGCCGCCGCGGTACAGGCCATCATCGGCGGAGGCCCGGCATCGACCGACGGTGGCGGCGCATCGATCGCGGCAACGAAGGAGTCAGGTGTCGCGTCTCTGGGAACGACGCGCTTCGGCGTGTCGCACGCGTTCGTCAGCAGGCTCGCCGCCGCCAATAGTCGGAGCACGGGCCAATCCTACAGCAGCGGACCAAAGGCAGGCGGAAGAATGACGCTTCCGGAAGGCTCGCATCGCTTCAGGTGCCGAGGTGAAGTTGCCCGGCTTTGGATGGACGGGTTGGCCGTGCTAGGCGGACCTCGGCCCGCGTACGGCCTGCTCCATCTCACCGAATAGCTGTTCGAAACGCTCGGTAGTCAACTTGAAGGCAATCGGCGGCGAGAGTGAACCGATCTGCTGGTCCAGCCGTCGCCCGAACCACGGTCGGTTCTGTTTTCGCTTCTTGAGGAAACCTACGAGTGATCGGCCCTCGGCGACGTATTCCATCAACGCCTCGAACTCTTCAACCGACCCAATCGCCACGGGGGCGACGTCGGATTGCATCATCAGCTGGTGTTCTTTGCACTTGGCGCGAATTCGCTGATGCAAGATCACGTCATCCCCGATCTCGTCGTAGGTGATGAGCACCGGCAGGATCTTGAGCGTCCGCGATACGCCTTGGGATTCGAAGTCGCCGTTCCGGACCTCGTCGATGTTCTTGCTGAGCTTGCGAAGCGCGCCTTTGAAGTTGCGATCATCGGAGAACAGAAACCGATCGAGCCAGTCGATGATCGCGGACCGTGACCGCGCACGGTGGATCTGGTCTTCCGGCAACAAACTCGACTTGATCGAGAACAAGATCGCGTGGTCGTCTTCGATGATGATCACGTCCTCGATCTCGTCAGAAGCGCCAGGGCTGCTCGGCAAGACCAGCCTCCAGTTGCGACGGAACCGTGGCGACTCTGCCGCGGCACGAGCCAGCTGCCCGCAGTAGAGCTCGAGAGCGTTGCCAAACGCGGACGACCACTTCTGGAAACCGATCTTGTCGCCATAGTTGGCTTTCGAGCGTTCCAGATAGGCGCCCCAAGGTCCCGTATGAACCTGCGTGGCGATGGCAGCCATCGAGATGACCAACCACCCCTCATCCTCGATTAACAGAGGCTTCTTGCGCAGAAGTGCAGGGGCATGGAGTAGGCCATCTTCCCCGCGGGCATTCTTGGCCGCGAGAATCGCCGCGGCGGCCTCGGTCCTGGTGACACCGATCGCATTCAAGCGGGCTCTCACCCAGTCGAGGTCGGCGCCTGTCGTCTTCCAGTAATCGATGCCTACGCCGGGCACACTGTTCTCGTCGCCGGCGCGCCACACCATCGCCAGCAGCACCGCAAGGATCAGCCTGTAGTAGTCGACGAACGGGGCTCCGAACGTCTCCTCCTGGACGCGTAGCGCCGCATCTTGTCCTCCGAGGTTTTCGTCCGCTGCGCAGGCCTGAAACAGCGCGTAGCTGCGGACCACGAGAGCCGGCCAGTTGTGCTCCTGGTTGAACGTATGTCCGCGAACCTGTGCCGCGATGAGTTGCTCGTCAAGCGTCAGATCACGTGAGTCCTTCTCGCCCCACTCACCCAGGTGGCAGTTCGCACCGAGCATCCAGAACGCCAATTCGATGTCGGTGGGCTCCTCGCGTCCGTTGCCCCCTTCGACGAGAACGAGATGCTGCAGGTAGGAGATCACCTCGTCGTGCGCGATCAGCATCCGCTCGCGATTGGCCCTGACATACACCTGCGCCCTCGCGATCAGAGGCCTCGCATCTCCTTGTCCGGTGAGCTGAAGGATCGGGTCGACCGTGCGGCGGAGGATCTCCTCGGGCGTTCGGCCTGGGTACTGGATATACGCGGCAAGCTGCGCGAGCCGGGAAATACTGCCCTTCCAGTCGTAGGACCGCACTCGTTCGATCAGAAAGTCCGCGGGCATGTTCGTCCCGAAGACCTGCTTCGCCGACAGGTACATCTGAATGAAGGTGATGGGCGCCGGTACGCTCATGCATAGCTCCTCGACTCGACGAACATCCCGATCGCTGTAGATGAACGGTGCCCACAGTAACGACAGCACCGATGCGTGCTCGGAGATCCAACGGCATTCTCGACGCATGTCGGCGTCAGCTGCAGTGTCGAGCCACGCATCCCGCCGCTGCGCGCCTATGCCTCGACATTATGGCACTATCCTCGCGATGGTTCGACGTGTGGACTGAACCTTTGCGGTTGGCGTGGTGGAACACGGGGCTGGCTCCGAAGCGTGGCCGCGCACAACGAGCCGAGCGGGAGAAGTTGGACGACGAAGTCTGGAATATCGCGGGCGGCGTGCTGCGAGAACTGAGCGTCTATGGCGTCGGGCTCGTGGTGCTCGGCGAGGTGTTGCCTGCAACACTCGGACGCTTGGCACAGAACACGCCTTTCGAGCTTGTCAGCGATCCATTCATGGACACAGCCGCGGGCATCGGGGCTTTGTATGATCCCTCAAGGGTCCTCGTCGAGTTCAAGGCGAACATCGACGCGTGTCTGAGAAACCGCGACGTAACACGCGCGATCGGTTTCACGCTTCGAATAGCGTCCGGCCCGATTGTCGACATAGTCGGCGTGCATTGGCCTTCGAGGACTATCGCGGAGAACGCGATGATTCGGCAATCGCTCGGGTCGGGACTTCAGACGCACGTAACCAACCTCGTTGATCTCGGTGGAGATGACGCGTTCGTCATCGTGTGCGGAGACTTCAACGACGATCCGTTTGACGTGTCCCTCACTGCGAATCTCTTCGGAACGCGCGATCGAGGATTGGCCAAGAAGCAACAACGCGCCCTGTACAACCCGTTCTGGCGCCTGGTCGGCGAGCGCAAGGCGCATGACTCAGACCCGGTGCATGAGGCCGCGGGCACGCATTTCTGGGATTCAGGGACTCAGACTCGCTGGTACACGTTTGACCAGTTCCTGTTCAGCTCGAACTTCGTGAACGATGGGGCTTGGCAACTCGTGGAGAGCGCCACGGAGGTCTGGGACCGCCCACCTCTGGCCGAGGATGGCGGCGCCCTCCACAAGGGCTTTGATCACTATCCTGTCGTTGTCGGCATCCGGTCTAGGATTGCAGGAGCCCCACCATGAGCGACTTCAAGGATGCATTTAAGCGTGGGCTTGGTGCGTCCCAGCGCGCAGACACCCTTCGCGCCGAGGCCGAGAGCACGATTGCTGACTTCGGTCGACAGGTCCGCGAAGCGAGCGGTGAAAAGGTGCATGTCTACCTCGACGAGACGTGGATCGAGAAGAGTCGAAAGTTCACCCGCGGTGTCATGGCGACAATGTTGGGAACGAGCGATCACGACGGCGCGAAGAAAACACATGCCCTATTCGCCCGGGTCAGCGTCGGAAAGGTTTCCGGCGGTCAAGAGGTGTTGTGCGTCCTGACGTTCAGCCCGGGCACCTATCCTATCGAGCTTGGGTGGGAGACAGAGGTGCGGGTCTGTGCGGACAAGACTGAACTTGTGTATGGGCTGGAGTCGATGCTCGAGGATCCGCGCATCGGGAAGAAGTTTCGCGGGCTGATCGCCACCTACCCCTCAATCGCTGAGAGGGCTGCGAAAGCCGAACAGGAAGCCGCTACGAAGCTCCTCACACCTGGAACCGAAGGACAAGGTCAGGGCGAATAGTCGCCTCGTGTCCCGAGTAACGACTTTCCACCGCACGGTGCGTGGCCGAGACTTGGTTGTCGCGGTTTGAGCTGCTGCGACATGCGCGCGTATGCGGAACAGCGCGGAGTTCCGGCCTACGAGAGCCGGCCAGTTATGCTCTTGGTTGAAGGTATGGCCGCGCGTCGCAACGCCGAGCGACTTCGCGAAGTCCCACACGAAGGGACTTTGAAGTTGCCCCGGTTCGGTGGACGGTTCGGGTCTAACGTTCACGCGGCGAGCGCGTAGGTCCTCTCGTACTGCATCGGCGACTTGTAGTCGAGCGCCGAGTGGCGGCGGCGCGGGTTGTAGAAAC
>JACCRC010000350.1 GCA_013813765.1 Deltaproteobacteria bacterium | reverse complement strand
GCAGAACTCGTTCTTCGAGTCCCCCGAGACGACCGCGACCGGTCGCGCGCCCGCGGCCGCGGCGATCTGGATCGCCATCGAGCCGAGTCCACCTGCCCCGCCCCAGATGAGCAGCGGCTCGCCGGGACGCAGCACGTTCGGCGGCCAGCCGTGCAGCATGCGGTATGCGGTGGCTCCGACGAGCATGTACGCCGCGGCCTCCTCCCACGTCAGGTGGGGAGGCTTGGGCAGGCACATGTGGTCCTGCACCTTCGTGTACTGCGCGAAGCTGCCCCAGTTCGATTCGTAGCCCCAGATCCTCTGCGTCGGTCCGAGCATCGGATCCTTGCCCGCGAGGACGAACGCGTCATCGGGCTCCCACATGCCACAGTGAACGACGACCTCGTCACCGACCTTGACGTTCGTGACGTCCTTGCCGGTGGCCCACACCACGCCGCTCGCGTCGGAGCCGCCGATGTGGAAGTCCTCCTTCTCGCCCTTCTTCATGCGCGTCTTGATGACGTCGATGGGGATGCCCATCGCGGCCCAGACGTTGTTGTAGTTCACGCCCGCGGCCATCACGTAGACGAGCACGTCGCGCGGCCCGAGCTCCGGGATGCGGACGGCTTCCTCTTTGAAGGCGTCGCGCGGTTCGCCGAAGCGCTCCGCGCGGATCAGCTGGGCGAGCATGCGCTCGGGGACGACGCCGAGGTCCGGGACCTCTCCGAGCTCGTAGACATCACGGGATGCGGTGGAGGCTGCGCTCGACACGGTGCGTTATCGTACGCGATCTGGTCGCCGCGCTGGTGGCCTCACGTCGATCTCGCTCCCGATCGGCGGCGAAGGCGCCTCAGTCCCGAGCCACTACTTGATCGTCTTGGAGAGCGCCTTGAACGCGTCGGTGCCGGCTTGCCGGAGAAGATCGAACACGATGACCTCCGTCGACGACACCCTCGCCCCGCTGTCTCGCATCATGTCGAGACCGATGCGCCAGTTCTGCTTCGTGCGACTGGCGACTGCATCGGCGGCGACGTGAACGGCGCACACGCCGCCGCAGAGGTCGCGCACCGTCTGATAGACGCAGACGTGCGTCTCCATCCCGCACACGAGCCACTGCTCGCGCTGGCGAAGTGCGCCCTGCATCTCGGCGGGCGGCAACGTGTTGAACGTCGGGGAGGCGACGGCGGAGAACTCGGTCTTGTCGAACCGGTACACCTGCGTGCCCGCGGCCTCGGCGGCGGCGAGCGCCTCGGCGACTGGCGCGACCGTGGGCCCGAGTCCTTTTGGGTACTGCTGGCTCACGATGATCGGGATCATGAACTGCGCCATCGCGTTGATCAGGACCTGCGTGTTCTTCACGACCTGCGCGCCCACCTCGGGCGGCATCGCGGGCATCAGGCGCTCCTGGATATCGATGACGAGCAAGCAGGCGCGCGCCGGCAGGAGACGCTCGCGACGGCGAACGTGCTCGAGCTCGAGGATCTCGCTCACTTGCTCGCCTTCTCCAGGATCGCGTACGCATCTTGAAGACGCTGCTTGCGCGACTGCTCCTCGGCGAGGCGCGCGCGCTGCTCGGCGACGACGTCCTCGGGTGCGCGCGCGAGGAAGTCGGCGTTGCCGAGCTTCTTCTCGAGCCCTCCGATCTCCTTGTCGGCCTTGCCGATGTCTTTCACGATGCGGGCTTTCTCGGCGACGAAGTCCATCTGTCCGAGCGGCATCACGATCTCGACCTCGGAGTTGATCACTTCCTTGCCGGCCACGCCCGTCAGCTCGTCGGGACCTGATTCCGCACGCACGGTCAGCGCCTCGCTCGAACCCGTGAACGACGCGCCGATCTGCGCCTTCACGCGCGCGGTGCGCTCGATCGCGTCGCGGTAGCGCTTCAGTGTCTCGGCGCGTTCGCCGGAGACGCGGATGCCAACCGGCACCGTCTTCGCCGGCTCGATGCCGTACGTCGCCTTCAGCATGCGGCAGCCGACCGCGACGTCCTGGATCAACTTCATCTCCGCCTCGGCCGCGGCGTCGACGAACGACGTGTCGCGGCGCGGGAACACCGTGATCATCAGCGAGCCCGGAAGCTGCGGCGGCTTCGGCAGCTTCTGCCAGATCTCCTCGGTGACGTACGGCGCGAACGGATGGAGCAGTCGCATCGTGGTCTCGAGCGCGGTCGCGAGCACGCCCTGCACGACGTGCCGGCGCGCAGCCTTCTGCGGATCCTGAACGAGCTCCTCGGTCTGGTGCAGGTGCGGCTTCGCGAGCTCGATGTACCAGTCACACAGCTCGTGCCACACGAAGTGATAGATCGCGTTCGCGGCGTCGGCGAACCGAAAGCCCTCGAGCGCGGTGTCGACCTCGGAGGACACCGCCTGCAGGCGCGACAGGATCCAGCGCTCCGGCATACCGAGCGACTGGCGGCCCGCCGGCGTGGTCAGCTGCGCCTCGAAGCGCTCCGGGTCATAGCCGTCGAGGTTCATCAGCGCGAAGCGCGACGCGTTCCACAGCTTGTTGATGAAGTTGCGATAGCCCTCGACGCGATCGATCGACAGCCGGATGTACCGACCGCTCGTGTTCAGCGCTGCGAGCGAGAACCGCAGCGCATCCGCGCCCATCGACGGGATGCCCTTCGCGAAGTTCTTCTTGATCGTCTTCACCGCGGCGTCGGGCGCGTTCTCCGCGTCGGCGCGGCCCAGCAGCGTCTCGAGCGACGCGCCGTAGACCACGTCGAGCGGATCGATGACGTTGCCCTTCATCTTCGACATCTTGTCGCCGTTCTCGTCGGTGACGATCGATGTCAGGTACACGGTGCGGAACGGCACCTTTCCCATGAAGTGGAGGCCAAACATCATCATGCGAGCGACCCAGAAGAAGATGATGTCGGGTCCGGTGACGAGGACGTTGTTCGGATAGAACGTCGCGAGCGCGCGCGTCTTCTCCGGCCAGCCGAGCGTCGAGAACGGCCACAGCGCCGACGAGAACCAGGTGTCGAGCACGTCCTCGTCCTGCCTTGGACTTGCCTTGCCGCAGCTGCCGCACTCCGTGGGCGCGGTGCGCGCGACGATCGTGGTGCCGCACTCGCAGTAGTACGCAGGGATCCGATGGCCCCACCACAGCTGGCGCGAGATGCACCAGTCGCGGATGTTGGTCATCCAGTGCATGTACGTCTTCGTCCACAGCTCGGGGACGAACTTCGTCTTGCCGGTCTCGACGGCGTTCGCGGCCTTCTCGGCGAGCGGACCCGCCTTGACCCACCACTGATCCATCAGCATCGGCTCGATCACCGCGCCCGAGCGCTGGCTCCTGCCGCGCGGCACCTTGTGATCCTTCACCTCTCCGAGGTGTCCGCCCGCTTCGAGGTCGGCGACGATCGCCTTGCGCGCCTCGTCGACGGTCATGCCGACGTACTTCGCCGGAGCGGGCGCGCACATCCGGCCCTTCGGATCGATCACCTGGATCGCCTCGAGCCCGTGGCGCTGGCCGATCTCGAAGTCGTTCGGGTCGTGCGCGGGCGTGACCTTGACCGCACCCGAGCCGAACTCGGGATCCGGCCACGGGTCGGCGACGATCGGAATCTGGCGGCCGGTGAGCGGCAGCGTGACGAGCTTGCCGATGACGTCGGTGTAGCGCGTGTCCGCCGGGTTCACGGCGACCGCGGTGTCACCGAGCATCGTCTCGGGCCGCGTGGTCGCGACGACGATCGCGCCCGAGCCATCGACGAACGGGTACTTGATCTCCCAGAGGTGGCCCTTCTCCTCGACGGTGTCGACCTCGAGATCCGACACGACCGTCTCGCTCGACGGATCCCAGTTGATCATCCGCTTCGCGCGGAAGATCAGGCCATCTTCGTACAGCCGCACGAACGCCTCGAGGACCGCGGCGTTGGAGCGCTCGTCCATCGTGAACCGCTCGCGCTCCCAGTCGAGGGAGAAGCCCATGAGCTTCTCCTGCTCGGAGATGCGATTGCCGCTCTTCTCCTTCCAGGCCCATGCGCGCTTCAAGAACTCCTCGCGGCCGAGCTCGAACCGCGTCTTCTTCTCGCGGCGCTTCAGGTCCTTCTCGAGCAGCACGTGCACGGCGATCGACGCGTGGTCGATGCCCGGCATCCACATCGCGTTGAAGCCCTGCATCCGCTTCCAGCGGATCAGGATGTCCTGCATCGTCGAGCCGAGCGCGTGCCCGATATGCAGCGAGCCGGTCACGTTCGGCGGCGGCAGCGTGATCGAGTACGGTACGGTCGGGCTCGTCTCGTCGGCGTGGAAGAACTTGTTCTCCAGCCAGAATCGGAGCCAGCGGGGCTCGACCTCCGAAGGGTCGTACTGCTTGGGAAGCGCCGACGACGTTGTCACGGCGCGACGCTAGCACACCGTCGGTGCTGCTGACGCGCTGCGGCGGTTGTTACGATGACTACGACGACTGCTTGCGCGCGGTCAGGTCCTGCAGATTCTCGCGGATGATCTGCTCCGCGAGCTCCGGCACGACCTCCCATACGATCCGCTCGACCACTTCGGTCGAGAGCTTCAGCAATGCCGCGAGCTCGGGGCTTCCCGGCTCGAGGCCCGATGCCTCCGCCAGTCGCGCCGCCATCTTCGCGAGGGTGCGCTCGACGAGCGCGGAACGCTTGGTGGGGGTACCGCTGACCATGGGGGACCGATTGACTCCAGGATTGAAGGACGGAGCGGGAGAAGCAGCAACACCTGGTGCAGGCGCGGCCTGAGCTGCCGGCGCGGCAGGCGCCGGCGCGCGCAGACCACCGGCGGCAGCAGGCGTGACCATCTTGCCGTCAGGCGAGATGGGCGGAACAGCCATGACCGTGGTCTTGCTCGGCGTGGCGGGCGTCGCGGGCGTTGTGACGCCGCCGGGGAGCTTGATCGTGGGCATGCCCATGATCGTCGCGGAGCGCGGCGGTTGATTCGCTGCACCAGAGGATGCGGCCGCTGCCGGAGGAGCGACCACGGCCGGCTTCGCCGCTGCTGCGGGAGCTGCCGCTGCGGCACTGGCTTGACCCGGTTTGGCAACGACGCCTTTGGCCACGACCTCGGCGACCTTCTCGAGCATCGTCTGCGTGTCCCACGGCTTCGGAAGGTTCGCGTCGGCACCGGCCTGCGTCCCCTTCGTCGTGTCGTAGGGCGCACCGTTGCCGACAAGGATCACCACCGGAACGTCGGCGAACTTGGGATCGGACTTGAGCGCCTGGCACAGATCGTAGCCAGTCTTCCCCGGCATCACGGAGTCCGCGAGGACCACCGTCGGCTTCTGCCCCTTCGCCTTCTCCATCGCCTCGTCGTAGTTACGTGCTCCGACGTAGGTGAACTCCGTGCCGCGGAAGGTGATGTCCGCCACCTGCTGCATGGTCACGCTGTCATCGACGCACAGGACTATCTTGCTCACGCGGTTCCTCCCGGAAGTTCAGCCACGAGCTTCTATGGTGGTAACACGCGCGTCTCGGGAGCGTCAAACCAACTGCCCGGAAACCGTGGGCCTTTTGCCGATTCAGCGTGATCGGTGCTAGCTTCCGCCGCCGCGATGCCGACGCACCACACGAAGATCCATCTCGCCGCGGCCGGCGCCGTCGCTGTTAAGGCAGGCGTCGCGGCCACCGATCTCAAGGTCGAGGCACCGCCCCGTGCGGAGCTCGGTGATCTCGCGGTCGG
>JACCRC010000349.1 GCA_013813765.1 Deltaproteobacteria bacterium | reverse complement strand
CCGACCGCGAGCTGGAGCTCGCCGAGCTGGGTGTCGATGTCGGGGTTACCCGGGTCGATCGCCCGCCACTTCGCGCCCCACGCCATCGCACGCTTCACCGTGGCATCGCGCGCCGGACCGCTCGATTGCACCGCGAGCTCGCGCGCCACCTGGATGATCTGCGCGAGCTCCGCACGCACCGTGCCGATCGCGACCGGCTCGTCGGCAGAGGCGGCCTGCGCGGCCTCGAGGTGACCGAGCGCGTCGGCGGTGCGCCCCTGCTGCAGCTCGAGGGCGGCGGCGAGCTGATAGAGCTCGCGGGTGCCGTTCGCCGTCAGCAGCGGCGCGATCACGTTCTGCGCGAAGGCGGGCATTCCGTACTGCACCGCGATGCGAGCGACGGTGAGCTTCCTGTCGACGTCACCACCAGCCAGCTCGACGGCGCGGTTGAGGATCGACGGCAGGTCGGCGCGCTGCTGGTTCGCGATCGAGATCAGCGACATCACGTGCTCGTAGCTGTTGCCGGCGAGCACCTTGTCGCGCCACGCGGTCCAGATCAGCTGCCAGCCCGCCGGGCCGCGTCGCGACTGCTGCACGCGGTACACGAGCTGATCGAGCTGCGGCGGCCGTGCGCGGAGATCGAGGTCGGCGATCAGCATCGACACGCGCTCCACAGCAGCGTCGATCGCGTTGCGATTCGCCATGCCGATGGCCGCCTGCGCGCGCGCCACGTTCTTGTACTCGCCGACCGCGACCGCATCCCACGCGCGACCGATATCCTCGGGCTTGACGTCGTGGCGGCTCGAGATCGCGGCCGCACCGATGATGCGCAGCTGGAGCGCGCGCGGTCCCATCGCGACCAGCGCGTCGACCGCCGCCTTGCTCTGGCTCGCGGCGAACAGCGCCGTGACATGGCGCAGCTGCCACACCGCGGCGACGAGCCCCATCGATCCGGTCTGCGGCGCCAGGCGCTCCGGGCGCGGCGACTTGCCGTAGGTGCGGCCCGCGATCAGGTACTTCGCCACCGGCGTATCGGAGAGCGTCGCGAGCGCGGTGGCGAGCTGCGCATCGGTGGTGCTCGTCGCGATGCCGGCGCTCGCCAGCACGAGGTCGCCGAGCTCGACCCCACCGCTGTTCCGCAGCGCCTCGTACGCGGTGTTCAGGCCGCTGCGGTTGTTGACGGCCGCATAGCTGACCATGGCCTGGCGCTGCGCGTTGCGCCACGCGGCGCTGCCCGCAGTCTCAGCCTTGATCTTCGCCTCCCAGTAGGCGGGGAGGTGCGCCGGCAGCTCGACGGAGACGCCGGGGTTCGTCGTGCCGTGCGCCCACGCGACCGCATCGCCGATCGCTTGACCGGTGAAGCCGACGGAGACGTCCTGACCGGCGACCTTCGCCGAGACCGGGCCCGCATCGCCCCACGTGATCCGGATCAGCTCGGCGCCCGCGCCGTCGCGGATCACCGACAGGTGTTCCTTCGCGTCGAGCTCGAGCGAGAAAACGACCTTGCCGGCGGAGGACAGCGACACGATCCGGCCGCTCGCCTTGACGTCGAACCAGCGCGCGTAGTGCTCGGGCTCCGCGATCCACAGCGGCAGGTACGCGAGCGAGAACGCGACGGCGTCAGCAGTGAGTGTGCGCGACACGTCGAGGCCGAGCTCGGAGTAGCGGCGCGTGAAGGTGGTGCCGTCGAACGATGCGGTCTCCGCGAGATCCGCGTCCGTGGTGCGGCGCCAGCCCACCTTGCGCGACGAGTCGACTGCGATCTCGAGGTCGTTCCAGCGATACACGCCCGTCGGCAGCGCGGCGCGAGCGCGGCGCAGCAGCGTCTTCGCAGCGTCATCGATCGGGTGCGCCTTCGCCGCGCCGGCGAGCGAGGTCAGACGCGCGCGCCAGGTGTCGCTCGAATCGGCGAGCAGCGCGGGCACGAACGCGGTCATGTCGTCGAACGCCATGTCGGTCGGGGAGGCGAAGCGCTGCGCGACCATCGGTCCAGACCAATAGCGCTGCGAGCGCGAGGACTCACGCTCGTTGCCAAGCCACCCCGTGCTGCCGATGCCGCCGCCCCTGCGGCCGAAGCCACCGACGATCTCGTCGCTCGAGATCGACTGGCGCTTCGCCTTCTCCTCGCCTCCCGCCCAGCGGTCGGAGTCGCGCTCCTTGTTCGCCTCGAGGGTCGACTCGGTGACCACGCTGGCGACCGCGCCGGTATCGGGGACCGTCGGACCCGCGTGTGCCTGCTGTGTCTGCAGCGGGATCGTCGCGAGGCCCAGATCTCCACGCGTGCCGCGTGTGCCGCCGACGCCGTAGCCGGAGCCGCCGCCGATCGTGCCGAAGCGGCCGTCGATCGTCAGGCCGCCCCACTCGCCGTCGTCGAGGCCCGCCGCGAAGTAGCCGTTGCCGTAGCCGTAGTTGTAGAAGACCGGGATCGGATTACGCGTGAGCTCCGCGTCGTCGGCGACGTTGCTCGGCTTGATCAGCGGAGCAGTCGTGATGACGGGAATCGTCGCCGGCAGCACATACGGCGCCCAGGTATCGCCGGCACCCTTCGCCACACCGTACTGCTGATACATCGCGTCGTTCTCGAGCACGAGCAGCGACGTGTGGCGCGAGAGCAGGAAGTACTTCTTGCCGAGCCCGACGACCTCCTGGCGGATCGCTTCGTCGCGCTTCTCGCGGACCTCTGCCTCCGTCGGGCAGCTCGCCTTCGGGCCGGGCGTGCACGGCGTGACCGCGATCGCCTCGTGCTTCGCGAGCATCCGGGCCGCGATGTGCCGCTGCGCCCACGTGCGCGGCAGGTAACCGCCGTCGCTCGCCTTGTCAGGGAGCGCGATGGTCTTCGTCCACTTCGTGCCGTTCAGCGTACCGGTCAGCTCCACCGCTGCGGGCGTGCCGCCACCGGCGAGCTTCGCGACGAGCTCGAGCTCCTCGCCATCGGCGAGCTGCGGGCTCTTCATGTACAGCGTCGAGGGCACGTGCGCGCCCTTGTCATCGAGGAGCCGCGCCTCGACACCCGTGACGCGCGCCGTGTGAAGCGCCGCGATCAGATCGAACGCGCGCCACGCGACGTCGTCGGCGAGATCGATCGTCGTCGAGTATCCGCCCGTCGCCGCCGCCAATGTCTCGAGCGTCTGCGTATCCGGGCCATCGCCCACGCCGACGCCGACGAAGTGCACCTTGCCGACGAGTTGCGCCCGCAGTGCATCGAGGTTCTTCGGACCACTCGTGATCACGCCGTCGCCGATGTAGACGAGCATCGCGTCATCGGGAGCGACGCCGGCGAGGAGCTTGTTCGCGGCCTCGAGCGCCACCGAGAAGTCGGTCGCGCCGACGTTCCCTTCCGTCTTCAGCGAGGCGCGCAGCTTGCGGCGGTCGACATCGAGCACGCGGGTCATCGCGAGCTTCTGACGAGCGGTGACATCGAACGCGAGCACCGCGACCTTGTCCTCCTCGTCGAGCTCGTGCATGAACGCGTCGATCAGGTCGGCCTGCGCGCGCCGCTCCATGGCACCGCGCGATGCGCTGACGTCATCGAGGATGACCCAGGTGCGCGGGCGGTACGGCTTCGCATCGCGCGGGAGCTCCGCGGGGGTGCGGACCATCAGGTAGTCGTCGTGCTTCGCGAGCGAGACCTCCTGGCGCTTGTCGCGGACGTGCAACACCAGCGAGTCGCCGATCGTCTCCGACTTGTTGCTGTACGTGACGAGCGCGTCCTCACCCTTGCTCTGCACGGAGACCTTGTGGCTCGTCGAGGTGACCTCGCAGTTCGCGCAGCCCTTGATCGTGACATCGAACGCGACCTCACCGACGGGCTGATCGATCTCCGGCAGCGGGACCGAGAGCGTCCAGTCCGAGTACAGCTTCGGAAGGCTCTGCGTGTAGGCGAGCATCAGCCGCTTGTCCTGGCGCGCAGGCAGCGGATAGACGCGCAGCGACAGACGACCGGTGCCGGCCCACTCGAGCAGCGCGGGATCGATGCGGCGATACACGAGCTCCTCGTAGATCCGGCGCGCGCGCTGGCGTTCGACCACGGCGGATTCCGTCAGCTTGCCGTCGACGTACATCGCGAGTCGCTGCAGCGCCGCATCCGGCGGGATCGCAAAGCGATAGACGCCCTCGAGGGTCTGATCGGCGTCATTGTGGAACGTCTGATCGAGCGCGACGCGCGCGACCTGGTTCTCGACGACGACATCGACCCCGAGCTTCTTGAGCGGAAGCGGATACTCCGGCCCCCACGGCGGATGCGAGCGCACGCCCGGATCGCGAGCGAACAGCGTGCCGCGGTGGATCGGCTGCACGTCCTTCTCCTCGCGGTGGCGCGCCTGCGCGGCCCACGACACCAGGTGCGAGAGGCGCGGCGCGGGCCCGCGGCTCGGCGGCCGCCCGGGCTCGGCGACGCCCTGCTCGCCGGCGTGGAGCGTCACGGCGCCATCGGGCGACGCGAGCTTCACGCTGCCGCGCACGACCGCGGTGGTCGTGCGATCGGCGGTCGCCGCGACGAGGAACCGCGTGCCGAGCACCTCGATGCGGCCGCGTTGCGTCTCGACGATGAACGTGCCCTTGCCGGGAACGACATCGAGGAGCGCCGCGCCCTCAACCTTGACGTGTCGCTTACCGAGCACGGTGACCTTCGCGCCGGGCTCGGAGATCCACGTCGAGCCGTCCGCGAGCGCGTTGCTCTTGTTGATGACCTCGCCGTTACCGCCGGTGGAGCCACCCGGACCGCCACCGACGACGCGCGTGACGATCAGCGCGGCCGCGGCGGTCGCAGCGAGGCCGACACCAACGGCGACGAGCGGTCGACGCTTGCGCGCGGGCACGTCCGCGCCGTGTGCAGCGACGAGCTTCGCGCGGATCCGCGCCTTCGCGAGGTCGTTCAACTTCGGCGCCTCGCCGCCAGATTCGATCAGCGTCTCGACGTTCTGCTCGAGGACGTCCTTGGTGGTGTTGTCGGTAGTCACGATGCAACCTCCGAGAAGTTGGCCGACAGCGCAGCGAACGTGTCGCGGAACGCGCGTCGAGCCCGGGCGAGGAGAGACTTGGTGGCGTCGACCGAGATACCGAGCTCGCTGGACAGCGTCTCGAGGCTCTCGCCGTCCACGTACTTGCGGGTGAGGACGGTGCGGTACTGCTCCGGCAGGTTCGCGACCGCCATGTGCACGAGGTCACGGGTCTCCGCGCGTTCGAGGACCTCGCCGGGAAGCGGACGCTCCGCCATCGCGGCGAACGTCTGCGCGAGCGTGGCGTCGATGCGCTCCCACGCGGTCTGCAGCTCATCGCTGCGCTTGTGCTCGCGCATGTGATCGCGGATGACGTTGCGCGACAGCACGGTGAGCCACGAACCGACCGAGCCGCGCTCGGGGTCGTACTCGGCCTTACGAGAGAGCGCGATCGTGAACGTCTCCTGGACGACGTCCTCGGCGAGCGATCCATCGCGACCGACGCGGTAGAACACGAACGCGTAGAGGCCATCGACGTGCGCGTCGTAGAACCTTCCGATCGCATCGCGGTCACCCGCCTGCGCATCGGCGAGCGCCGCATCCGGGCGCCGCCGGAACAGCCTGGCGAAGAGAGTCAGGACCATGAACGGAGGTGTCACCGAGGGCGCTCCAGGTGTCGCCAGCGTAGAGGAAAACCGCCTCGGGCAACGGTTTCAGGGGGATACTGGTCCTACGGATCGTGCGGAAGCTGGCCGCCGTGCTCGGGATCTCGGCCGGTGTGCACACCGCCGTGCTGGCGTGGGCGAGTGCCTACACGCGCGACGATCGCGTCACCGTCGAGCCCGAGACGCCGACGACGATCATCGAGCTCGTCGCGCCGCCGCCGCCGCCGGCCGCGGTTGCACCGATCGACGTCGCGTTCCTCGACAAGGTAGGGCCAGCGACTGCGTCTCCCGAGCCTGGGCGCATGCGCCGCAGCACGATCTCGACGGGCACTACGCCTGCGACAACGGAGACGATCGGACCGAGCGCGCCGATCGGGCCGCGCAACCCATACATGGACATGCGGCGACCAGGCGCACCGAAGATCGCGCTGCCGACGAAGATGGAGTGGGACCCCGACATGCCGGCGGGGCCACCACCGCCGCCTGACGTGACGACCGGGCAGCTCGATCCGAGCGGTAACGGAACGCATCGTTCCGATCAGGGGCCGTTCGTCGCGAAGGTCGGACGCGACGGAAGCGTGAAGCTGAAGGACAAGAAGAACTTCTCGATCCGGATCGCCCTGCCCTCACCGAAGCAGCTCGGAAAGATGATCGGCGACTGGTACCAGGATCCGAACAAGCCGGTCGGCTTCCTGCCACCGGAGAAGATCACGAAGGCGCCGGTGATCAACGCCGAGGAGTCGAGCGGTGCCGACAAGAAGCGGGACCATGGTGACGTCACGACGATCCCGATCCTCGCCGGCGGCTTCGACATCTCCGACGCGCTCATGCGCCGCAACGGTCAGGATCCGTACGCGAGCAAGAAGCTGGCGTTCCTCGACTCGACGCGCGAGGAGCGCGTGCAGATCGGCATGCGCCACCGAAGCGAGCAGCTCGCGATGGCGCCGCAGATCATGAAGAAGAACCTCGAGCGGCTGTGGGCAACAGTCGCCGACCCCGCCGAGCGACGCGAGGTGCTGTACCAGCTGTGGGACGAGGTCGAGGAGGCCGGCAGCGACGAGCTCGTCGAGGCCGGCAGACAGGCTCGCCAGCTCGTGATCGCGTGGATCCGCTGGAAGCTGCCCGCCGGTTCGCCGCACGCGTACTCCACCGACGAGCTGGCTGCGCTGAACAAGCGCCGCACGTCGAAGGCCGTGCTCGCGCCGTACTAAGCGAGCGGGTGCATGAACATGTAGATCGTCGAGCCCGCAGCGACGAACGTGCCCATCGCGAGGAACGCTGCCTTCATCTGGAACCGCCGCATGATCGGCGACAGGCCGATGAAGAACAGCCCGACCGTCATGAACACCGTCGCCAGCGTGAACTTGTCGCCGATCTCGTTGGCCTCCTGCCCGTCGAGGAATTGCTTCCGCCCCTTCGCGACGAGCGTCTGGTAGGCCTGCTCCTGCGACTTCGTGTACCCCGGTGACTCGAAGAACAGGGGCTTCGCCAGCTTGTCGAGGACCTTCTCCGCCTGTGCGTCGTAGCCCGCGTACTGCTGTTCGAGCTTCTGCATCTGCGCCAGCGCGTCGGGGGACTTCGCGAACGCGGCCTTGATCTCCTCCTCGGTGACCTCCGCGAGCCCGAGCTTCTCGACCAGCGCCTCCTGCTGCTCCTCGACCTTACTCTGATCGATCGCGAGCTGGATCAGCTGCTTCGCGAGCTCGAGCCTCTGCGGCGGCTTCAACGCCGCTCGCCGCTTCTCGTGCTCTTCGTCGGCCCACTTCAGCGCGCTCGTCAGGTCGCGGCGGGTGGCAAGGAGCTTGTCGACCTTCTTCGCATAGGTCGTGTCATCGACGTTCGTCAGCTCGTCGGCGAGCGCGGCCGCAAGCTGATCCGTCGTCGGCTCGGGGCCGTCGTCCTTCTCGTCGTCCTTCGCCGGCACGACGGCTTCGACGCCAGTTCCCGCGGCTGCTGTCTCGGGTGCCGCCGCCTCCACGTTCTGCGCCTTCAGGTGCTCCATCCACACCACGGTGTCGAACGAGCGCTCCTGCACACCTCGGAGAAGCTCGCGGTTTGCCTCGCCGAGCGTGTTGGTCGCCTCGGTGTACGCGGTCGCCTGGTTGCCGCCATAGAGCGACGACTGGAAGGCGCCGAACGCCGCCAGCCCGGTGGTGAGGCCGAGGAGCACAGCAGCGATCACGTCGAGCACGGCGTTGCGCCGCGCGTGGGGGTCATTGTCGTCAGGGTCTGGCATGGATCGCGCCAGCCTACACGCCGCCGCCCGCGCCGTACATCGGCCTTGCCGGTTCCCGAGGACCCGTGGGATCCTTCGAGCATGGGAACCTCGTCGCGCCAGACGGCTGTGTTCGCGTTCGCGCTCGCGCTGGTCGCGTGCGGACCCAGTGTAAAGAACAACCCAGGTGATGGCGGCGGCGACGACGGGGGCGTTCAGCCCGTGTGCAACCCCGGCGCCGTGCAGAGCTGCTACACCGGCGCTGCCGGGACAGCGGGCGTGGGTCCGTGCCTCGCCGGCAATCAAACGTGCGGCGGCGATGGCCAGTGGAAGCCGTGCCTCGACGAGGTACTGCCGAAGCCCGAGGTGTGCGGCAACGGCATCGACGAGAACTGCAACGGCACGCCCGACGAGGACGTCGACGCCGACGCCGACGGCTTCACGACGTGCGGCGGCGACTGCTGCGACTCGACAGCGGAGGGCTGCGCGACCCCGGCGCTCGTCAACGCGGGCTCGTTCGAGGCGCCGGGCAACATGGTCGACGACGACTGCGACGGCACGGTCGACAATGCCGTCGCCGCGAATTGCGACATGGGGCTCGCGAGCAACTCGGGCAACGCGATCGACTACGCGAAGGCGATCGAGCTCTGCCAGACCGCGACTGCGTCCGACAAGAAGTGGGGCGTCTTGAGCGCGCGGTTCACGCTGCCGTCGGGAACCGGCAATCCGAACGCGAACCAGCGCGCGATCCGGCCCGCGTTCGGCGGAACGCAGGTGCAAGGCGGCGCCTCGTTCGTCGTGCTGTCGACGGGCAACGCCGCTGCTGCCGGCCAGGCGAACCCGGCGTACGCCGCATTTCAGGGTGGTCAGGCGATCGGCACGACGAGCTCGATGCCGACCGACTGGGTCGCGGCGAACAACAACAACCTTCCAAACGCGCCGGGCTGCCCGGATCCCAACGGCGGGCTCACCGCGCGAGACCCGGTGATGCTCGAGCTCGTGGTGCGCGTCCCGACCAATGCGAAATCGTTCAAGCTGTCGACGAACTTCTTCAGCTCCGAGTACCCGGAGTGGACGTGCAGCCCGTTCAACGACTTCTTCGTCGTGCTGCTCACGTCGGGATGGAACGGCCAGCCCGCGAACCCCACCGACAAGAACCTCGCGACGTACACGTCCTCGGCGATGCAGAAGTATCCCGTCGGCGTGAATCTCGCGTATGGCAACACCGGCCTGTTCACGCAGTGCCAGAACGGCCCGACCGGCTGCGCGACGAATTCCGGCGCCATCGCCGGCAACATCACGACGTGCACGTCGACCACGGGGCTCGCCGGCACCGGCATGGACGTCGTCAACCCCGCGCCGCAGTTCGCGAACGACCCCGGCTACTGCGGCGCCAACAACCATTCAGGCGGCGGCACCGGCTGGCTGGTCACCCAGGGCAATGTCGTCGGCGGCGAGACGATCACGCTGCGCATCGCGCTCTGGGACACCAGCGACGGCTTCTACGACTCGGTCTCGATCATCGACAAGTTCGAGTGGTCCGTCGAGGTCTCGCAGCCCGGCACCGTGATCTTCTAGCGCTACCGCACGGACTCGCTGAGCACGAAGCCCATGCTTCGGTACTCGGCGCGGGCGGCGCGCAGGAGGTGCGACTGGCGGATCCGTGCCGCCTGGTCAGCCGCCGCGAGGAAGGCGGCCGACAGCGCGGCATTGCGGATGTTCGCGCCCGTCATCTTCGGAAACAGGCGAGACATTGCCGGGTAGTCCACGTCGTCGTCGATCGGCGCCGTGCGGGTCGTCGCGAGCCGCTGCCACAGCTCCGTGCGATCGTCCTCGTCGGGCTGATCGAACACGATGTGCGCAGCGAGCCGGCGTTTGAGCGCGCGATCGATCGCGGTGTCGAGGTTCGTCGTCAGGATCGTGATCCCCCCGAACGACTCGACGCGCTGGAGCAGATAGTTCACCTCGAGGTTCGCGTAGCGGTCGGTCGCACCTTTGACATCGGCGGTGCGCTGGCCGAACAGCGCGTCGGCCTCGTCGAACAGCAGGAGCGCGTGGCCCTGCTCCGCCGCCTCGAAGACCCGCGCGAGCTGCTTCTCGGTCTCGCCGATCCACTTCGACACGACCTGGCTGAGATCGACCTGGTACAGCTCGAGCTCGAGCTCGCGGGCGATCAGGCCGGCGACCATCGTCTTCCCGGTTCCCGGTGGGCCTGAGAACAGCGCGGCGACCCCGGTGCCGCGCGCCATCTTGCCGCGATAGCCCCAGCGCTCGAGCACCTGGTGGGCGTGCCGCACGCGCGCGATCAGCGCATCCACCTGACCGCGGGTGTCGTCGGCAAGGACGAGCTCGTCCCACGACTGCGTGACCTCGACGCGTTGCGCGAGACCACCGAGCTCCTCGGCGATGTTGTGGCGCAGGCCGACCGTCAGCTCCTCGACCGACAGCTTGCCGGCGCCGAGCAGGCGGGCCGATTCGATCGCACGCGCGATCGAGCCGGGTCCGACTCGATACCGTTGCGCGAGCATGTCGAGATCACCGTCGGGATGATCGCCGAGCGCGTCCCACAGCGCGCGCCGGATCGGCGTGTCGGGGACCGGCCAACGCACCCGAACGACGGCGCGTGACGTTCCCAGCTGCATCCCGATCTGGCTCGTGATCACCACGATGGTCGTCGGAAACTGATCGAAGAACGCGCCGAGGAGTGCGGCCCCTCCTTCGCCGACGCGCTCGATGTCGCTGATCACCGGCAACACGTCACCGAGCTCGCTCTCGCGGCGGAGCGCGAGCAGCTTGTCGGCGAGGTCCTCGCCTTGCAGCCGCGCGACGTTCAACACCGCTAGCGAGCGTCCCGCGGCGTGCGCGACAGCCGACGCGCGCCCCGTGCCGGATGCGCCTTCGACCACGACCAGTGCGACCGCCGGTCCGGCGAGCACGCGCGACAGTGGCTCGAGCACGCGCGTCTGGGCGTCGTCGAACAAGAGCTGCTCCACGCGCGCCACACCGACCAGTCCCTCCTCGATCGTCGAGTCGCTCGACAGGTACGCGCACAGGCGCGCCGGCGCCAGGTACGTGCGCGCCGCGGGCGTCGCCGCCTCACCGACTCGCACGAGCAGCCCGCTACCGACGAGCGCGTTGTCGCGCGCGAGCCACATCGCCAGCTCGCGGCCGGTGCCCGCATCGAGCCCCGTCATGCGCTGGTAGAGCGCGACGCTCAGCCCCTTTCGCCCGGGCGGCCCACCGAGCGACTCGGCGTGCACCGTGATGCGCGGCTCGATCGCGACCGCGATCGCCGCCCACAGGAACGCGACCTGCGAGGGCGTCAACGCGAACCGGGTCGCCAGCTCGTGCATCGCCCCGTGGGGCACGTCGACGAGGCGCGCCTCGATCTGTTCGCACCGCGCACGCAGCGGCTCGATCGCATCGACCAGCTTGTCTCGCTCCGCGACCGCGAGTAGCGCTCGCACGAACACCGCTTCGACGCGGAGCGCGAGCTCGTCACTCACTTCTTGAGGGCTTTCGCGATCGCCTCGCGCACCTCGGCATCCTTCTCGACCTTCTTGCGCTTCTCGAGCGCCGCCGTGCTACCGCCCAGCTCCGCGAGCGCATTCACGGCATGAAACCGCATCGTCGATACGGCGTGATCGAGGAGCGCCTCGAGACGCGCGCGCGCGGCGGCGTCGGTCTTGCGCATCCCGAGCCCGTCGGCCGCATAGCTCGCGGTGTCGACGTTCTGGTGATCGGTCGCCGCGATCAGCGCCTCGCCGGCAGCGGGCGCTGGATGCACGCCGAGCGCGGCCGCCGCCGTCATCCGCGCGGTGTCTGACTTCCACGTCGTCAACACGGTCGCGAGGAGTGCGACGTCATCGGCGTGACCGAGGTCGCCGAGGATGCGCACGGCCCACAGGTCGGCCTGCAGGTCCTGCTTGCTATCCTCGAGCATCGCGCGCAGGTGCGGGCGAACGTGCGCAGAGCTCTTGCGCCACCACTCGATGTTGCGGATCTGCGAAGCGCCGTGCTCGCCGCCCAGCGCCTGCAACGCCTCGTCGATCTCCGTCGAGCTCGGCCCCGACATCGCGTCAGCGCCCGCCACGGTGCTCGCCTCTGCGGGCTGCGTGGATGCGAGGGTTGCGTCCTTCGGCCGCTCCGTCGTCGGCGGGGTCCGCGTGTTGTTGCTGCATGCGATCGAGAACACCAGCACCCATGCGCGTGTCACCTCGGTGGCTCCTTGCCCGCAAGCTTCTCACGAGTCACGCCAGGTCGATACCGAGCACGCCTTTCACATCGGTCGCGAACAGCTCCTTCGCCTTGTCGAGGATCCGCGGATCGACCTGCACGCGTCGCCACAAGCCGCGCACCACCGCCTCCGCGACCTTCGGCGCGAACGCCGCCTTGATCCGTTTCAGCTGGTAGCTGACGTCGCCGACGAGGAACTCCTTGCCGCTGCGGGTCTTACGCTTGCGCTCGCCCGTCAGGTCCTGTCCCTTCGCATCCACCTCGAACGGCGTGTCGGTCGGGTTGCCCTTCGTCGCGTAGGTGAACTCGTAGAGCTCCGCGAAGATCTCGGTCTCCATGTAGCCGTACGCGCTCCACGAGCTGTTCCCGCCGGAGGTCGCCTTCTCCTTCTCCTTGCCGTCGAGCTGGTCGATCGCCTTCTCCTGGATCTTCCAGCCGTTGGTCGCGCCGTAGTAGTTGTGGCCGCCCATCTCGTGCGTGATGTTCCCGTACACGCTCGCGGTGTCGGTCTCCGCCGCCTCCACCCAGCGCGTGCCGCAGTGGAGCGCCCAGTCGTCCGACGTGTACGCGAACGCGGTGTTCTTCTCGGTCTCGGCCGGGTTCCACCGGAAGCCGCCGCCCTTGCCTTCCGCGTCCTTGATGATCTCCTTGACGTCGGGAGGCGCCGTCTCCTTGATGCTCTTCACCGCCGCCTTGAAGCGGTCCTCCCACTTCTTCTTCTGACCCTTGTCGAGCTTGTTCCACATCGTCGCCTCGCCACCGCCGTAACCCTCCGTCGCGACGAGGTCCTTGACGTACTGCCCCGGCGACTTGCCCGCCTTCTTCGCCTCCTGCTCGATGAACTCCTTCTGCTCCTGGGCAAGCTCGTCCATCGTCATGCCGGTCGAGCGCATCGCCTCGACGTCCATCAAGAGCTGGCCGTGCTTCTCGAGCGTCGCGCGCGGCGTGTTCTGCAAGAAGCCGCGGTACTCCTCCTCACTCATCCCGACCACCAGGTCGCGCATCAGCTCCGGCTGATCCTCGAAGTTCTTGAGCGCGGTGAGCGTCGACACCGCCAGCGTCGGCAGGGTCAGCACCTCGCCATCGAGGATGATGTTCTGCGCGCCGTGCACCTTCGACTTGTTCGCCTTCTTCAGCTCGTTCCAGTACGTGCCCTTGCCGTAGGTGTGGTCCGCGATGCTCCACAGCGAGTCGCCCTTGCCGACCGTCCACGTGCCACCGCCGAGATCGACCGTCTTGCCCGCCTCTGGAGCGACCGCGGCCTGCTTCGGCTTGCTCTCCGGGGTCGGCTGCGCCTCGGCCTTCTTGTCGCCTGCGTCGTCGCCCTTCTTGGCCTCGTCCACGGCGATCTGCTGCGCGAGGGCGTCGATGCCGTCGGCGTAGGAGCCGTCGAAGTGCGCGGCCTCGCCCTCGTGCTCGTGCCCGTGGTCGCTATTCTTGTCCTTGCGGGCTGCCTTCGCGGCGGATGCACCCATGGCAGGGATTGTACGCCCGGCCGCACCCAAGGCTTCCCCGTGCCGCTTCAAGCTCCGGATTCTGCTGCCGGACCCTCAGTAGTCGGGATCGAGCTTCACGGTACCGAGCTCGTTCTCCAGCCACTTGCGGAACAGCTCGGGTGCGAACCACGTGTACGCGCAGAACCCGAGCCAGCCGTACGACAAGAACTGCGACAGCGTCTCGTAGCCGAGCTCGTCGGTCACGATGATCAAGATCCGCGCGATCACGAACGTGCCGATCAGCAGCGCGATCTGCCGGCGGTCGTCGCGCAGCGAGACCCAGGTATTCCACCGCCACCACACCCCGAGCAACGGCGATCGCTTCGCCTTCACCGCCGTGAACAACTTCAGGCCGGCTTCGTGCGTGGACTCCTGGTTCAGCACGAACCGCGCGTGCTGCTCCGCCGCAGCGTCGTCACCCTTCGCGAGCGCGACGTACCCCGCCACGACGTGCGCGTCGCGATCACTCGGGTCGGCCTTCAGCGCGAGCTCGATGTGCTCCTCGGCCGCTGCGCGGTTGCCCGCGTTGAGCTCGAGCCGCGCGAGCTCGGTCAGCGCGTCGCAGTTATCTGCCTCGAGCTCGAGCGCCTCGAGCAGGAGCTCCTTCGCGCGCGCGTTGTCGCCCTTCAGCACCTGGATCTCGGCGGCGACGACATGGGTGATCGCGTCGCCGTGGCCCTCGTCGAGCGCGATCAGCGCGTGGGCCCAGGCATCGTCGAGCTTGCGCTCGGCGGTCATCACCACCGCAGCGACGTAGTGGATGTACGTGTCGTTGCCCTCGAGCGCGAGCGCGGTGCGGATCTCGATACCTGCGGCGGGCAGGCGTCGTGCATCCAGCAGGCAGAACGCGAGCGCCGCGTGTGCGTGCGCATGCGTGGGATCGATCGCGAGCGCCTTCTGCACGAGCTCGATCGCACCCTTGTGGTTCGCGAGCCGCCGCTGCACCTCGGCCTGCTCGAGCAGCACCGAGATCTGCCGCTCCTCCATCAGATGCCACCCGCCACGATGATGATCCACAGCGGATCATCGGACACGCCGATCACGGCGCTGCGGAGGTAGTAGCCGAGGCTGATCACCACACCTGCGTTCCGCACGCTACCGCCGTAGTACTCGTAGACGTGGAACGTCCGCTCCTGGACGACCGACATGTAATAGGTCATCGACAGCTTGAACGTGACGATGCCCAGCACGGCGAGCCGCGTGGGAATCCCGGGCGGCAAGTACCCACCGCGCGCGAGGAAGATCACGAGCATTGCAAGCACCGCGGTACCTACAAAGGCACCGGCGACGATCAGCAGCTCCTTGCGCTTCGTGGGGCTACCCATCGCGATCGCGTTGAACGCGAACCACGGCCACGCCAGCCACGAACCGCACACCATCGCGGCGAGCAGCGGCGCGGTCGGGCGAACCACATACGCACCGAGCGAGGTCTCGGTGGGTTCGTCGGCGATCTGATAGCTCATGACTTGCCGTGCTTCTTGAGGAAGTCGAGGACCTCGTCGTACTGGCCGCCCTCGTTCGAGTAGCGGGCGTAGTTACGCGCGGTGGTCAGCCACTCGATCGTGGTCGGCTTGATCTCGCCGAGCGCGGCGCTCAGGTGCGCCATGTCGATCGGCACCTCGGTGTTCTTCGACAGCGACGCCGCGATCGCGTGATCCGCCGCGGTGTCCACGAGGTTCTCCAGATCCGCGCCCGAGAAGCCCGACGTGCGCGCCGCGAGCTGACCGTGATCGATATCCGTCGCGATCGGGCGCCCCTTCAAGAGGATCTGCAGGATCGATGCACGTGCTGCCTTGTCGGGCGGCGGCACGAATAGCACGCGATCGAACCGGCCCGGGCGGCGGAACGCCGGATCGATCGCCCACGGTACGTTGCTCGCGGCGAGGATCAGCACGCCCGAGTTGTTCTTCACGAAGCCGTCCATCTCGGTGAGGAACTGGCTGACGAGCTTGCTGCTCGTGCCCTCTCGCGTGTGCTGGCGCTTGCCGGCGAGCGCCTCGAGCTCGTCGAAGAACATCACGCTCGGCGTCGATGCGCGCGCCTTGTCGAACAGCGCGTGCAGCTTGCGCTCGCTCTCGCCGATGTACATGTCGAGGACGTCCTCGATCGCGACGTTCAGGAACGTCGCATTTACCTGCCCAGCCGTCGCGCGGGCGAGCAGCGTCTTGCCGCAGCCGGGCGGGCCGTACAATAGAATTCCGCCGCCAGCCTTCTTCTTGAACTTCGCGAACAGCGCGGGCTTCTGGAACGGCAGGATGATCTTCTTCTCGATCGCCGTCTTGATCTCCGCGAGGCCGCCGACGTCGTCGAACGTGATCGGCGGCTCCTGCGGATGGAGCAGACGATCGAGCTCGCTGCGATCGGTGTCGTCATTCGACACCACGCGCAGGCGCGGACCATCGCCCTGCCCTTCGTGCACGGTGACCTTCGACAGCAGCTGGTGGCGGAGGTCTCGATCCTCGAGCGTCGGGTTGGACTTGACCGCCGCGTCGTACGCCGCGAGCGCCCCGCCCTGATCGCCCTGCGCGAGCAGCACGCGGGCGCGCATCATCTGAACGTCGGGTTGGTTGCCCTCGGTGAACGCGAGCGCACGCGACGCCGATCCGGTGCGGAGCAGCACACCGGCGACCAGCGCGCGATCCGCCGGTCCCGTGGCCTCCGGTGTGAGCCGATCCGCGTACGAAGCGGCGCGGGGGTCGCCCTTCGAGTCGAGCTCGCGGATCACCGCGATCCTCAGCGCCGTGTTGTCGGGTGTTGCCGCCAGCGCCTCGAGCAGCGACCGCAAGGTTGCTTCGTCCATCCCGCGGACGATGTTACCCCAACGCTTGCAACGCTCCACCCGACCACGTCATCGAACGCTGGACCGCCGCGTCGCTCCAGCGTGGCGCAACCCGGGTGCTCCAGAACTGCGCATTGCTCCATTCGGGAGCAGATGCACCGCGAGCTTTCGCGGACGTAGGGCTGGACGGGATCTTGAAGAGGGAAGCAGTCATGGATGAACGGAACACCAAGCGCGACCTCGTGCTCGCGCCGAGCGAGTACGCGTACATGCAGGACGTCACCAAGGGCATCGTGAAGACGTACACGGGCCCGACGGTGATCAACCCGACCGCGCAGGAGCGGCCCGTCGTGTTCGATGCGGAGACGAAGCTGTTCCAGCCGTGCTCGCTCGAGGACGCCGTGCAGCAGATCGCGATCGCGCCCGAGGGCTTCTACCTCATCCTGAAGAACCCGTCGGAGAAGTACGACCATCCGTCCGCCGGCGGCGTGTATCCGTCGCCCGACCTGCGCGTGGGCCGCAAGATCAACATCACCGGACCGTGCGCGTTCGCGCTGTGGCCCGGCCAGCTCGTGCAGCTCGTGCAAGGCCACCACCTCCGCTCGAACCAGTACCTGCTCGTTCGCGTCTACAACGAGGACGAAGCGCGCAAGAACTGGGGCACCGCGGTCATCAAGGCCACCGAGGGCGCGGAACCGATCCGCCCACCCGCACAGCTCGACGTCGGCAAGCTGCTCATCATCAAGGGCACCGACGTCTCGTTCTACATCCCGCCGACCGGCGTCGGAGTCGTTCCCGACGAGACCGGCTCGTGGGTCCGCGACGCGCTCACGCTCGAGCGCCTCGAGTACTGCATCCTCGTCGATCAGAACGGCAAGAAGCGCTACGAGCGCGGCCCGCAGGTGGTGTTCCCCGAGCCCACCGAGGCGTTCATCACCCGCGACGGCGCCCGCAAGTTCCGTGCGATCGAGCTCAACGTGATCCAGGGCCTCCATATCAAGGTGATCGCGCCCTACACCGAGGCCGGGCGTTCTTACCGCGAGGGCGACGAGCTGTTCATCACCGGCGTGGAGACCGCGATCTACTTCCCGCGCGAGGAGCACCAGCTCGTGCGCTACGACGGTCACGACAAGCACTTCGCCGTCGCGGTTCCCGCGGGCGAGGCCCGCTACGTCATGAACCGGACGACCGGCGAGATCCGCATGATCCGCGGGCCGGCGATGCTCCTCCCCAATCCCGTCGAGGAGGTGATCGTGCGCCGCGTGCTCAGCGATCGCGAGTGCGCGACCTGGTACCCGAACAACGCCGAGGTGCTCGCCTACAACCGCGCGCTCCGCCAGCTCGACGACGCCGGCCCGCGCCCCGGCGCTGTGCCCGCGAAGGTCACCGCCGGTCCCGCATCGTTCGAGGCCGTCGATCGAGACAGGGGCTTCACGAAGCCACGCACCGTCGTCATCGCGACGAAGTACGAGGGCGTCCCTTCGATGTCCGTGTGGGTCGGCTATGCGGTGCTCGTCGTCGACAAGCAGGGCCGGCGTCGCGTCGAGCAGGGACCGAAGAACCTCCTGCTCGAGTACGACGAGACGTTCGAGGTCATCCAGCTTTCGACCGGTACGCCGAAGGTCAGCGACAAGCTGGTCGAGACCGTGTTCCTCCGCGTACTGAACAACAAGGTCAGCGATCGATGCGTCGTGGAGACCGCCGATCACGTGCAGGTCACGCTCGGCTACTCGATGCGCGTGAACTTCACCGGCGAGCCCGCCCGCTGGTTCGAGGTCGAGAACTACGTGAAGTTTCTCTGCGACCACGTGCGCTCGGTGCTCAAGGGCAACGCGAAGAAGCACACGATCGAGGCGTTCTACGCGCAATCGGTGGATCTGATCCGCGACGCGATCCTCGGCAAACCCATCACCGACGGCAAGCGCGCCGGGATGCTGTTCCCCGAGAACGGCATGCACGTCACCGACGTCGAGGTCCTGGAGGTCACGATCGACGACGAGGACATCGCCGCCCTCCTCGGCGACGCTCAGCACGAGGCCGTTCAGGCGAACATCACGATCCTGCGCGCCCAGCGCGGCCTCGAGCTCACCGCGAAGCGCGAGGAGATCATGCGCGGCGAGGCCGATGCCCGCGCCGAGACCGCGCGCCGGCTCGCTGAGCTGGAAGTGGCGGCCACCACCGACAAGCTGCGCGTCGCGCTCGCGACCGTGCAGGCCGAGCTCGACACCGCCGCGGCGCAGCAGCAAGCCGCCGCCGCGCGCAACGCGCTCGCCGACGCTGACCACGCCGCGCAGCTCGCGCGCCGCAGGGCGACCGCCGAGCTCGACTCGCGGATCTCCGCCGCACAGCAGGACCTGGTGCTCGCCGCGCTGAAGGCGGAGGTCGACGCCGCGGTCGCTCGATTCGGCGCCGCACAGGGCGGCTTCTCCGAGGCGCTGCTCGCGCTCGGCAACCACGAGGTGCTCGCGAAGGTCGCAGAGGCGATGTCGGTGCAGGCCTTCGTCGGCGGCAAGACGCTGACCGATGTCATCGACAAGGTGTTCGCGGGCACGCCGCTCGCCGGCGTGATGGACAAGGTGAAGGCGAAGGTGGCGAACGGTCACCCGGCGTTGCCGCCCGCGACGCGCTGATCCGGTTAGGTATTGTGCAACATCGGGCGACCTCGTCCCGGTGTGGCCGCGCGTTCTTCGTTCAGCTATTCCGTTGTCACCGTGAGCGCGACGACACGAGCGCGACGGAGCGTGACCCAACCGCCCGGCGCTCCGCGCGCCTAGGAAGTTGTCAGCGACACCACACTTCGGTCCCGCGCTCACCTCCGTCCCCTCGAGCGACTGCGCAAGCGTGAACGCCAGCGCATCCGGCGCGGTGCCGCTTATCGCGATCCTGACCCACATCGCAACGTTCGGCGACAGAGGCAGGAAGGTCGGCTCGTTCCTCGCGACGTATCTCGACACCGGCGCGCATGACCGGCAAGGCGACGAGATGGAGACCCACATCCTGGCGAAGGACTGGGCTGCGATGGTGCAAGCTGAAGAGGCGGAGGCGTTGCGCGCGCTCTCCAGGCTCATGGAGGACATCTACCTCAGCAAGCACAAGGCGCATCACCTGCTCCGCCACGTGGCCTGGCAGCACCCGATAACGCTCGGCTCGCTGATCCACGGCCTGCCGCCGGACGACCAGACCTTCATCCTGCACGCGCTCGACGGCGACTGGAGCAAGCCTGGAGTGCAGAAGTTCTACGAGGACTTCATCGCCAGCACGCCGTATCCGCACCTCGTCAAGGCAGCGCGTCGCTACGCGGGCATGCTGGACGAGTCCGCCGAATAACCAGTCGCCGCAACCACTGGTCGGCCCGGGTGTCTCTTCGCGGATGGCGCTCCGCTGGCTCGGCCTGCTCGCGATCCTCTCTCCGAGCCCCGCGCTGGCGGAGCGCCGCACCTGGCAAGACATCTGCGCGTTCGTGCTGACCCGCACCGACGAGGGACGCGGCGAGGTCGAAGCCTTCACGAGCACCAGCATCGGCGGCGGCCTCGATCGCTATCGCGGCGGCGGCGTCACCACGCGCCTCCATTTCGCCCGCGGCTGGCTCCTGTTCCTCGAAGCGCACCTCGTCTCCGCACAGCGTCGCCTCACCACGCCCGTCCCGGTCGCCCAGCCGACGCGCCTCGGCGGCGGCGCCGGTGGCATCGGCTGGACGCCGTTCGTCGGCAAGCTTGCATTCGACGATCGCATCTTCTACTTCGACGTCGTGACCTCCGCCGGTGCGGGCATCGTGTTCATGCATGCCGACGATCGCCTCGCCTTCGTCGCCGAGGCCACGCTGCGCCTTCGCCTCACCGACTCGATCACGCTCGACCTCGGCATCCACGACGAATTCGTCCCCTTTGCCCCCGGCCCCGACAGGGTCGCGCGCATGACGTCGCCCGCGCTCGTGCTTCCGCCGAGCCGCCACGAAGTCGAGGTCCGGCTCGGCATCGGAGTGTGGATTCCCGACGCGCCGGGGCGCCGCTGCAACCATCGCTGCACGACACGCTCGCCGCTCGCCGACGCCCCGCCGCTCTGAGGGATGCTAAGAAGACGGCATGACCGCGAGCCCGTTCGACGGTCCCCTGATCGGGGGCCGCTACCGGCTCGGGCCCAAGCTCGGCAGAGGCTCGCAGGGCGAGATCTTTCTCGCACGCGACGACAAGGCGAAGGCGAGCGACGACAAGGAAGTGATCGTCAAGCGGATCACGCCGCGCGGCACGTGGAAGTCGTTCGAGCTGTTCGAGCGCGAGTCGAAGGTGCTCTCGCAGCTGCGGCACGCCGGGATTCCGCGCTACCTCGCGACGCTCGAGGAGCCGCCCGGCACGTTCAACCTCGTGATGCAGCGCGCACCCGGGCAGGACCTGCGCGAGCTCGCGAAGAAGCACCGGCTGTCGCAGCTCGAGCTCCGCGACCTGTTGATCCGCTCGCTCGAGATCCTCGACTACCTGCACACGCGATCACCTCCCGTCGTGCACCGCGACATCAAGCCGTCGAACCTCGTGCGCGCGCCGGATGGTCGGATCGCGCTCGTCGATTTCGGCGGTGTGCTCGACGCGGCGCGGGACAAGGGCGGCTCGACGATGGTCGGCACGTTCGGCTACATGGCACCCGAGCAGCTGCACGGTCAGGTCACGCCGGCGACGGATCTCTACGCGCTCGGCGCCACGATCGTCTCGCTCGCCGGCGGCATCGAGCCCGAGGACGTCCCGCGCAAGGGTCTCCGCATGGATCTCGTGAAGCACCTGCCCGGCCTCGATCCCGGACTGCGTGCGGCGCTGATCGAGATGACGGATCCGGATCCCGACAAGCGCCCGCAGCGCGCGAGGGAGGTCGTCGCGCTGCTCGCGAAGATGAAGCCGCCCCCCGAAGAGCGCGCGGTCGTGAAGGCTCCCGCCGCACAGCTCGCGCCGCGGCAGATGTTCTCGGATATCCCCGAGCCGATGGGTACGCTGCTGCGGATCGGCGTGCTGTCGTTTGGCTTCGGCGGCTGGGTCGCGATGGCGGGCGTGCGGCTATCTCTCACGATCACGCTCGGCATCCTCGCGCTGCTGGTGTTCCCCGCGAAGCCCGTTCGCACGCGCGTCGTCGGCGTCGGCAAGGAGCTCGATTCGATGCTGTCCGAGGGTCAGGGAGGCTTCACCGATCTGATGCGCGGTGCGATGGCGCGGCGGCGCTGATCGCGTACCGTCGGGCATGTCCCGCTTCGCCCTGCTGTGTCTGATCGCCGCGTGCAGCGGCTCGTCGTCGTCGAGCGGCGGTTCCGCTTCGCCAGCGCCGTCCCCCGCTCCCTCGCCGTCTCCAGATCCGTCGCCCATGCCGGACTCCGTCGACCCCGCGAAGCTCGGCACGCCCTGCGGCGATGGCGGCACGTGCGCGCCGCCGATGGAGTGCGTGAAGTACTACGGCATCGCCGGCGCACGCGGCCCGCAGTTCTCGAGCTGCGAGATCACGTGCAGCGAGAAGAGCGTGTGCCCGGCCAGCACCACCTGCGTCACGATCGCCGATGGACCCGGCGCCGTGTGCCGGCCGTCGACATGACGGCGACGCTCATCACGATTCCGTTCTCGCACTACTGCGAGAAGGCGCGCTGGGCGCTCGATCGCTGCGGCGTCCGCTACGAGGAGGACGGCCACCTTCCGCTGTTCCATTACATCGCGAACCGTCGCGCGCGCGCCGGTCGCACGGTTCCAGTCGTCCGCGATGGCGACACGCTGCTCACCGACTCGAGCGACATCGTGGCGTGGGCCGACGCGAAGAAGCCCGGCACGCTGCTGCCCACCGGCGCCGCACGAGCCGAAGCGCTCGCACTCGAGGACGACTTCGATCGTCAGCTCGGCCCTGCGACGCGGCGCTGGGCGTACTTCCACCTGCTGCCGCGCACCGATCTCGATCACATCATCACGCGCGGCGCCCCCCGCTGGGAGCAGATCGCGCTGAAGCTCACGCGGCCGATCGCGGTCGCCGCGTTGAAGCGCGGCCTGAAGATCGATCGCGCAGGCGCCGACCGATCGCGCGCGAAGATCGACGAGACCTACGCCCGCGTCGCTGACATCTTGAGCGACGGCCGGCGCTATCTCACGGGCGATCGGTTCACGATCGCGGATCTGACGTTCGCATCGCTGTCCTCACCAATCCTCGTCCCGCGCGAGCACCCGTTCGGCCTGCCGATGCCCGACGAATTCAGCCCCGAGGCGCGCGATCGGATCGAGGCATGGCGCGCGACGCCCGCGGGCGCGTTCGGCCTGCGCATCTACGCCGATCATCGCACTCCCTAGAAGGAGGCGCCGAGCCCGAACACGAACTGCGGCTTGCCACCATCCAGTGGGAACGCCCAGTCGAAGCGCAGCGGGCCGATCGGCGAGCGCCAGATCAGACCGAAGCCCGCCGACGTTCCGGTCGAGCCCCGTCCCATGCTGTCGTAGATCCCACCGTGGTCGATGAAGCCGACCGCCGAGATGCCGAGCTTCGGGAACAGCGGCAGCTCGAGCTCGCCGCGCGCCGTGTACTCGAAGTTGCCGCCGTGGCGCGGACCGATCTCACCGGGACCGTAGCCGCGCACGAGGTTCGAGCGGTTGAGGAACAGCCGCTCCGACAGCGGCACGCCGCCCGGATCGCGGCTCGAGATCGCAGCGACGCTGCCGCCCAGGTGCGCGATGAACGGACCGACCGACTGATGGATGCTGCCCCAGCCATCGATCCGTGTCATCTGCACGTCCGAGCCAAGCCGCCGATCCGCGACCTCGATGCTCGTGCCGAGCAGCATGCCCTTCGTCGGCAGGTACGGCTGGTCGAGCGTCGAATAGACGAGCCCGCCGCGTAACGATGCGATCGTCAGATCGCGATAGCCCATGAGGCCGGGCACGTCGGTGCGTGCGCTCACCGGATCATCGACCTCCGCGGTCACGCGCTCGAAGCGAAAGCCGGTGAACGCATGCAGGTGCTCGCCGACCTTCTGGTCGAGCAGCGCCGAGCCACCGGCGGCCTTGCGGCGGAAGCCGGGAAATTCGTCGTCGCGCGCGTACAGCTGCGTGCGCAGCTCGACGCCGCTGCCGAACAGATTCGGGATCGCGTGGTCGAGCTGGAACAGCTGGCGACGCGAGGAGATCCGCGTCGTCAGCGCGAGCCGCTGGCCCGTGTTGAACAGATTGCTCTGCGCGATCGACGCCGTCGCGATGAAGTTCTCGTCACTCGAGAACCCCACGCCGAGCTGGAAGGTCCCCGTCGGTTGACGCTTCGGTGGGTCAGGCGCGCTCGGTGTGCTCGCAGGCTCGGTCTGTCCCGGGGCCGCCGTGTCATGCTCGTCACACACCTCACCCGCGCGCTGCACGGGCTCGCCCTCCCCGGGCTCCGCGAAGGCGGTCACCGAGGACGAAACGAGCAGCAACGCCACGAGCGAGGCAGACATGCTCGTCTGCTTCGCACTCATGTTGATCCCTACGACCTCCTCACCTACCGCTCGGTTGCCCGGCATGCTTCGAGCAGTACGGTGATCACATGAGAACTCTGCTCCTACTCCTGGTCGCCGGAGCATGTGCGGGCCCCGGTCAAGCGAGGCTCGCCGAGACGCCGACCGCAACGACGAAGGCCACGCCCACCATGGCTCCGCCCGCGAGCGACAACGACAAGGATCGCGCGCAGCTCGTCAGCTCGATGGACGACATGCGCGACGCGCAGAGCGCGCATCGCGAGGCAGCGAACACGCCGGAGACCACGCCGCGGCCGCTACCGCCGCCGCCGGTGCCGTCTTCGGGGGTCAAGCCGGTGGTGCAGCCGGCCTCGCCGGATCCGCACCCGTAGCGACTAATCGTCGAGCTTGCGCGCGGCCGTGACCTTGACGAGCACGATCAGACCGACCGGCTGCGCCACGAGCACCGCGAGCGCGGCGTAGGTCCCCGCGTGATCGGCGAGCGCGCCGATCAGGAACGGCAGCGCGAGGCCCAGCGGCGTGAACAGATGACTCGCTGCGAGCACGGCACCGGATTCCTCGGGTCGTTGCGCGAACACGCGCGATGCGACGAGCGGATAGAGCACCGTCGCCGTCGCACCGACGGGGATCACGAGCACGAGGCTCGCGACGAGGTTCGGCGCGGCGATCCACGCACCCACTGCCACCGCGCACGCGGCAGAGAACGCGACGAGCAGCCGCGACTCGTCGTGCTTCTTCAGCAGACGCTCGAGCACGACGAGCCCGATCGCACCCGATGCGATCAAGGTCGCGACGATCGCGCTCTGCCAGAGCTGACCGCCGCCGAGCCCATCGCGCACGTGGATCGTCGCGAACACGACGAGGATCTCGTCGAGGAGATCGCACAGCGCGAGCCCGAACAGCCAGACGACGAGCGTCCGGTCGCGCAGCACGTCGCGCAGCGTCGCGAGCAGGCCCCGCGTCGGCTCTTCCGACTCCTCGGTCTCGCGGGGAGTATCGATCGGCGTCAGCCACGCGACGATCGCCCACACGCCGACGAGCGCGCCGACGCTCATGTAGCCCTCGCGCCAGGTCAGGCCGGCGATGGCCATCACCGCGAGGATCGCGGGTGCGCACAGATCGCCGATCAATCCGAGCAGCGTCCACCGCGCGAGGGTCTTCGCGCGGTTGTCCGGATCGCGATCCATCAGCGTCGCCTGTGCGAGCGATGACGATGCGCCGATCGCGAGCCACAGCACCGACGTGGCCGCCGCGAGCGCGAACGGTCCCGGCGCGAGGCCCGATGCGAACGACGCGAGCGACATCGCCGTCAGGCCGCCGCGGATGAACCAGGCGCGCGGATAGCGATCCGCGGCGAGGAAGATCAGCGGCTCGATGACGAGCGCGACGATGCCCGGCCCGACGAAGACGAACATCGCGAACATCGCGTGCGACGTCTCGAACGCGCGCTCGATGTCGGGCGCTGCGACCGAAGACACGCCGCTGGCGAGCTCGTCGAACAACGCGAGCGCGAGCAGGACGGTATGAACGGGCAGCAGCCAGCGAAGGCTGCTGGCGACCCTAGGTCAGATTCGCTCGGTGAACAGCTTGCCCATGGTGTCGATACTACCCGGCCGCGCGGATCGTTTGTTCCCGCTCTGCACGACGCAGCGTGATCACCGCGCACTCGGCGTGTGTGCCCTCGCCGAACCTGCGGGTAACGCCTGAGAATCCGACGCCGGGAGTGACGTAGAGCTGCGACTTCGCCGCACCCTCGCCGACCTCGTAGAAGCCGCGCCGGAACTTGAGCCCGACCCGCTTCATGATCCGGTCGGTGATGCCCTTCACGAACATCTGCCCGCCATGCGTGTGACCCGACATGATGAGGTCCGCGCCGCGCGCGGCGATCTGCGGAGCGCGATCTGGCGCGTGACACAGCACGATGCGTGGGCCTTCCGGCGCGCCGGCGAACGCGGCATCGAGATCGTCATGGCGCGTGACGGGATCGTCGATGCCGACCATCGTCAGCGGTGCGCCGCGAACACTCGCGACGGTGGTCTGGTTGCGCAGCACCTCGTAGCCGTTGCGCTCGAGCGCCGACCGCACGCCGGCACCCCATACGAAGTAATCGTGGTTTCCGAGCACCGCGAGCACGCGAGGCGCCTGGAGGCCGGCCAGCTGCTCGGCCGCCTGGGCGACCTCGCTACGCTTCCAGCAGACGTAGTCGCCCGTCAGAAGAATAAGATCCGGCTTCGCATTGTTTGCAGCGGTGATGGCCGCGCGGATGTGCGATGGCGGGGTGAGGTTACCGACGTGGATGTCGGAGAGCTGCGCGATGCGCACGCCGTCGTGGCGGGGATCGAGCCCGACCACATGGACCTCGTGCTCGGTGACACGCGGCGGGACCGGACCGGGCATGCGACCCACTTTGCGGCCCGGATCCCCCCTTGGCAATGCCACTTCTCCTACGCGCACCCGCGTAACCGCCTTTGCATCCACCCCGATCTCCTGACAGCATGAACAACATGGCAGCGGTGGCGAAAAACCCCAGTCCTTCCGACGGACGTATCCCCTGCCCGCAGTGCGGTGGGCTCGTCCATCCGATCGCAGGCCGGTGCAAGCACTGCAAAGCGGACCTCGCCGAGGCTCGCGGTGCGCGTCCCGCTGCGGCTGCTGCCCTCCCTGCGCTGGCAGGATCCGGAACGGCGCGCCCGCCGGTGAAGGCCGACGCGACGCCGGTCCCGAAGAAGCCCGGTCCCGCGAAGGCAGTCGCTGCCGCCGCCGACGTCACCGATCAGATCCTGCCGCCGCGCGAGAGCGCGCGCATGCCGGCGCAGAAGTCCGGCAACTCGCTGCTGAAGAACTGGCCTGTGCTCGTGATCATCCTCGCCGGCATCGCGATCGCCGTGGCTGTCGTGCTGATGGTGTGGCCACCGTCGTCGACCGCGAAGGCCGACACGCGCGTGCCGCCGCCGCCCGCGCCGGAGCGCATGGACACGAATCCGATGCCGCCGAAGGGCTCGATGATCACGCCGCCGTCCGCGCCCAACGGCGTCGATCCGTGGGCGAAGCCGGACGACCTCGCGCAGATCGATCCCGACGATCCGACGCTCGATCCACTCCGCCCGAACCCGGGCGTGCCGTCGATCCAGCAGGGTCCGTTCGGGAGCACCGCCGCTGGGCTCGCGATGAGCATGCTCGAGCACGCCTGCACGCGCATGACCGCCTGCGGTAACTCGCAGGTCGCGCAGGCGTGTCAGATCGCGACGCAGGGCATGCGTCTCCTCGGTACGCCGCAGCCGCCGACCTGCGCGGCCGCTCAGCGCTGCCTCGCGCGGATCGATCAGTTCGACTGCAACGCGACGCTGTCGCCCGACGCGATGCTCGCATTGTTCGGCACGTACCAGGACTGCACCGAAGCCGCGCGCTGCTAGCATGCGCGGGTGAACATCCCGTTCGAAGTGTTCCGCGAGCCGGCCGCGATGCGCGCGCGCGCCGAGGATCTCCGCCGCGATGGCCGCAAGATCGCCGTGGTGCCCACGATGGGCGCGCTGCACGAAGGTCACCTCGCGCTCGTCCGCCACGCGCGCGCCCGCGCCGACGTCGTGATCCTCACGATCTTCGTCAACCCGAAGCAGTTCGGGCCCAGAGAGGATCTCTCGCGGTATCCGCGCGACGAGGCCGGTGACCTCGCGAAGGCGCGGCCGGCCGGGATCGATCTCGCGTTCTGTCCCTCCGCCGAGGCGATGTATCCCGCCGGCAGCCAGACGTTCATCGAGGTGCGCGAGCTGCAGCAGCCGCTGTGCGGCACGAGCCGGCCCGGTCACTTCGCCGGCGTCGCGACCGTCGTGTCGAAGCTGTTCCACATCACGCGTCCGCACGTCGCGGTGTTCGGCGAGAAGGACTACCAGCAGCTCGCGATCATCCGGCGCATGGTGCGCGATCTCGATTTCGGGATCGAGATCCAGGGCGTACCGATTGTCCGCGAAGCGGACGGTCTCGCGCTGTCATCGCGCAACGCATATCTGTCTCCCGAGCAGCGTGCCGCTGCGCTCTCGCTCTCGCGTGGTCTCGGCGCCGCCGATGCAGCGTTCAAGGCCGGCGAGCGCGACGCCCGGATGCTCGTCGCGATCGCGCGCGCGCCGATCGAAGCCGAGTCACTTGCACGGATCGACTATGTCGAGCTCCGCGACGCGGACGAGCTCAGCACGATCGAGCGCATCGAGAACCGCGCCGTGCTCGCGATCGCTGCGTTCGTGGGCAACACGCGGTTGATCGACAACCGCGTCCTCGCTTCCTGACAGCGACTGCCAGCGACTGGCAAGCGACACCGGAATGCAACCACGCCTTTGGTAGGTCTGTCGTAGCATCACCACGATGAGCACCAGGCGCAGGATCGGATTCGGAGTGGCGGTGGCAGTGCTCCTCGCGGGCGTGCTCGTGTGGCGCTGCACGGCCAGCAACAAGGGCTCGCACGCGGCGAGTAGCGGTGACGACGAGCCCGCTACGAAGGTCGCGACTAGCGATCTGTCACCGACGATCGGCAAGGAGATCGTCAAGCGTCCCGATCCGCAGAAGCAGGCGCGCGGCTCGATCGCGGGCACCGTGCGCGACGAGGCGAAGGCACCAGTCGCGGGCGCGCGTGTGTGCGTGGACCCGTTCTCGAACGAGCTGCCCGACGAGCTGGTGCGCGATCCCATCTGCAAGGAGACCGACGCGCAGGGCGCCTACAAGTTCGAAGAGCTCTACGCCGCGAAGTACGTCGCGACCGCGGGAGCGAAGAGCTATCGCCCGGCGACGTTCCACCCGAAGGGCGATCGCAAGAAGTCGTCGTTCGAGCTCGCTGCCGGGGAGGCAAAGACCGGCATCGACTTCGTGTTGCGCGCCGGCGGCGCCGAGCTGAAGGGCACCGTCTCGGATATCTCCGGCGGACCGATCGCGCACGCGCAGATCCGCGTGGCCGCCGGGATGTGGGGCGAAGGCGCGACGTCGCCGATGGTCGAGACCGATGACAAGGGCGCGTACAGCGTGTGGGTCGCGCCCGGCAGCGTGCGCGTCATCGCGAGCGCGGATGGCTATGCGGGCAGCTCGGTGATGGGCCGCGCGCCCGGCACGATCGACGTGCTGCTGACACCGGAGTCCGGACTGTCGGGCACCGTCGTCGATGCGAGCACCGGCGCGCCGATCGAGGGGGCCGAAGTCACGGTCCAGGCGACGCAGTGGAGCTGGGAGGGTCGCGAGTCCGACAAGACCGACGCGCAGGGAAAGTTCCGCGTGCGCCGGATCCCGCCGGGCCGCTACGTCGCCATCGCGCGCACCGATCACGGCTACGGCCGCACCGAGGGCTCCGTGCTCGTCGGGCTCGGCCAGCAGGTCGATGGCGTTGTCGTGAAGCTGTTCCCTGCGGCGCGCGTCGTCGGCAAGGTGATGATCGAGGGCAAGCCGCCGAAGCTGTGCGTCGAGGGCCACCTCTCGCTGCGCGATGAGGTCAACGATCGCTGGGTCAGCGCGACCACCGAGCCCGACGGCACCGTGCATGCGGATGGCGTGCTGCCTGGAACGTACTCGCCGCAGGTGTGGTGCGAAGGCTATCGTGCGAAGGACAAGTACGAGCCGATCGTCGTCGCGGGGAAGGACCTTGTCGATCTGACGTGGGAGGTCGAGGCTGGCGGCGTCGTGCGCGGCAAGGTCATCACGAAGTCGGGCGCGCCGATCGAGGACGCGCGCGTCCAGGCGCAGACCACCGGCGGCGACGTGCGGGCGAAGATGGACTGGGCCGGCGACACGTCGCAAGCCGACGGCAGCTACGAGCTCGTCGCGCTGAAGCCCTCGGCCTACAAGCTCGAGGTCGACACGCACAAGGCGGTCGCGCCGCGCGGAGGCTTCAAGGTCGATGTGCCCGCGGGCGGTACCGTGCAGAAGGATCTCGTGCTCGAGGACGGCGGCTCGATCAAGGGCATCGTCGTCGACGAGAAGGGCAAGCCGGTGGACGACGTGACGATCGACGCGCGCCCGCTGTCCGATCAATTCTGGTGGAGACGCGAGCAGATCAAGTCGGCCGAGGACGGCACGTTCGTCATCGAGAGCACGCGCGCCGGCGAGTACCGCGTCACCGCGCGCCGGAGCTGGGCCGACGAGCTGCGGAAGCCGGGAACAAACGACGATTCCGAGCAGGGCGAGAAGGTCACCGTGGCCGTCGGCAAGACGGTGGAGGTGAAGCTCGTCGTCGAGTCGCAGACCGGGACGATCAAAGGGACCGTCGTCGATGCGAACGGTCAGCCGGTCCCCGATGCGTTCATCTCGAGCGCGCGAGAGTCCGACGCGGCGGGCGCGCGCAACTCGAGCGCGCACGGCACGCGCGGCTGGGGCTGGGGCGACAGCGAGAAGCCGGTGCTGACCGGCACGGATGGATCGTTCGTCGTGACGAAGCTGTCCCCGGGCAAGTACACGCTGCGTGCGTATCGCAAGGGTGGCGGCGAGGCGATCGCAGAGCACGTCGCGGTCGGCACGACATCTGCGAAGCTGCAGATGAAGCACACCGGATCGATCGCGGGCACCGCGAAGCGCGAGAGCGGCCCGATGCCCGACGAGCTCAAGGTCGAGATCGAAGATCTCAAGACCGGCTTCGAGCGCACGGAGTCGTTTTACAAGACCAACGGCAAGTACACGCTGCACGACCTGCCCGCCGGCCACTTCACCATCACCGTGAGCGCCGAGGGCGGGCAGAAGAAGGTGGAGACCGATCTCACCGAGGGCCAGGCGAAGACCGGTGTCGACGTCACGCTCGAGGAGCTGCTCGAGATCACCGGGCGTGTCGTTGATCTGCAGACCAAGGCGCCGGTCGCTGGGATCATGGTGTTCGCGAAGCCGGCGATCGGCGGCGACGGCTTCTCGTTCAGCTGGGGCGACGAGGACAGGAGCAACATCTCCGACGCCGCCGGCAGGTTCACCGTGAAGCGCGCGCCAAAGGGCCAGCTCGCGATCCAGGGCATGGCGAAGGAGTACAAGGAGAGCGAGTACACCTGGTTCCGCTCGCTCAAGACCGTGACCAAGAGCGGCGACATCGGCGACCTCCCGATCATCAAGAAGCGGATCAAGGAAGGTCAGACCGCCGGAGAGCTCGGCCTCCACTTCAAGGAGCAGCCGCCCGAGCAGCCGCCGGAGCTCAGCATGATGGAGGTCAGCTTCGTGAAGCCCGGTGGCCCGTGCGCGGGACTCGACATCAAGGTTGGCGACGTGATCACGTCGGTCGACGGCGTCGACGTCACTGGCGGCAACGTGATGCACGCGTGGACGCTGATGAACGCACCGGTCGGCACGAAGCTGACCATCGGCCTCAAGCGCGGCAACACGATCTCTGTCACCCTCGCGGCGCCATGAACAAGCGCATCGGGTCGATCGGTGCTGCGCTCGCCGCGGTCGTGATCGCCCTGCTCGTCTGGCGCTGCCGGGGCTCGAGCGAGCGTGACACCACGCCTGCTACCGGCAGCGGATCCGCGGAGGTCACGCAGACCGGCCCACGCCCGGTGTCGTCGACCAAGCCGCTGCCGGATCCCACGAAGCTCTCGCGCGGATCGATCGCCGGCACGATCACGATCGATGGGACGAAGGCACCACTCCCCGGCGCTCGCGTGTGCGCGAACGGCGAGTCCCGCGACTATCCGAGCGAGGTACTGCGCGTCCCGAGCTGCGTGACGAGCGACGCGAACGGCGCGTACGTCATCACGGGCCTTCTTCCCGCGGAGTACGCCCTGTTGGCGAGCGCGAAGACCTACCGCCCCGAGGTCTTCCATCCCGATGGCAACAAGCATCGATCGTCGTTCCCGCTCCGCGCGGGCGAGGCGAAGACGGGCATCGATCTCGCGCTGCGCACCGGCGGCGTCGAGCTGAAGGGCACCGTCTCCGATCTCACGGGCGGCCCGATCGCGAAGGCGATGGTGTGGACCAGCGATCCGATCGTCGTGGCCGAGACCGACGACAAGGGTGCGTTCTCGGTGTGGGTCTCGCGCGGTCACACGGCAGTGCACGCGTCCGCCGATGGCTACGCCGACAACCGCGAGTACCTGTACGCGCCCGGCAAGGTCGAGCTCTTGCTCACGCCCGAGTCCACGCTGTCGGGCACCGTCGTCGATGCGCGCACGAGCCAGCCGGTGGAAGGCGCGCGCGTCACGCTCGGTGACTGGAGCGAGGCGGAGACCACGTTCTCGGACGCGGAGGGCAAGTTCCGGCTCGATCGCATCAACCCGGGCCGGCAGACCATCACCGCACGCACCGACCGAGGCTACGGTCGCACCGAGGGCAGCGAGCTCGTCGGGCTCGGCCAGCACGTCGACGGCGTCGTCGTGAAGCTGTTCCCCGCAGCGCGCATCGAGGCGCGGATCATGATCGCCGGCGAGCTGAAGCGACCGTGCGAGACCCCGCGCGCGAGCCTGCACGACGCGGCGGCACAGCGCTGGATCCAGCTGAAGAAGGAGCCTGACGGCCTCCTGTGGGCCGACGGCGTGCTGCCCGGCGACTACAAGCCGCAGATCGCCTGCGAGGGCTACCAGACGCGCGAGAAGTACGACCACATCGTGGTCTCCACCGACGATGCGAAGGACATCGTGTGGGAGGTCGACGCCGGCGCGGTGATCAAGGGCAAGGTCACGACGAAGTCCGGTGAGCCCGTCGAGGATGCGGAGCTGTGGGCGCGCTCGCTCGGCGGCGGCGCGCGCGCGAAGACTGGCTGGGGCGGCGATCGCACCGGTCGCGATGGCAGCTACGAGCTCACCGGCCTGAAGCCCGGCACCTATCGCATCGAGGCCGCGACGACGAAGGGCATCGCGCCGAAGGACGGCTACAAGGTCGAGGTCGCGTCCGGCGCGACCGTCGTGAAGGACCTCGTGCTCGACGACGGCGGCACGCTCACGGGCACCGTCGTGGATGCGAATGGGGCACCTGTCGGCGGCATCGAGGTCAACACGCGCCTGCTCACCGGCGGCAGCCGCAGCTGGGGCGGAGATCGCTCGACCGATGACAACGGCAGCTTCACGATCGAAGGCATGCGGCCCGGCGACTACCGCGTCCTCGCGCAGCGCGGCTGGAGCGACACCCTGCGCAAGCCCGGCACCACGGACGATGCGAAGCAAGGCGAGCGTGTCACCGTGCGGGCGAACCAGGTCGCGACGGTGAAGCTCGTGGTCGAGGCGCAGTCGGGCATCATCAAGGGGACCGTCGTCGACACGGATGGCTCACCGGTCGGCGATGCGTTCGTCTCGGCGGCGCGCGAGTCCGACGCCGCCGGCGCGCAGCGCACGAACGTGCTGGACACGCGGTGGTCGTGGCAGGACAAGCCCGTGCTCACCGGCACCGACGGCACGTTCACGCTGACGAAGCTCTCGCCGGGCACCTACACGCTGCGCGCGTATCGCAAGGGCGGCGGCGAGGCGATTGCGGAGCACATCGAAGTGGGGTCGAACGCGGTGCTGCAGATCAAGCCAACCGGATCGATCGAGGGCATCGCGACGGGTCCCGGCGGTCCGCCCGACGAGCTCTCGATCTCGCTACAGGATCCCAAGAGCGGTCTCTGGCGCAGCGAGGACTTCTATCGGACCGATGGGCGGTTCGCGATCCGCGACCTGCCGAAGGGACACTTCCGCATCACCGCCGAGAGCGCCGGCATCACGAAGCAGATCGAGCTCGATCTTGCCGAGGGCGAGCGCAAGACCGGTGTGACGATCCAGCTCGAGAAGCTGATCAAGCTCACCGGCAAGGTCGTCGACTCGGTGACGCAGAAGCCGGTGCCCGGCGTGCACATGCACGCCTCCACTGCGGAGAGCGGCGGCGGCTTCTCGTTCTCGAGCGGCGACGAGGAGAACGTGACAGACGACAGCGGCGCGTTCACGATCGCACGCGCCCCGCGAGGCAAGATCCTGCTGCGCGGCGTGCCAAAGGACTTTCGCGACAGCGAGTACGCAACCCTGTCGGTGATTCGAACCGTGTCGGCCGACTCCACGACCGCCGATGTCGGGGCGATCCCGATCATCAAGAAGCGCGTCAAGCAGGGCGACCCGGTCGGCGAGCTCGGCGTGAACTTCGCGGAGCAACCGCCCGACACGCCTCCCGACAAGCACGAGTACAAGATCAGCTGGATCGATCCGGCGGGACCATCGGCGAAGACCGGCCTCCAGGTAGGCGACGTGATCACGACGATCGATGGCACCGACGTGGCCGGCGCCGCAGCGGGGGCCGGCTGGGTGCTGATGCGCGCGGCGCCGGGCACGAAGATCGCGC
>JACCRC010000348.1 GCA_013813765.1 Deltaproteobacteria bacterium | reverse complement strand
CCCGATAACGGGTTATCGAAGAACCGCGTGTCGACCTGACGCCACGTGTTCGCGCCCAAGCGCGTCAGGTCGAGGCTCACCACGAGTGTCGAGCCCTCCAGGCGCTGGGTGACCTGGAACACGCTCGGCGACTGGAAGAACAGCTTCGCACCGCCGTTATGGGCCTCGAAGCCGATCCACGACAGCGTGCCGGCAGCCGGCTTCCGCTTCGGCTTGTCGGGCTTTTGCCCCGGAGTGACGCCGCCGTAGTCGCCTTCGCGATGGGGCACCTTCGTGTCGCCGGCAGCCGGCCCGGCGAGGAGCAGCAGCAGAAACCCGGCGATCGCTCGACGCATGGCTAGATCGTACGGGGCCGCGCCCACCGACGCAAATTCGTGTAGGTTCCGCGGATGAAGCGAACTCTGGCTCTCCTTGTGTTCCTGGCGGCGTGCGGCACCGATGGCAGCCCCGGGGACGACTTCTTCGGAACGTGGATGTACAACGCGGGCTCGAGCACCACGGTGACGTGCCCGAACTCGGCCCCCGACACGACGGCGGATACGGGGTCGTTCACCGTCACCGAGGGCACGACGTCCGACCTCATCGTCGTGCCGCCGGCCGGCGACAAGTGCCCGCCGCAGAAGTACGACGTCAACGGCAACACCGCGACCATCGTCCCGGGCCAGACGTGCATGTACACGGAGAACGATCCGAACCTGGGCTCGGTCATGGTCAACGGTGCGTACGCGACCGGCTCGTTCACGCTCGGCGGCGACAAGAAGACCGTTAGCGGCCAGGGCGCCGGTACGGTGATGCTCACCGCCGCCGCGGGCACCGCGAACTGCTCGGTCACGACCGTGCTGACGGCCACCAAGGTCGGCAACTAGCGCTTCATGCGCCAGGTCCGCGGCGTCCTCTTCCTCGACTACGTGAAGATGGTCCGCTCCTTCAAGGGCCGACCGATCACGACGTACCTCGGTGACGCCGAGACCCCGTACCTGACGGCGAAGATCGATCCGGACGGCTGGTATCCGATGCCGGTGTTCGAGAAGCTCGGCGTCGCGATCCTGGCGACGGTCGCGCGCGGCGAGCTGTTCCCGGTGCAGCTGTGGGGACGGTACTCCGCGCAGCAGCTGCACAAGGCCTATCCCTCGCTGCTCGAGCCGGGTCAGCCGGTCGAGACGCTGCGGCGCTTCCACGTGTTGCGCCAGACGTTCTTCGACTTCGAGGCGATCAAGGTCCCGTCGATCCACGACGGCGAGGCGCAGATCGCGATCAACTACTACATGGGTGAGGTTGCTGAAGAGGCGGCGTCGTACCAGGCACTCGGGTTCTTCGAGGGCCTGCTCGAGCTCGCCGGTGCGAAGGACATCCGCGGCGACTTCCGCACGAAGGCGTGGCGCGGCGATACGGCCACGCAGCTCAGCCTGCGCTGGGCCGAGCCGACGGGTCGCTGACGGCGATCGGGTCCGCTGGCGCGCGCAGCAGCAGCACGCGGGCCTCGCCGACGATGAACAGCGAACCGGCGACGACGATCAGATCGCCGAGCGTCCGCGCGCGAGCGAGCGCGCTGCGCAGATTCGGCGCGGTCTCGACGGGCTTGTTCGGATGGATCTCGCGGATGGCCTCGGCGAGCACCTCGGGCTCGGCCGAGCGGTCCTGCTGGTAGCGTGTCGCGATCACGTGCGCCGCCTGCGCCGCGAGCGGTCCGACGAGCGCACGCAGATCCTTGTCGGCGGAGGCCGCAGCGACGAGCACGATCGTGCGGCTCGCGTGTTCGCGCAGCAGCGCATCGAGCGCGTTCGCACCGTCGGGGTTATGGGCGCCGTCGACGACGATGTCGGGCTCACCCTCGATCCACTCGAACCGGCCGGGGTGCCCCACGGTCGCCAGCACATGCGCACGCGTCGTCGCGTCGACCGTGACCGCACCGAGCGCCTCGAGATGGTCGAGCACAGCGAGCGCGGCAGCGGCATTGCGGCGCTGATGGGTTCCGGAGAGTGCGAGCGGCGGAACGCGATCGATCGCGTCCCAGTCGAGCCGCGTCACGGTCTCCACCCCTGCCCGCTTTGCGGCAGCGAGCAGCACGGGTGTCGCCGCCGGATCGCCCGAACGGCTCAGCACCACGCGCTGGCCCGGCTTGAAGATGCCCGCCTTCTCCTCGGCGATCGCGGCGATCGTAGGCCCGAGGATCGCCTCGTGGTCGAGTGCGATGCCGGTGATCACCGCGATCGGCGCGGCCACCACGTTCGTCGCATCGAGCCGGCCGCCGAGGCCTACCTCGAGCACCGTGATGTCGACGGCCGTCTCGGCGATCGCGACGAACGCCATCGCCGTGATCTGCTCGAAGAACGTCAGCTCGTCGCCGCCGGCGGCGCAGACTTTTTCCGCTGCCGCCACGAGCGCCGCCTCGCTGATCGGCTGGCCGCCGATCGCGATCCGTTCGCGCAGCGACGACAGGTGCGGCGACGTGTAGGCCGCGACCTTCTTCCCACCGGAAGCTGCGAGCGCCGCGATCATCGCGACCGTGGAGCCCTTGCCGTTGGTGCCGGCGACGTGGACCACCGTGCCGAGCTTGCGATCGGGCGCGTCGAGCTTGTCGAGCAGCGCGCGCATTCGCTCGAGCCCGAGCACCACTCCGAACCGGCGCGCTGCGTACAGCCGGTTCAAGAGCTGTGCGTACGGCGAGGCCATCAGTCGGTCTGTGGCAGCTCGGCGTCGTCGAGCACGACGCCAGTGCGGCGCTCCGGCTGACGGCCGCGCTCGAACCAGCGCAGCGTGCGCTCGAGCGTGGACTTCATGTCCTTGCGCGCGACCACCATGTCAACCATGCCGTGCTCGAGCAGGAACTCGGAGCGCTGGAAGCCAGGCGGGAGCTGCTGGCGAATCGTCTGCTCGATCACGCGCGGGCCGGCGAAGCCGATCAGGGCATCGGGCTCCGCGATGATGATATCGCCGAGCATCGCGACCGAGGCCGCGACGCCGCCCGTCGTCGGGTGCAGGAGCACCGCGATGTACGGAACCTTCGCCTCGCGGAGGCGCGAGCGCGCCGCGGAGGTCTTCGCCATCTGCATCAGCGACAGCACGCCTTCCTGCATCCGCGCGCCACCCGATGCGCAGAACATGATGGCGGGCCGGCGCAGCGCGACCGCGCGCTCGAACTGCCGCGCGATCTTCTCGCCGACCACCGAGCCCATCGATCCGCCCATGAACTCGAAGACGAAGAACCCGGCCTCGACCGGGATGCCGCCGACCGTGGCCGAGCCGGCCCGATACGCGTCGCCGCCGCCGACCTTCTTGGTCGTGGACCGGACCTGATCGACGTACTTCTTGCCGTCCACCCGGAAGCCCAGGGGGTCAGCGCTCTCGAGGTCCCGATCGTGCTCCTGCCAGGTCCCCTGGTCGATCGACAGGTGGATCCGACCCTCGGTCGGCATCCGGAAGTGGTGGTTGCAGCTCGTGCAGACGCGGGCGTTGTCGTCGAGGTCGGCCTCGTAGAGGGTCGCGTTGCAGCGCTCGCACTTCGTCCAGATCCCCTTGGGGACTGACTTTTTCGGCTGCTCGACGATGCCTTGCGTTCGCGACCACCAGGCCATGAGGACGAGCTAGATACCCCAGTTACAAACCCCGGTAAAGCCGATCTCTGAAGTTGCGGAAACCATGAATTCCGCACATTTCACTCGCGGGTCTCCGCTAAACCTTGTAAATACCTTCAGCACTGCGAAAACGCTGAGGTCGCGATGTCTTCGATCCTTGTCGTCCATGAAATCAGCACGGAGCGCGAAGAGATCGCGCGTGCTCTCGAGGGTGAGGGGTTTACGGTCGTCCAGGCGCCTTCCGCGGCGGAAGCCGTGAAGGAGATCTGGGGTGGCTCGTTCCTGGTGGCGGTCATCTCGACCCTGCTCACCGGGACCACCAGCGCGTCGCTCCAGCAGCAGCTGCGGCAGATGGCCCCGGAGATCGAGACCTTGATCCATGCCAAGAACGACGAGCTCCCCAAGCTCGTCCGCAAGGTCATCAAGATCCGCGACGGCGAAGCCGCCGCCTAAGGTACGCCGCTCACGCCGCGCCGAACCTGTCCTTCAGGTTCAAGAACTCGATGAACTCGAGGAGTCGACCGACCTCGGGGACGATGAAGCCATCGCCCTCGATGCCGGCGTCCTCGGCGAGCAGCACGAGCCGGGCTGCGCGCAGCCGATCGACGACCTCGAGCACCTCGTAGACCGGGAGGCCGACGCGCGCGGCGACGTCCTCGATCCGCTTGGGCACGAGGATCGCGCTGCCGTGGCTGACCTGCGTGCCGGCGAGCACGAGCTGCTCCTCCGCCAGCAGGCGCAAACACTGTACGACGCGGTGATTCGGCGTCGGAAGCAGCAGGAGCTCGATGTGCTGGTTCGCGCTCTCGAGCCGCGTCGCGAGCGCCTTGATGATCCGCAGCGCGATCTCCGGACGCGCGCGCATCATCGCCTCGAACGTCTTGCCTTCGATCACGAGCAGCCGCGCGTTGGTCTTGCACACGGCGGTCGCCGAGCGAGGACGGCCGTTCAGGATCGCCATCTCACCGAAGAATTCGCCGGGCGGCAGGATCGCGAGCACGCGTTCGGTCTCGCCGACCTGGCGGCGGATCTCGACCTCGCCCGATTGCACCACGTACATGTAATCGCCGGGCTGTCCCTCTTCGAACAGCACACTCCCCGCGGGGAAGTCCCTGGCGAACCGCTCAAGCGCGTCGTTCACGACCTCACTATCTCATGGTTGCGTGACGAAGGAGGTGCAGGAGCGCGCGTCCTCCGACCCGGGTCACCCGGTGCGAGTCCTCGGGGAGCACGACCTCGTCACAGGTCAGGCCGAGCTTGACCGCGCGCACCAGCATCTCGACGTCCCAGCCGCTGCCGCGGTCGCTCATCCCAAGGGCGATCAGCGCCGGAAACCGCAGCGCACGCACCGGGCCGACGCCTGACCACTTGTGCCGGTACACCGTCTCGATCGCACGCGTCACCATCTTCTCGCCGAAGTTTCTGCGGCCGGGCTCGTGACCGAGCACCAGCTCGACGCTGCGCTCCGCGATCGGCTCGACCAGCGCCATCACCGACTTGGCCGCCGCGGGCCGATCGCCCGGGATGAATACCAGCACGTCGGGAACCCGCGGCAGCGACGAGAAGTGCGCCTGCGCGCGCAGGCACGCGGCACCATAGCCACCACTCGGCTCGCGCAGCACGAGCGCTCCCGCATCGCGCGCGATCTCGGCGCTGCGATCACTCGAATCGCGGTCGACGACCACGACCGACCGCAGCATCCGGTGCGGCAAGTCCCGCAACAGTGGCAGCAGGCTGGCCGCATGATCGCGCGTCGGAATGACGACATCGATCAACGGCATCGGCGGCATTTCGACGAGCATACTCGGTGTGGTAAGCACGCGGCGATGCCGATCACGTACAAGGATGCAGGGGTCGACATCGACGCCGGAAACGCCCTCGTCGACCGGATCAAGCCGCTGGCCAAGGCCACGATGCGCCCCGAGGTGCTGGGCGGTATCGGCGGGTTCGCCGCGCTGTGCCGGGTGCCGACCGGCTACCAGGAGCCGATCCTGGTCAGCGGGACCGACGGCGTGGGCACCAAGCTGAAGACCGCGTTTGCCTCTGGCCGCCACGATACGATCGGCATCGACC
>JACCRC010000344.1 GCA_013813765.1 Deltaproteobacteria bacterium | reverse complement strand
TTTTCTATTCGATCTCGACGGCACGCTCGTCGATTCGGAGCGCGAGAGCGGCGAGGCGATGGCCCGCGCTCTGCTCGAAGGGCAGGGCATCGCCTGCGAGCAGTCCGACAAGGACTTCGTGATCGGTCGCTCGTGGGTCGCGATCTACGAGCGGCTCGCCGAGCGCTACCCGCAGCTCACGTGGAGCCGGGCCGAGGTCATTGCGCACACGGCGATGAAGCGCGACGAGGTGTTCGCCGAGCTGGGCGTCACCGTGCTGCCCGGTGCGCGCGAGGTGCTGCGCTGGACCAGGGACAAGCCGCGCGCGCTCGTCACCGGCAGCTCGCGCGTCGAGGCGCTGCAAGTGCTGCCGCTGATCGGCCCCGATGCCGCGTTCGACATCATCTTCGCGGCCGAGGACGTCGAGAGCAGCAAGCCCTCGCCCGATGGGTACCGCGCGGCGATGCGCGAGCTCGGCCTCCTGCCGCACCAGTGTGTTGTCATCGAGGACTCGGTCTCGGGCATTGCCGCAGGGCGCGCCGCGGGCTGCCTCGTGATCGCCGTGAAGGCGGGTAACTTCGGAGGCTGGGACCAGTCGGGCGCGCACCACCTGCTCGACAGCCTCGAGCAGCTGACGCCCTCCCTGGTCGACGAGCTAGCCGCTCGGCACCTCTCGGACTATGGTTCGGCCTCAGGATCTCGCTCATGAAGTTGCCCAGCAACGCCACGATCTACGAGGTCGGTCCGCGCGACGGGCTGCAGAACGAGGCGCGTCAGGTCCCCACGGCCGACAAGCTCCGCTTCATCCACGCCCTCGTGGACGCGGGCATCAAGGATATCGAGATCACGAGCTTCGTCTCGCCGAAGTGGATCCCGCAGCTCGCCGATGCGGCAGAGGTCGCGCGTGGCGTGCACCGTGCCGCCGGCGTGCGGATGAGCGCGCTCGTTCCGAACCGGCGCGGCCTCGACACCGCCCTCGCCTCCGGGATGAAGGAGGTCGCGGTGTTCCTGTCGGCCTCCGAGACGCACAACAAGAAGAACGTGAACAAGACGATCGCCGAGACGCTGACCGCGTTCGACGAGGTCGTGCCGGTCGCGCGCGCCGCGAACGTCGCCGTGCGTGCGTACGTGTCCACCGTCTACGGTTGCCCGTACGAGGGCGACGTCGATCCGCAGCGCGCCGTGGAGCTCACGCGCCAGCTGCGTGACATGGGCGTCTATCAGGTCTCGCTCGGCGACACGATCGGCGTCGCGAATCCGCGGCAGGTCGAGGACGTGCTCTCGAAGGTGCTCGCAGCGCATCCGCCAGAGGCGATCGCGATGCACTTCCACGACACGCAGGGCACGGCGCTCGCGAACTGCCTCGTCGGCTTGCAGATGGGCATCACCACGATCGACTCCGCCGCCGGCGGTCTCGGTGGTTGTCCGTATGCGCCCGGTGCCTCGGGCAACCTCGCGACCGAGGACGTCGTCGCGATGCTGCACTCGATGGGCGTCGCGACTGGCATCGATCTCGACAAGCTCACCGAGGCGTCGCGCACGGCGGCCACGTTCGTCGGGCACGAGCTGCCATCGAAGTATCTGAAGGCGCACCTCGGCAAGCAGGCGCGCGCGCGGCGGCAGGCAGAACGCTCTTCGTAGTACGGTCTGGCGCATGTCGGATCTCGTCGTCGAGAAGAAGGGCACCACCACCTGGATCACGATCAATCGCCCCGACGCGCGCAACGCGCTGTCGCGCGATCTCAACCTCGCGCTCTCCGAGATCGCGACCGACATCGATCGCGACGAGACCGTGCGCGCCGTCGTGATCACCGGCGCGGGTGACAAGGCGTTCTGCGCCGGCGCGGACCTGAAGGAGCGCAAGGGCATTCCTGCATCGGAATCGGGTCCGTACATCAACGCGATCTCGTCCGCGATCAACGACGTCGGTGCGATCCGGAAGCCGACGATCTGCGCGATGAACGGCTCCGCGTACGGCGGAGGTCTCGAGCTCGCGATGGCGTGCGACTTCCGGATCGGGGTCGAGGGCAGCGAGGTCGGGCTGACCGAGGTCCGCCTCGGCATCATGCCCGGCGCGGGTGGAACGCAGCGGCTGCCGCGGATCGTCGGCGAGTCGCGCGCGAAGGAGATGATCATGCTCGGCCGCCGCATCCCGATCGCACGCGCGCTCGAGATCGGTCTCGTCAACAGCGTGGTGCCGCGCGGGCAGCTACATGCCGCGGTCGAAGGGATCCTGACCGAGCTCGCCGGTTGCGCGCCGCTCTCGGTGATTCACGCAAAGAGCGCCGTCGAGCGCGGCGCGAGCGTGTCGCTCGAGCAGGGTCTGGAGATCGAACGCCAGTGCTACGACGTGACGCTGTACTCGGCCGACCGTGACGAGGGCCTGGCCGCGTTCGCAGCGGGCCGGCCACCTGTGTACCAAGGCCACTAGCGTCCGGAATTTGCACAGATCCCGGGCTGGGTGAGGAGACCCGGGGGACGAGGCTCCGATGAGGTCCCGTCGGGCGGGGAGTGCAACCTCGATCCAACGCTTTATGCGGTACCCCTCGGCCGACTCGATGGCCTGCCGGGTGCAATGACCCCAGCTCATGCCCGCCATCGACCGCCTGATGAAGCGCCTGGGGTACGTGAAGCTGTCGAGCTTCGGCCTCGTCCTGACTCCCGAGGGTCGGGTGCTTTCCATGCGTCCCGCGGTCCTGGAGGATGCGCTCGGCGGTCGGATCGTCGGCTGGCAAGACAGCGACCTCGCGGCAGCGGAGCTCGAGAAGTGGGAGCCCGCACGGCCGGCGCCGGCTGGACGGCCTTCCGTGGCCACCCGGGCTGCCGCCCCGCGTCCCCCGATTCCGACCGGTCAGCACCGTGTCGTGTCTGCCGCGTCGGCGTCGGTCGTGATCCGCGATCAGTCGCTGCCCGCGACGGTCGCGCAAGTCCCGACGATCAAGCCCCCCGTGCGGACGCCCGTCGCTCCTGCCGCGGTGAATGTGGCACCCGAGCCGGTTGCAGAGGAAGATGACTGGGAATGGACGATCGCGATCGCCCGGGCGCGTGCAGCGGCGGAGGAAGTGGTGGCAGCAGCGGCGGAACCGCCGCCGCTGGCTCCCGGCATGGACACCGATGCGTGGCCGAACACGGAGACGCTCACCGAGGTCGAGTACAACGACTACACGAGCCCGATGAACGAGATCGCCCGCACCGTTCAGCGTGCGACGGCCGCGCGCGTGGTGCTGCCGGCCAAGGTGACGCCCGCGAGGCCGATGCCCGTCGTGACCGCGCCGCAGTTCCCGCGCGCGAAGTCCCCTTCCACGGTGATCCCGATCCCCAGGCTGCCATCGGTCGCATCGACGCGCTCGTCGCACGTCGAGCCGATCGTTCGTGGAGTGCCGTCGATCGCGACGCAGCAGCGCCGGTTCGCGAAGGGCACGAATCCGCACGTGCCGAAGGCCGCGACGTTGTCGATCGTCCCCGAGCCCACCGAAGACACCGTGCCGCACTTGGTGCTGCCGCCGGCGCCGCAACTGAAGCGCGCGTCCCGGGGCTAATCATGCGCCGCCTCGCACGCGCACTGGCGGTTCTCGCCGTCGTCACGTCGTGCAGTGGAAGCACCAAGGCGAAAGCGGTCGAGAAGCCGCTCGGTCCCGCCATCGACGAGAAGACGGCGAAGAAGGATGCGTCCGGTCTCGTCGAGGAGATCTACGACACGATCAATCGCGGCAAGCCCGACAACCTCTTCTCGCTGCTGAACGATCCGCTGATCGTGTTCGGTCCGCGCAAGGTCGACGGCACGATCACCCGCTCCGAGGCGCTCGTCGCGCTCGGCCAGCTACTCGATCCGAAGTCGAAGTCTCGTACGCATGTGCGCTCCGCCTCGCTCGCGGTGATGGCCTCGCAGGGCGGCCGCTCCGCGTGGGCGTTCGATGTCCTCGATGTCGAGGGCAAGCAGGTCGTTGGCCTCGCGGTGCTGACCAACGACGACGACCTGTGGGCCGTCTCTGCCGCCACGCTGGCGCGCACGCCGACGATGCGCGAGATCCGGTCCGAGCTGAAGAAGGTCGCGGTCGTGCCGCCCGGCGCGATGTCGAAGGCCCCAGTCGACGATCGGGCCGACGGCGCGGTCGAGAAGTTCAAGCGCGGCCTGCTCGATCAGAACGTGTGGGGCGAGGACCTGTCGAACAACACCGCGGCGCTCGTCGTCGGTCCCACGGCCGGCGACGTGACGAAGGGCAAGAAGGACATCAAGCGCGTCTGGAAGAAGCGGATGGACGCCGAGACTCGCGCCGCGATCTCCGGCGAGGTCTCCGCGAACATCACGCCCGACGGTCAGCTCGCGTGGGTGACCGCGCCGATCACGCGCGTCGAGAAGGACGAGGAGCCGCTCCCGCTCCGCGCATTCGCCGTGTTCGAGAAGGACGGCGGCAACTGGAAGATGATCGCGCTGCACGAGTCGCTGGCCCTCGACGAGCCCGGCGCCGGCGCGGCGTTCGTGAAGATCTTGCCGCCGGCCCCGAAGGCGCCCGAGCCTCCGCCCGAGGTGAAGGACGACAAGAAGGACAAGAAAAAGGATCTGAAGAAGAAGAAGGACAAGAAGAAGAAGGGCGGGGATGGCGACGAGCTCAAGGCGAAGAAGAAGAAGAAGACCGCGTCGAGCGAGGACGACGAGGAGACGCCCAGGAAGAAGACGAAGAAGATGGCGTCCGACGACGAGGACGAGGACAAGCCAAAGAAGAAGAAGCTCAGCGATAACGACGACGGCGACGACGAGAAGCCGAAGAAGAAGAAGGCGTCCAGTGACGACGACGAGGTGATCGTCGACGACGAGGACGAGAAGCCTAAGAAGAAGAGAAAGAAGCGGCTGAACGACGACGACGAGTAGACGTCGACGTGGTCGTCGAGGTCCACGGCGCCGTCGAAGACCACGACAACGAGACCGACAACGTCCAGGTCAGCGCTCCGGCGCCCGGACGCTGCAAGCTACTCGGTGGTCGCGAAGGCCGTTACGTTCGGACGGTGCTCGGCTGTCGTCGCCGCAAACTGGCGCCGGGGACGGGCGTATACTCAGATACGGACCATGACGCTCCGCTCCTTCGTGTTCGCGGCTGTACTCGCCGGGCTCGCCGGCATTGCTCACGCTCAGACTCCCGCGTGGTCGGTCGGCGTGACCGAGGCGAAGAAGGCCGAGGCGAAGAAGTTCCTCGACGCCGGCAACGCGCTGTTCCTCGACAAGAAGTACGCGGAGGCGCTCGAGAGTTACAAGTCGGCCGTCGGCGCGTGGGACCACCCGGCGATTCGCTTCAACATCGTCCGCTGCCTCATCCAGCTCGACAGGCCGGTCGACGCCTCCGACAACCTGAAGCTCGCGCTCAAGTACGGCGCGGCACCGCTCGAGGAGGCTGTCTACACGGAGGCCCTCGCGTACGACAAGCTGCTGTCGAACCAGATTGGCGACCTGACGATGACGTGCAGCCAGCCCGAGGTGCGCGTCACGCTCGACGGTCAGCCGCTCGCGACGTGCCCGGCGAAGGAGTCGCGGCGCGTGGCGCCCGGTCCGCACCAGGTCGTCGCGACCGGCAAGGGCCTGCTGACCAAGACCGTCGAGGTCGTCGTGATCGGCGGCCGGTCGCAGGAGGTCGCCGTGAAGCTCGACCCGCTGGCTCGCGCCGCGCGCGTCGAGCACCGCTGGTCACAGTATGTGCCGTGGGTGGTGTTCGGGACCGGCTTCGCGATTGCCGGCATCGGCGCGGTGCTCGATCTGTCCGCGGTCGCCGACATGGACAGCTACGATCGTACGGTCGCGCAGAACTGCTCGGTCACCGCGTGCGCCGAGGACGATCCGAGGCTCGCCGGCGTGCGCGACCTCAAGAGCAGCGCCGAGACCAAGAGCAACATCGCGGTCGGCGTGATGATCGCCGGCGCCGCGACGATCGCGACCGGCGCCGTCATGCTGTACCTGAACCGCGGCCGCACCGTGTACCCGGAGAGCGTCGAGAGGCTCACGCCGTCGGTGACACCGATGCCTGGTGGCGCGACGTTCAACCTGACGCGCGGCTTCTAGATCGCGCTACGTTCCCGCGGATGACGGATTGGATCGTGCTCAGGTTCCCGCGCTCGCCGAATGCGAGCGAGATGTCCGGTGTGATGTTCGCGAACGGCGCGCTCTTCGTCGAGCGCGGCGCGTCGATCCCCGCCGTGTGCGATGCGCTCCTCGCGCACGCGCCATCGGCGAAGCCGTTGCTCGTGGATCCGCTCGACGGGCGGCATGGCCTCGCGCACCTCGTGCTCGAGGAGTCGCAGAAGCGCGGCTGGGAGTTCGGGCGTCATCCGCCGACGGGGAGCGAGCTCCACATCCTCGATCTCGAAGGCCCCGACCGAGCCCCGTCGCTATCCAGCGAGGAAGCCACTGCGCTCCTCGAGAGTCTCGTGTCGGCGATGGCCGAAGCCTGGAACGACAACGAGCTCGGCGAGAGTATGGGCATCGGACGCCAGGGACTGACGCTGTGCTTGCATCACTTCGGCGCGTGGCACCCGTACACGTACTGGGTGATGTCGAATCTGTTCCAGGCGTCCGCGGGCACCGGCAATGTCGACAACATTCGCGAAGCAAGCGCGTTCCTCGAGCTCTTGCTATCGCACGACAAGCCGGCGGCCTTCATCGCCGGGCAGAGCTCGATCGTGCGGCTCGACGAGATCGCGCACCGCTGCCTCGCCAGCGGCGATGCGGCACTCGCCGCGCGCGTGTACGACGCTGCCCTCGCGATCGCGCGCGCTGCGTTCGGTGAGGACAGCTCGATCTATCAACAGGTGCAGGAACGCAAAGCAGCGTCGATGCCGCCGAGCGACGGCAGTCCTTGACCCTCAGTCCTTGAGCTTCGTCGACAGCTTCCGGGTCTCTTCCTGGAGCTGCTTGACGCGCTGCTTCTCGGCATCGAGCTTCACTTGCAGCTCGGCCTTTGCCCGCTGCGCCTCCGCGGCGGCGTCGCTCGCGCGCTTCGAGGCGAGCTCGGCCTTCTCCTTCGCGGTGAGCGCGGACTTCATCGCTTCCTCGAGCTCGGCGTTCTTCACGCGTAGCTCCTCGGCGCTCATCGCCAGCGACTTGTCCTTCTGCAAGACTTCGAGCTCGGCTGCCTTCTTCTTGCGCTCGGCCTCGGCGGCGGCGCTGGTCGCGACGGCAGACGCCTGCTCGGCCTCCGCCTTCTGCCGCTCCTTCTCGTTCACGACGGCGAGCGCGGCCTCGGCCTGCGCGGCCTTCTCGCTCGCGGTCTGCTCGGCCTGACGGACCTTGACGTAGGCGACGCTCGCGCCGCCGGCGACACCGATGAGCACGATGAACGAGGCGATCAGCGCGACCCGCCGCGCGCGCCGGCCGCGCTGTGCGAGCGACAGCACCGAGTCGAGGAAGGCCTGCTCGCGCGGAGCGAGCTGGCGCACGCTCGTGGCGTACCAGCGACGGGCTTCTTCCATCGCGTCGCCTCGCCACAGCAGGCCGGGTGGGCGGCCCTTCGCGTCCCACTGCTTCGCCGCGGACGACAGCTGCGCGATGAACTGCGCGTCCTCCTGATCCTCGTCGAGCCAGCGCTTCAGCGTGGGCCAGCGATCGATCAGTGACTCGTGCACGATCTCGACGGAGCCGCCGCCGGCATCACCACGGGTCTGGACCACGAGCAGGCGCGCGGCGACGAGCAGGTCGATGACGCGCCCGATGTCGTCCTGCGAGCGGTCGAGCTGGTAGATGTCAGCGAGCTCGACGATCGCGCGGGTGCGCTCCGGCGTGACGAGCTGGCGGAACACGCGCTGTGCGAGTCGCTGCTGTCCGGAGGTCATGTTCCGGATCACGTCGTCGGCGTGGGTGGCGAGCGCGCCACTGATGCCACCGATCGACTGGTAGCTCGTCATCGTCAGCAGCCGGCGCGAGCGGTCGCGCGCGTCCCACAGCTTCGCCGCGGCGAACTGCAGGAGCGGCAGCGCGCCGGGCGTGTTCGCGAGGGCGTCGAGCATGTCGCCAACCATCGCGGAGCTCTCGAACCGGTAGCCGACCATCTCGACGGGCGCCTCGAGCGCCTCGCGCAGACCATCGCGGTCGGGCGCGGAGAGGAACACGAGGCCACGCGACAGCTCCTCCATGAACCGCGGATCCTCGGCGACGCGATCGAGGAAGTCCGAGCGCATCGACACGACGACGCGGACCGGTGCGGCGGTGTCATCCGCGACCGCGGCGAGCGCGCGGGTGAACAGCAGGCGCTCCTCGAGATCGGGGACGAGCGTGTAGAGCTCCTCGAACTGATCGACGAACAACAGCGTGTTGCTATCGGACGCTGTGGCGCGCGCGCGCAGCGCGACACCGAAGTAGCCGGGCTCCTGACGGAGCTTGCGCATCATGAGCGCGTGCTCGTCGTGCTCCGGGGTGTACTGGCTCGCGCCGGGCCGCGTGGTCATGCGCTCGACGACGGTCGCGAGCGCCGCGAGCGGGTGACGGCCGGGGCGCAGCGTCACGACGTCCCACACCTCGCCCGAATTCTTCAGCGCGGGCCCCACACCGGCGCGCACGAACGACGACTTGCCAACACCGGAAGGCCCGACGATCGCGGTCAGCGGAAGCTCGCGAACGCGCGCGACCATGCGGGTGACGTCGCGGCTGCGGCCGAAGAACCGATCCGCATCGTGCTCCTGGAATGCGGTGAGGCCGGGATAGGGACTCTCACCCTCGGCGAGCTGCCGGGCGTGGCGTGTGGGCAGGAGGCTCTCGAGCCGCCGCGCGAGCTCGCCCGCGGAGCCGATGCGGTCGGCCTTCTTCTTCTGCAACAGGCCATCGATGGTCTGCACGAGGCCGTCGGGCAGGTCGGGGACTGCGCCGCGCACCGAGCGCATCGGCGAGTCAGAGATCAGATTTTGCAGCAGCGCGTCGCTGGTCATCGGCTCGACGGGGTGGCGGCCGGCGACCATCTCGAACATGATCATGCCGAGCGCGAACAGATCGGAGCGCTCGTCGACGTGGTCGACGCCCATCTGCTCGGGTGACATGTACGGCAGCGTTCCCACCATCGTGCCCTCGCGCGTCAGTGTCAGGTCACGGGCGTCGCGCACGTTCGCCATGATCTGCGACACGCTGCGCGTCTGATCGGCGGTGCCGAGCGCCTTCGCGATGCCGAAGTCGAGGACCTTGACCTGGCCCGCGTTGGTGACGAGGACGTTCTCGGGCTTGAGATCGCGGTGGACGATCCCTTCGCGGTGCGCGCGCTCGAGTGCCCGTGCGACCGGGAGGATCAGCTCGACGACGCGCGACGGCGCGATCGGTGCTCCATCGCCGAAGTCCCCCATGAAGTCGCGCAGCGACTTGCCCTCGATGAACTCGAGGACCATGTAGGGCATGCCCTCCCACTCATCGACCTCGTAGATGATGACGATGTTGTCGTGGTTGCACTGCGCGGTCGCGCGCGCCTCCACGAGGAACCGGTCGATGACCTCGCGATCGACCTGGGCGAGAAACTTCATCGCCACGCGGCGGCCGAGCTTGATGTCGCGCGCGGCGTAGACCACGCCCATGCCGCCCTTGCCGAGCTCGCGGATCAGCTCGTACTGCTTGATCCGGGTGCCAGGCGCGAGGTCGACGCCGGGCAGCGTGGCGCCGCCCTGCGAGCCAAAGCCGGTCTCCCAGCTGCGGTTGTTCGTGACGGCGTGTGACGACTGCGAGACGAACTGGACCGCTCCAGCTGCGCCTCCACCAGAACCACCAAGCGGCTTCGACAGCCGGCCTGGAATCGGAGTGATGGGTCCTACGCCGAACTGCGTCCCGGCGGGGGGCTTCCCGCGATCCTCGTTCCCCACGAGGAGAATCGTAACACTAGTCTGCGGACGGCGCCTGGGGCGCCTTCGGCTGCATCGCCGACATGGAGCGGATGATGAGCCCGATCCCACCGACGAGCAGGAACAGCATGGTCAGCGTGTTCCACAGCGACGTCTGCCGGAAGTGGATGTCGAGGTTCACGATGATCCCGACGATGATCACGAGGAAGCCGAGCGTCGTGAGTGCCTTTCCGACGAGCGACTTGCCGTTGCCGAACAGGATCCCGATCCCGAACAGCAGTGGGAGCAGCGTGATGCCGAAGCTGGTTCCATGACCGGCGAACGAGAACCGCCAGTAGCCGGCGCTATGGACCTGAACCTGGTTGAACAACAGATACCCGCCAACGACGAGCATGATGAGGCCGAGCAGGAACGTCTTCGTTCCACCCGGCGTCCCCCCGACATTGTGAATGTCCATGATTTCCCGATCACCATGCGATCGGTTGGACCGCAGCGCAAGTGGCTGGGAGGGCGTCCGCCACCGGCACACGCCCTAAGCAAGCGCTCGCATACCGGGCGCCTCGCGGCCCGTCGATGCGACGTACTCGTCGTAGTTGCCTCCGTAGACGCGCGGGCCCGCGTGCGAGAGCTCGAGCACGCGGTTCGCGAGCGCGCGCAGGAACTGGCGGTCGTGCGACACGAACACGAGCGTGCCGTCGTAGTCCGCGAGCGCCTTCACGAGCGCGCGCTTCGTCACGATGTCGAGGTGGTTCGTCGGCTCGTCGAGCACGAGGAGGTTCGGTGCGTCGTAGAGCAGCTTCGCCAGCGCCACGCGCGCCTTCTCTCCACCGGAGAGCACCCGCACCGGCTTGAACACGTCGTCGTCGTGGAACCCGAACGCGCCCGCGAGGCCGCGCAGCGTGCCCTGGTTCGCCTGTGGTGCGTGCTCCTGCAGCTCGTCGAGGATCGTGTGGTCGGCGGTCAGCGCATCCATCACGTGCTGCGCGTAGTAGCCCATCTGCACGCTCGCGCCGATCGAGGCCGCCCCCGCATCCGGCGTGAGTACGCCGGCGATCATCTTCAGCAGCGTCGACTTGCCGGCGCCGTTCTCGCCCATCACCGCCCAGCGCTCCTTGCGCGCGATGGTGAGCGTCAGGCCCGCGTGCACGACGCGATCGCCGTAGGCCTTCTTGATGCCCGCGATGCGGACCACGTCGTCGCCCGAGCGCGACGGCGTCTTGAAGTCGAATGACTTCTCGATGATGCGCTTGGGCTCCGCGATCATCTCCACCTTCTCGAGCTTCTTCATCCGGCTCTGCACCTGCGACGCCTTCGCGACGTGGGTCTTGAACCGCTCGATGAACCGGCTCTCCTTCGCGAGCCGCGCCTGCTGCCGCGCGTACTCCGCCTCGCGGCGCTCGGTCTCGATCACGCGCGCGCGCTCGTAGAAGTCGTAGTTGCCGCCATAGGTACGGAGGGCCCCGCCGTCGATCTCGACGATCTTGCCGACGACGCGGTTCATGATCTCGCGGTCGTGGCACGTCATCACGACCGTGCCCGGATAGTCGCGCAGGAACTGCTCGAGCCAGAGGATCGACTCGATGTCGAGGTAGTTCGTGGGCTCGTCGAGCAGCAGCAGATCGGGCCGCGCGAGCAGGATCTGCGCGAGCGCGACGCGCATCTTCCACCCGCCCGACAGCGTGCCGACGTCGTTCAGCATCTGGTCGTCGTTGAAGCCGAGTCCCTTCAGGATCGACTGCGCGCGCGCATCGAGCTCGTAACCGCCGAGGTTCTGGTAGCGCTCCTGGACCTCGCTGAACCGCTCGACGACTTGCTCGAGATCGTCGCCCGGGTTCTCCATCTTCTCGGTCAGCCGCGCGAGCTCCTCGCCGAGCTGCGCGACCTCGCCGGCACCGGCGCAGGTCTCCGCGAGGATCGACCGACCCTTCAGGTCGCCGACGTCCTGGCGGAAGTAGCCGAGCGTCAGCTTCTTCGGCCGCTCGATGCCGCCGTCGTCGGGCACTTCCTCGCCCGCGATCATGCGGAACACGGTGGACTTGCCCGCGCCGTTGGGACCGACCAGCCCGACCTTCTCGCCGGGGTTGATCTGAAACGACGCCTCCACGAACAGGATCTGGCCGCCGTACTGCTTGCTGACCGAGGAGAACGCGATCACGGGGCCGTCCTATAGCACGCTCAGTCCTCGGCCGGCGGAGCTGCCTTCTTCCGCGCTTTTTTCGCAGCCACGATCCGCTGGGCCTCGGTCTGCTTGACCACACCGGCCGCCCGCTCGTCCGCAAGCTTGCGAAAGCTGGCGAGCCTCGCCGCGTCGACGTGATCGCGGACCGCGCAGCCGGGCTCCTCGCGGTGCCGGCAGTCGCGGAACTTGCAGCCCGCGGCGAGCTCCGTGATGTCGTCGAACGCCTGCTCGTCCTCGTCGCCCTCATCGATCCACTGAGCGAGCTCGCGCATGCCCGGCGTGTCGATCCAGAGGCCGCCGTCGGGCGCGACGAACAGCTCGCGGTGCGTGGTGGTATGCCGGCCGCGCTCGTCGGCGCGGAGATCGCGGGTCTTCTGGTGGCTGCCGATCAGCGCGTTGAGGAGGGTCGACTTGCCGACCCCGGAGCTGCCAAGCAGCACGGCGGTGCGGCCGGGGCCCGACATCGCGCGCAGCTCGTCGAGCCCTTCGCCGCGCGTGCTCGAGACCGCGAGCACCCGGCCGTGCGAGACCGAGGCGAGCGCTGCCAGCCCCGGCGCGGGATCCGTTACGAGGTCCGCCTTGGACAGCAAGAGCACCGGCTCGATGCCGCCATCGCGGAGCAGGCCGACGTAGCGATCGAGCCGCGCGGGCGACAGATCGGAGTTCGCGGACGTCAGCACGAGACCGACATCCACATTCGCCGCGAGCGGCTGTGGCGCCGTGGCCTCGCCCGCCGCCTTGCGCACGAGGAAGCTGCGGCGCGGCAGCACCGCGCGGATCACGCCGGCGCCGTTGGCAGCGAGCGCCTGATCCCAGCGCTCGATCAGGACCCAGTCGCCGACGGTTGGCAGCGCGCGTTTGTCGCGGGCCTCGTTGTAGGCCTTACCGGTGAGCTCGACCCACGCGACGCCGCCGGGCCCGAGCGCGTGATAAGCGCCGCGGTGCTCGGAGGAGATCCGCACCGGTTGCCACGCACCCGTGGGGTCCGCGGCGCGGCGCGCCTCGTCCCAGGCGACGTCCCAGCCGGGCAGCATGACGGCAGTTTACTGGTAACTTCGGCTCATGGCAGCAGACGAGGACGCGCGCCTCCGGCTGAAGCTGGTGCGCGCCTTCTCGGTGAACGTCCCGCACAACAAGGCGCTCGGGATGAGGATCGTCGACATGAAGCCCAAGGAGGCGCTGTTCGAGCTGCCGTACAGCGAGAAGCTCGTCGGAAACCCCGATACCGGCGTGATCCACGGAGGCGCGATCACCGCGCTCCTCGACGGTGCTTCGGGCGCCGCCGTATTCGCCGCGCTCGAGGACTTCGTGCCGATCGCCACCCTCGATCTGCGGATCGATTACCTGCGCCCGGCCGAGGCCGGCAGGGCCGTGCTCGCGAAGGCCACCTGCTACAAGCTCGCGAAGAACGTCGCGTTCACGCGCGCGGTCGCCTACCACGACGATCCCGAGGATCCGATCGCGCACTCCGTCGGCACGTTCATGCTGTCGACGAAGGTCGGGAACATCCAGTCATGACGCTGGTCGAACGGCTCACCGCGGCGAAGGCCGCAGGCAACTATCAGGACCTGTTCGAGGCGATCCCGTACGCGCGCTTCCTCGGTCTGACGGCGACGCTTCAAGGCACCGAGCTGATCACGACGATGAAGTTCAAGGACCACTTGATCGGTAACCCCGCGCTGCCAGCGCTGCACGGCGGAACGCTCGGTGCGTTGCTCGAGTCCGCGGCGATCTTCGAGCTGTTGTGGCGCGCCGAGACGATCGTGCTGCCAAAGACGATCACGATCACCGTCGACTATCTGCGCTCCGCGGGCGCCGCGGACACCCACGCGCGCGGTCTGATCACGCGTCAGGGGCGGCGCGTGTCGAACGTGCGCGTCGAGGCGTGGCA
>JACCRC010000329.1 GCA_013813765.1 Deltaproteobacteria bacterium | reverse complement strand
ACATCAGCCACGTCGTGCGCATCAACTACTACCCGCCGCGCGGCGACAACAAGGAAGGCTGGGACAACATCGACATCGTCGGTTGGCTCGGCTACCCGATGCAGATCAAGGTCAACTTCCTCTGCCGCGACTCGATCCTCGCGGCTCCGATCGTCCTCGATCTCGCGCTGTTCCTCGACTTCGCAGCGCGCGCAGGCATGAGTGGCGTCCAGGAGTGGCTGTCGTTCTACTGGAAGAGCCCGATGACGCCCGAGGGCCTGTACCCGGAGCACGATCTGTTCATCCAGCTCATGAAGCTGAAGAACACGCTCCGCTACACGAAGGGTGACGATCTGATCACCCACCTCGGCGCCGAGTACTACGACTAACCCAGGAGCCATGTGCTCCTCGGGATCGACCAGGGCACGACCGGCACGCGCGCGTGTCTCGTCGACGACGACCTGACAATCGTCAGGTCTGCGTACGCGCAGCACATGCAGCACACACCGCGCCCGGGCTGGGTCGAGCACGACCCCGCCGAGATCTGGGCGTGCACGCAGCGCGTGATCGCAGAGGTGCTCGCGACCGGCGAGCGCGTCGAAGGCGTGGCACTCGCGAACCAGGGCGAGACCGTGATGCTGTGGGACGCACGCACCGGCGAACCGGTGCAGCGCGCGCTCGTCTGGCAGGACACGCGCACCGAGCCGATGATGGCGCGCCACGCGAAGCACGCGATGACGTCGGCGACGATCCGCGACAAGACGGGTCTGCAGCCGGATGCGTACTTCTCGGCGAGCAAGCTGACCTGGCTACTCGACCAACCGGGCGTGCGCGCGATCGCGGCGTCGGGCTACCTGCGCGCGGGGACGATCGACACCTGGCTGATCGATCGGCTGACCCGCGGCGAGGTGTTCGCGACCGATGCCTCGACCGCGGCGCGCACGCTGCTCTGCGAGACGCGCGGCTGCACGTGGAGCCAGGACCTGCTCGACCTGTTCGACACGCCGCGCGGCATCCTCGCCGAGATCCGCGACTCGGATGCGGACTTCGGAGCGTGCCTCGGCAACGGGCTCGACGGCGTTCCGATCCTCGCGAGTCTCGTCGACCAGCCGGCGGCGATGCTCGGGCAGGGCTGCGTCGATCGCGGTGACGTGAAGGCGACGTTTGGCACCGGCTGCTTCGTCTACGCGAACGCGGGCACCACACGGCCCGACAAGCCCGCCGGCACGCTCTCCACGGTTGCCTGGCGGCGGGGCGGCGAGACCACCTACGCACTCGACGGCGGTGTGCTCGCGGTGGGCTCGGCGCTGCGCTGGGCCGAGAAGCTCGGGCTCCCCGTCGACGAGACCGCGCTCGCGAGCGGCGGTGACGCGTGGGAGGTCGGCAGCGGCGCCGGCACGGTGGGTGAGGGGCCGATCTGCGTCCCCGCGCTCGTCGGGCTCGGGGCACCGCACTGGGACCGGATCGCGCGCGGCGCGTGGTTCGGGCTGTCGGCCGCCACCACCGGCGAGCAGCTCGTCGGTGCGCTCGCCGAGGGGCTGGCGTGTCGCGTCGTCGAGGTGGTGCGCGCGGTCGAGCGGGACTCGGGCCTCGCGATCGACGTGCTGCGCGCCGACGGTGGCCTCACCCGGTCCGCGGCGCTGATGCAGCGCACGGCCGATCTGCTCGGTATTGCCGTGGAGGTCGCGTCCGAGGAGGAGGCGACCGCGGTCGGTGCCTGCGCGCTCGCGGCGCTCAAGCTCGGCCGGATCACGATCGAGGATGTTCGCCGGCGACGCGCGCGGGGTCAGGCGCGCTACGAGCCCCGGGTTCCCGCGGATCAGCGGGCAACGCGGCTCGACCGGTTCGATCGGGCACTGGCGCTCGCGCGCCAGTGGCGCTGACCCCCGCGCGGGGGTATATCCGGCCGTCGTGCCACGACCCGCAGCCGAGCGCTACGCCTGGTGGCTCGACCGGAATCGAGCGGGCATCATCGTGCTCTCGGTGCTGGTCGCACTCCTCGGCGGGTATCTCGCCGCGGGGATGACGATCAAGAGCGACCTGACGAGCCTCTTGCCGCGCGACAAGCGCTCGGTCAAGGACCTGATCGAGGTCCAGAAGCGCGCGCGGCCGTTCGGCACGGTGCAGGTCGTGATCGAGTCGGATGGCTCGCCCGACGCTGTCGCGGCGCGTGCGAGGGCAGGGGAGCTGCTGGCCGCGAAGCTGGCCGCGCTCGATCCGACACTCGTGGCGCAGTTCGCGAAGGATGATGGACCGCTGCGCCGCTACGCGTGGGCGCATCGGTTCCTGTTCGCTGACCTCGCGGACCTGCGGGCCGCGAAGCAGGCGCTCGAAGATCGGATCGCGAAGGCCAAGCGCGACGCGAACGTGCTGTTCGTGGATCTCGAAGACGATCCGGCCCCGGGGCCGGAGGAGGACAAGCTCGCCGAGCTGCAGAAGAAGCTCGCGGACGCGGAACAGGCCGCGAAGAACCCGCCGCTCCGCGTCTCGAAGGACGGGACGCTGCAGCAGATGAGCGTGCAGACGATGTTCCCCGCGTCGGATGCGCACCGCGCGCGGCGGCTGATGAATCTGATCGAGGACGCGATCGACGAGGTCTCCGCCGAGGTCGGCCCGGGCGTGACGTTCGGGCTCGCCGGCAATATCACGCTGTCGATGCACGAGCACGACTCGGTGCTCGAGGGCATGACGCTCTCGGTGATCATCACCGTGGTCCTGTGCGCGATCGGCCTTCTGCTCTACTACCGCTCGGGCAAGCTCGTGCTCGCGATGCTCTGGGCGCTGGCGGTCGGCGTCGCGGCGACGTTCGCGACCGCGTGGGCCGCGATCGGCCACCTCAACGTCATGACGGCGTTCCTGTTCGCGATCGTCGTCGGCAACGGCATCAACGCGGGCCTCGTGCTGGTCGCGCGCTTCCTCGAGGAGCTGCGCGGCGGTGACCACGCGGATGTCCCGGCGGCGCTGACCGCGGCGATCAGCGGCGCGATGCGCGGCACGCTCGCGGCCACCGCGACGGCAGGCGTGGCCTACGCGTCGCTGCTGGTCACCGACTTTCGCGGCTTCCGCGAGTTCGGTGCGATCGCCGGCCTCGGCATGGCGCTCACCTGGATCACGACGTTCACGGTGCTGCCTGCGATCCTGTTCACGCTCGCGCGCGCGGGCAAGGTGAAGGCGACGAAACCGCCCGCCGTCGGCAACGTGCTCGCGCGGCTGTTGCCGGTGAACCACCTGAAGCTCGTGATGGTGATCGCAGCGGTCATCACTGCGGTGTCGCTCGCGGTGACGGTGATCTTCATCATCAAGGATCCGTTCACGCACGACTGGCGCGACCTGCAGTCGACGACGCGAGCGATCAGCGAGGCGCGCGCGATCGGTGAGCGCAGTGCCGCGAAGCTCGACACGGCGAACATCCTCTCCGGGCAGGCATATCAGCTCGCGATCGCGGTCGATCGCCGCGATCAGGTGGGACCGCTCGTCGCGAAGCTGCGCGCGGCCGACGCGAAGCGCCCACCCGAGGAGCGCTGGATGAAGGACGTGCGCTCGATCGACGACCTCATCCCGCAGCAGCAGGCCGAGAAGGTCGAGATCCTCCGCGGCATCACGGCGCTGCTCGATGATCCCAAGCTGCAGGCGAGCTTGTCCGACGAGGAGAGGACCGAGCTCGATCGCGTGCGGCCGAAGCTGTCGGAGCTCGAGCCGGTGTACGACAAGGACGTCCCGCAGGAGCTCGCGTGGCCGTTCATCGAGAAGGATGGCTCGATTGGCCGGTTGATGATCGTCCGTGGTGCGAAGCGGTTCGACTCGTTCAACGTCGATCACCGGCTCGAGTTCGCGGCCGAGGTTCGTGCGCTCGACCTGCCGCCGGGTGCCGTCGTCGCCGGCGAAGCGATGGTGGTCGCCGACATCATCGAGGTGATGGAGGCCGACGCGCCGAACATGATCGTGTTCGCGATGGCAGGCTCGATCCTGGCCGTGTTCCTCGTGATCGGCCTCAGGCGCCACGGCCTCCTGACGCTCGCCGCAGGCGCCGCCGGTGTGGTCGTGATGATCGCCGCGTGCGCGGCCGTGGGCCTCAAGGTCCACTTCCTCGACCTGATCGCGCTCCCGATCACGATCGGGATCGGGATCGACTATGCGGTGAACATCACAGCGCGCGATCGCCAGGACGGTCAGCGCGGGCCGCAGCACCTCCTGCGCACCATCGGCGGCACGATGCTCCTGTGCTCGTTCACGACCTCGGTAGGCTACGGAACGCTCATGCTGTCAGCCAATGGCGGCATCCGCGCGTTTGGTGAGGCCGCGCTCCTGGGTGAGGTTGCGTGCATCGCGGTGGCCCTGCTCGCGACGCCGGCGTGGCTGACACTGCTTCGTCAGCGTGACGTACGTCGAAATGTTTCGACCTCTTTGCCGGACCCTTCCTAAAGGCCAAGATCCATGCCACAAGCAGCCGCTAGCCACGCAGGTAGTCCTGGTTTCTACTCTTGAAACAGTGGTAAACGCTCACGTTCAAATCCATCGGGATACCGATATGCGCGACCTGATTTTGTTCACGCCGGGGCCAGTACGGATCCCACCGCTGGTCGCGGAGTACCTCGCGAACCCGCCGTGTAACTATCACCGGCAGGACGCGTTCTCGCGCATGTTCGCGGACACCGAGCGCGACCTGAAGAAGCTGATCGGGATCAAGAATCCGGATCGCTACTTCGCGACGATCCTCACCGCGACAGGCACCGGTGCGAACGAGGCCTGTCTGCTCGCGATGCAGCCCCTCGGTCGCGGCCTGCTCGCCACCAACGGCTTCTTCGGCGACCGTGTCGTCGACCAGGCCAAGCAGAACGGCTTCGACGTCGCGGTCATCCGCGGCGACCAGGAGAAGCCGCTCGACCCCGCTGCGTTCGCGCAAGCGCTCGACGCTGACCCGTCGATCAAGTGGGTGTTCTTCGTCAGCCACGAGACCCGTACGGGCCTGATGAACCCGTTCGAGGAGATCGGCCGCGTCTGCAAGCAGCGCGGGAAGTTCGTCTCCGCCGACGGCATCTCGAGCGCGTTCGCGTACGCGATCGACATCGAGGCCTCGGAGATCGATCTCGTGACGGCCTCGAGCGCGAAGGCGATCATGGCCGCTCCCGGCCTCGGGATCGTGTTCACGAAGAAGGACTCGGTGCCGACCCTGTCGGCTGTTGCCAAGCCGACCGGCTACTACCTCGACGTGATCGCCGAGTACAAGAAGCAGAGCGCCGAGCTCCAGCCCCGCTTCGCACAGCCCGTGGTGCTCCACGCTGCCCTCCGCGCCGCCTGTATCCATCTGCAGGAGCGCGGCATCGAAGCGCACATGGCGCGCGTCCAGCGGCAGATGAAGGTCCTCATCGACCACCTCGAGACCCTGGGCGTGAAGCCGATGCTGGACGAGCGCTACCGGTCGAACATCGCCGTCAACTTCTCCCTCCCTGTCGGACTGCCTTACAGCGCGTTCGCCAAGACGATGGAGGAGCGGGGCTTCTTCTGCCTGTACGGCATCCCGGGTGATCAGAGCCACTTTCAGCTCAGCACCATCGGGCACCTGACGGATTCGGATATCGAAGCGGCAAAGTCCGCCCTGTCCGAGGTGTTCAAGCGCTGACGGGTCCAGGGAGGGACTTGACACCCTTCCGGCCCGACCACCCCCGCAAAATGGGGGTTTTTGAACACTTCCGGCGCATGTCCGCGGGGTGACGGCGTGGCAACGATCTTGCGTCTCAGTCGCTCACCTTGTTAGAAGGGACCACAGTGATTCGACGTCTCGGCTCGCATGCGGGCAAGCGTATCTACTTCGGATACGACCGCTACATTCGGCCGGAGCTGATCGCCTATCGAGAGGTGATCCGGGCGCACGGCGCACTGGTGGACGCAGTCGGGGACGATGCCCAGCTGCACTACCTGACCTCGGCCGAGCTCGTCTGTACCGCCGTGCAGACTGACCCCGAGAGCTTCGGCATCCTGTGCTGCGGCACCGGCATGGGAATGTCGATCGCCGCGAACAAGTTCGCCGGCATCTACGCCGCGCGCTGCATGAGCGTCGAGGACTCCGAGCTGGCGCGTACGATCAACAACTCGAACATGCTCTGCATCGCGGCCAAGAGCGGCATCGAGCTCAATACGCTGATCGTGGATACCTTCGTCCGCACCGCCTTCACCGGCCGGAAGCTGGACGAGCTCGAGCTGATCACCCGGTTCGAAGGACTGCCGGCTCCGTCGTTGCGCGTCGTCCGCCGGACAGCGTAAGAACCGTCCTTCTGATGCTCGGCTTCGGCATCAAGGACATCTTCACGACGATCAACCTCCTCGGTGGGGTCGTCGCGATCTGTCTGTGCATCGACGGCCACCCGTACTGGGCGGGCCTGTCGGTCATGATCGGCTACTTCTGCGGCGACACGATCGACGGCTGGATCGCACGCAAGCTCGGCACCGCCAACCAGTTCGGCGGCGAGTACGACACGATCAGCGATCACCTCTCGCACGTGATCGCGCCCGCTGCGATCGTCTACACGGTCTACAAGGACGTCGACCTCCTGCCGAAGCCGTGGAACCACGTGCTCGCGATCGGCCTCGCCGCGTGCATCATCGTCTCGGTCTCGATCCGACACGCGCGCAACATCGTCGCGCCGGTCAACGTGAAGGGTGTGTGGGCCGGGCTGCCGCGCTCCGTGCTCGGGTTCTGGGCGATCGGCTACGTCAACGCCACGCTCGCGCCCCACGCGCTGGGCGGCTTCTGGTTCGGCGTCATCCTGATCCCGCTGATGTCGCTCGCGACGCTGACCTACCTGCCGTTCCCGTCGCACCGCATCGCGCGCCAGCACCGGTTCGCGTGGCGGCTGGTCGCGTTGCTGTTTCTTGGCGGCACGGCTGCCGCGCTGATCCTCGCGCCGAAGTTCTTCTTCGACGTGCAGTTCTTCTTCATGGCCGGCTACTCGCTGTCGTCGTGGATGGGCCTGACCAAGGACGAGCTCGTCTCGTACAAGCAGACCGTCGCCGAGACCAAGCAGCAGCTTCGGGCCGCAGCGCGCCCGGCTAGGTAGGAGCCTGTAGGGCGTAGGCCGGGCGCCCGCACTAGTCCGCCGGCAGCGCGCGGCCGTTGTGGCAGCGCTCGGTCGCGGCGAGCACGCTATTGGTCGCGCGGCGGCAGGACAGGGCGATCGCCTGCTGGGCGTTGGCCTCGAGCGTCACCTTGCGGCCCGCGGTGAGATCCTTGTTCGCGCGCTCGATCCACGCGTCGAGGTCCTGCTGGTTCTCCTCATCGAGATTCGGACACGCGCGGAACGCGGTCAGCGCGGCGACCATCGCATCGCACTCCTCGATCATCGACGCGAGGTTCACCGGGGGATCTGCCTCGATCGGCGGGCCGGGAGCGACGGGCGGTTGCGAGCGACCGCAGCCGAGCACAAAAACGAAGATGAGGCTCGGGAGTGTCGGGCGCATCAGCTAAACCAGACAGTCCTTATCATGGCCGGGTTCACGCATCTCCACCTGCACACGCAGTACAGCCTGCTCGACGGCGCGATCCGCGTCAAAGACCTGTTCCCGAAGGTCAAAGAGCTGGGGATGGACTCGGTGGCGGTCACCGACCACGGGAACATGTTCGGGGCGATCGACCTCTACACCGAGGCGAAGGCCGCGGGGGTGAAGCTGGTGTTCGGCTGCGAGACGTATGTCGCCGCGACCGACATGCATGACAAGACGAACCGCCGGAACTTCCACCTGATCCTGCTGGCGAAGAACGACATCGGCTACAAGAACCTGTCGTTCCTGAACTCGAAGGGCTACCTCGAGGGCTTCTACTACAACCCGCGGATCGACAAGAAGATCCTGCGCGACCACAGCGAGGGGCTGATCGGTCTCTCCGCGTGCCTGGGCGGCGAGATCGCACAGACGCTCGAGAAGAACGGCGTCGCGGCGGCGGAGGAGACGGCGAAGGAGTACGCGTCGATGTTCGCCGAGGGGGACTTCTTCCTCGAGCTGATGCCGACGCCGACATCCGAGCAGGACACGCTGAACGGCGAGCTCATCCGGATGAGCAAGAAGCTCGACATCCCGCTCGTCGCGACCAACGACTGCCACTACGTGAACCGCGGCGACGCAGCGGCGCACGACGTGTTGATGGCGATCCAGACCGGCAAGAGCCTCAAGGACGAGAAGCGGCTCAAGCACCAGGTCGACAGCTACTACATGAAGTCGCCGGCGGAGATGGAGTCGGCGTTCAAGGACGTCGGCATCGCCGTCGAGAACACGGCGTCGATCGCCGCGCGCTGCAACGTCAAGCTCAAGCTCGATCAGACCTACCTGCCCACGTACAAGGTCCCCGAGGGCGAGACGCTCGACACGTACATCGCCGCGATCGTCGAGAAGGGGCTGGATCGCCGGTTCCGCGAGATGACGGAGCGTGGGATCAAGTTCGATCCGGACGAGTACCGAGAGAGATGCCGCACCGAGTGCGCGGTGATCCAGAAGATGGGGTTCTCGGGCTACTTCCTGATCGTCTGGGACTTCATCCGGTGGGCAAAGGAGGCGGGCATCCCCGTCGGACCGGGCCGCGGCTCGGGCGCAGGCAGCGCCGTCGCCTGGGCGATGCGGATCACCGACATCGACCCGCTCGAGTTCAAGCTGCTGTTCGAGCGCTTCCTCAATCCAGAGCGCGTGTCGATGCCGGACTTCGACGTCGACTTCTGCATGAACCGGCGCGGCGAAGTGATCAAGTACGTCCAGGAGAAGTACGGGCACGACCGCGTCGGTCAGATCGCCACGTTCCACCAGCTCAAGGCGCGCGGCGTGATCCGCGATATCGCGCGCGCGATGGAGATTCCGTTCGGCGAGGCCGACAAGCTCGCGAAGCTCGTACCCGAGCCGGTGCAGGGCAAGAGCCCGCCCGTGCGCGAGGCGATCGAGCAGACGCCCGAGCTCAAGCAGCTCTACAACGAGAGCCCGCTGCACCGCGAGCTCCTGGATCTCGCGGCCGCGCTCGAGGGTCTGAACCGCAACGCCGGCATGCACGCTGCCGGGATCGTGATCGCGGAGAAGCCACTGTGGGAGTACGTGCCGTGCTTCCGCGGGCAGAACGACGAGATCGTGACGCAGTTCGCGATGAAGGAGGTCGAGAAGGCCGGCCTCGTCAAGTTCGACTTCCTCGGCCTCAAGACGCTCACCGTCATCCAGACGGCGGTGAAGCTGATCAACCAGCAACGTGCGGCTGCTGGCACCGACCCGTTCGATATCGATCTGATCCGCAAGGACGACGCGGACGTCTTCAAGATGATCTCGCGCGCCGACACGACCGGCGTGTTCCAGCTCGAATCGAGCGGCTTCCGCGAGATGCTGAAGAAGCTCAAGCCCGACTGCCTCGAAGACATCATCGCGGCCGTCGCGCTCTACCGGCCGGGTCCGCTCGAAGGCGGCATGGTCGATGACTTCATCGACCGCAAGCACGGCCGTAAGAAGGTCGAGTACCCGCACCCGCTGCTCGCCGACATGCTCGCCGATACGTACGGCGTCATCGTCTACCAGGAGCAGGTGATGCAGATCGCCCAGATCATGGGCGGCTACTCTCTCGGCGGCGCCGATCTGCTTCGCCGCGCGATGGGCAAGAAGAAGCCCGAGGAGATGGCGAAGGAGAAGGGGAAGTTCCTCGCCGGAGCGAAGGCGCTGCAGATCGATGACAAGATCGCCGACGCGGTCTTCGAGCTGATGGCGTTCTTCGCCGGCTACGGGTTCAACCGGTCGCACTCCGCCGCGTACGGCTGGATCACGTACCAGACCGCATATCTGAAGCACCACTACCCGCACGAGTTCATGGCGGGTCTGATGTCGTGCGACGCCGACAACATCGACAACATCGTCAAGTTCATCGCCGAGGCGCGCGCGATGGGCTTGATCGTCGAGCGGCCCGACGTCAACGAATCGCTGCTCGACTTCAGCGTCACGCCGCGCGCGGATGCGCTGGGCGGCAAGGTCATCCGGTTCGGGCTCGGCGCGGTGAAGGGCGTCGGCACGAATGCGGTCGAGGCGATCCTCGACGTGCGCACCGCCGACGGCCGGTTCGAGTCCGTGTTCGAGCTCTGTCGCCGCGTCGACACGCAGAAGTGCAACCGTCGCGTGCTCGAGCAGCTGATCAAGAGCGGCGCGCTCGACGGCCTCACCGGCAACTACCACCGCGCGAAGCTGCTCGCGGCGCTCGATGCGGCGCTCGAGCGCGGCGCTACCGAGCAGCGCGATCGCCGCAGCGGCCAGACGTCGCTGTTCGGTCTGTTCACCGCTGCCGAGCCTCCACGCCAGGTAGGCGATCCGAAGGCCGGGGAGACCTATCCCGAGATCGAGGAGTGGGGCCACAAGCAGCTCCTCGCGTTCGAGAAGGAGGCGCTCGGCTTCTACGTCTCGGGCCACCCGCTCGACCGCTACCGCGGCGATCTGCAGCGCTACGCGACCGCGACGACGAGCGACTTCTCTGCGGGGCGCCGCGGTGTCGGCGATAACTCGATCGGCGGCATCGTCAGCCAGTACCGCGAGATGATCACGAAGAAGGGCGACAAGATGGCGCGCTTCATGCTCGAGGATTCGGAGGGAACGCTCGAGGTCATCGCGTTCCCGAAGACGTTCGAGAAGGTGCGCCACGTGCTCGTCAGCGACGAGCCGATCCTGTGCTCGGGTGCGGTGAAGAACGAGGGCAACGCGGAGGCGCCCGAGTGGAAGATGCTGCTCGAGAAGGCCGACCCGCTATCGGCGCTGCGCGAGCAGAAGTCCACTCGCATCGATATCGCGCTCAGCGCGGATCAGCTCACTCACGACCTGATCGACGAGCTGAAGACCATCCTCGCCAACGCGACCCGCGGGAACTGCACGCCGGTGATCCGGCTGAAGATCTCGAGCCGGTCCGAGACCGTGGTGCCGCTGCCCGAGGCCTGGGCGGTCTCCCCGACGGACGACCTGATGGCCCGCCTGGAGCGCCTGTTCGGCGACCGGGTGGCTACCCTGGCTTGATTGCGCGGATTGCGCGGATTGCGCAGAACGCACCCGGCCCTAGAAAACGGTTGAAGGCGCGTCGCGTCTGGATACGATGCGCCCGGGGGTAACCGATGTCACTTGCGCTCCGCGGACTCGCGCTCGCACTTCTCGTGATCGGCTGCGCCAACGCCGGTCAATCCGGGAATGGCGGCGGCGACGATGAGCCCGGAAAAATCGACGCGTCGGTGAAGCAGGACTCGAGCGTCGCGCCGATCGATACGCCTCCGCCGATCGATGCGCCGTTGACCGATGCGCCCATGATCGACGCGCCGATGGCGATGATCGATGCGCCGTCGGGTCCGTTCTGCTCGACGAACAGCCAGTGCACCGTCTCCGGCCAGTGCTGCGTGACGCTCGGTGGACCGCAGGGCTTCTGCGCTCCGGGCACCGTCCTCGCTGGTCAGTGCTTCCCGAATTGAAGAACATGCGCTCCATCCTTCTGCTCTCCCTGCTGTTCACTGCTGCGTGCGTCGAGCACGATGACGATGACGATGACGATCACGATCGCGATCATCACGATGACGATGACGACGATCGCCAAAGCTGCTCGACCGATAGCGACTGCGGCCGCGGCGATCTGTGCGGACCACCCGGGGTGTGCCTCGCACCCGACGAGGTCCGCAGCGTCGAGATCGCGTGGACGATCGCCGGCAAGCCGGCAGGCGAGTCGACGTGCGCCGCGATCCCCGAGCTCGACCTCGCGTTCCGCGCCGGGGGCGAGGGGTGTCGCAAGCACAAGGGCGACGCGCTGACGTTCTCGCCGGTGCGCTGCGTGTCGGGGAAGTTCGTGATGGATCGGCTGCCGTGGCAGTACGACAGCGTCAGCCTCCGCAGCAACGTCCGCGAGAAGCGCGAGCACGTCGAGCTACCGATCGTCGAGGGCGCGCCGACGATCTTCGATCTGAAGTACTAGCGCTCGCGCGCGCTCGCGCTCGCGCCGTGGTCAGCCGCAGCGACGGGTGCGACGTGGACTGCAGAGAAGCAGCGCACCTGCTCCGTCGAGATCCAAACCCGATGGGTTGAGCGCGTTGCGGCGCGAGCTCTCGAAATGGGATCGGTAGGTCATCGCCCGGACTCGATCGACGAGCTCGAGCGGCTTCGCGACCATCTCGGGCGCGAGCTCCTCGAAGGCGATTGCGCCTTCGAGCGCCGCCTGCACCTCGCCCGCGCTCGCGTATGCGA
>JACCRC010000300.1 GCA_013813765.1 Deltaproteobacteria bacterium | reverse complement strand
CGCGGCCCAACGCCGGCCACGACATGCGCTCGGCGCTGCGCACGCTCGCGACCATGGATGCGATGCAGAACTGCGTGTCGCTCGTCGCGCGCGTGAAGACGGGCCCGTTTGCATCGGCCCTCGCGGAGCGCGCCACGGTCGGTGCGGTCCCGGCGTGCTCCACGGCGATCGCGTGGGGCAGGGCGACCGCCGACGGCGAGCTCTTGTTCGCGCGCAACTTCGACTTCCCTGGCATCGGGGTCTGGGACGCCGCGCCCGCGTTCCTCATCTGCGTCCCTGATCGCGGTCAGAGCTACGGCTTCTTCGCCACGCGCGGCGCGGATGCACCCGTCGTCACCGTCGTCAACGAGGCGGGCATCGTCATCGCACCGCACACGCGCTGGCACAAGGACATCACGTGGAGCGGCGCGATGATCGTCGACATCGTCCACGACATCGCGCGCCGCGCCGAGACGCTCGACGATGCAGTGAAGATCGCGCGCGAGCGGCCGAGCTCGTCGAGCTGGGGCATCGCCGTCGGCAGCGCACGCGAGCGCGCGGGCCTCTGCATCGAGCTCGCTGGACCGCACTGCGATGTCGTGCGTCCATCGCCGGGCGCGGACTTCATCGTCTGCACGAATCACTACAAGACCGACACGCTGAAGGCCGGCGAGCTCTCCGCATCGGCCGCGTGGGGCCACCACACGAACCGCCGCGAGCGGCGGCTGCGCTCGTTGATCGAGCAGCGCAACGCGCCGCTCACCGCGCAGGATCTCGCGCGCTTCCTCGGCGATCGTCGCGACCCCGAGGCTCCGGATCAGATCCGCCACTTCGGCGGCACGCTCGCGCAGCCGCTGAACGTTCACGCCGTGGTGATCGCACCATCGTCGCGCCGCGCGTGGGTCGGCGTCGACCGCGCGCCGACGTGCGAGGGTACGTGGGCCGAGCTCGGCTGGAGCTGGGACGGACCGGCGGGCGGGTGGGAGCTCGGCGCGCTCGACGGCACCGGCTTCACGGGAGCTTCCCTCCCCGAGCTCGTTTCCGCGCACGACGCCGCGACGCGGCATATTCATGACGCCGCACGCGCCTACGAGGGAGCACATGACGTCAAAGCGGCGCGCAGCGCGATCGAGCGCGCGATCGGCTGCGCACCCGATGATCCGTCGTTGCGGCTGATCGCGTCATGGCTCGCGCTCGAGGATTCCTCGCCGGATCGTGCCGTGATCCACGTTCACGCGGGCCTCGCGCTCGAGACGGAGCCGTACCGTCGAGGCCAGTTATTGCTGTGGGGATCTCGCGCCGCGCAAAAAATCGATCCTGCGCTTGCTCGTCGATGGAATAACGAGCTTTCCCGACTTTCCGGCGACGGTGTCGACGAGCTTCGGGCGCGTGGAAAACAACAGCATCGCGGTAGGCCACACGCAAATCTGATGTTGGTCGACGCTTATTGAAGAGCGGAAAGTCGTTCTGATGTCGCGATCTGTTGAGTTCGCGCGTGAGACAGGCTTACGATTCACTCCACGCCGCACAAACGCGCGCGTCGGGGGAGCTACTTCTATGGTTTACGGATGGATCATCTCGCTCATTCTGGGTGGCATTCTTGCTATTTCTGGCCTCATCGTCGCTAAGAAGCCCGACGCGAAGGAGCTGATCGGAAAGCTTCAGCCGTTCCAGGCCATCATCGGCATCGCGCTGCTGGTGTTCGGCGTCCTCAACTTGATGGACGCGATCCGCCTCCTGGGTGTCGTCAGCCTCGCGCCGGTCCTGGTGTTGAGCACGGTCGGTGGCGTGTTCGCCTCCATCCTGCTCGGCATCCTGTTCGGCATGCCGATGATCGCGAAGCTGTCCGCGAGCGGCGCTGCGAAGGGTGAGGAGCTCGGTCGCAAGCTCGCTCCGATCCAGACCATCGTCGGCATCGTTGCCCTCGTCTGCGGTCTGGTGATGCTGCTGATGATCCTCGGTATCCTCAAGCCGATGTAATTTTGGCTGGGGCTGGCGGCTTTGGCCGCCGAAGCTACGACTACCGACTGCCGTAGTTGTGCTGGGTGGCTTCCTCGTTGCGATCGGTCGCAGGAGGGGGAGCCGGCGCCAACGCGCTGATCTTGGTTCGGGTGTCCGGATCCAGCTCGATCGCGTTGGCGGCTAGCGTCGGGGCAAGCTGCTCGACGTTGCGTCCGCCCACGAGCACGCTGGTCACTCCAGGGTGCGAGGCGACCCACGCCACGGCGAGAGCCGCTGGCGCTTCGCCGTACTCGCGCGCGAACGTGCAGAACTTCTCGGCGATCTCGTACGCCGAGGGATTCGCGTAGCGCGTCGCGTACATCTTGTTATCGAGCAGGCGTCCCTTCTCGGGTGCCTTGCCGACGCCGTACTTGCCGGTGAGCAGACCGCCGCCGGTCGGGCTGTAGGGGATCACGCCCATCCCGAGCGACTGCGCCATCGGCAGGATCTCGATCTCGGCCGTGCGCTTGGCGAGGTTGTACATCGGCTGGATCGCGACGAGCGGCGCCCAGCCTTCCGCGCGCTGCATCCCGAGCGCGTGCGCCGTCTGCCATGCGGAGAAGTTCGAGACCGCCGGGTAGAGGATCTTTCCGGCGCGGACGAGATCATCGACGGCGCGCAGCGTCTCGCCGAGGTCGGCCGCGTCGTCAAACCGGTGCAGGTAGAACAGATCGATCCGATCGGTGTTCAGCCGGCGCAGGCTCGCCTCGACAGCGCGCACGAGGTGATAGCGCGACGATCCGCGATCGTTCGCGCCCTTGCCCATCGGGAAGTACGCCTTGGTCGCGAGCACGATCTGATCGCGCTCGCCGCCCATCAGCCGTCCGGTGATCTCCTCGGAGCGGCCCTCGTTGTAGACGTCGGCGGTGTCGATCAGATTGACGCCTGCGTCGCGCGCAGCACGCCAGATCGCACCCGCGGTCGCTTCGTCGGCGTCACCGCCGAACGACATCGTACCGAGCGCGACCTTGCTGACCTTGACGCCCGTCCTGCCGAGCCAGCGGGTCGGTTCAGCGGCCATGTCGTGAGCTCAGTGCGGGAACGCAGCCTCGATGCGATTGAGGATCTTCTCCTCGTCGCCCGAGACCTTGCCGAAGCCGAGGATGCCGCCCGCAGCCGCGGCGACCATCTTCGCGAACCCGATGATCTGATTCTTGAGCAGACGGTTCTGCTCCTCGTTGAGCGATGCGGACAGCGTCTTGATGTACGCCTCCCAGGCATCCATCAGCTCGCTGCTCGGCTTCGTCTTGAGCCAGCCCTGCAGCAGGCTGTAGCCGTCGGTGCCCTGTTCGAGGCCCTTGCCATGCGCGCCCTGCAGGATCGCCGTGCGCTCGTTGTCCTGGATCGAGCCATCGGCCCAGGCGACCGCGATCAGCGGCACCAGCGAGAGCGCGGCGATCGTGTTCGACTTGAGGCCGAGCGTCACGAGCTTGTCGAGGACAGCGTCGTCCGTCATTCCCGACGCCTTGCGCAGGTCTTCGCGGGACTGCTGAGCGTCCAGCTTGCCCTTCATGGCGGAGAGCTTCGCGGCGTTCTCCTTCTCGAAGAACTGGTCTTCAAGTGCCCGTCCACGTTCCTCGAGGGTCTTCTCGGCCACAGCGATCTCCTTGGTTGAAGTTGGCGCACGATACAGAAACTACGGCTGCGATTGGAGCGCCGGCGTCAGGGATCGCTCGCGGCGCAGCGCGACGGTCGTAACTCCGTGGCAGCCCGGAAACTTCCCCACCGAGGCGGGTTCGGCCCGTGGATTCAGCTTGTCGAACCGTGCGCGGGTTTGGTACCCAACCGGCCGTGCGACTCCCCGTCCTCGTCGCGTTCCTCGTCTCGGGGGCCTGCGCGCGCGGTGGGGCGCCAAATCAGGACAACGTCGATGCGTCGCCGGTCGGCGACGGTGGCAACGCGGATGCCCGGGCGCTGACTCCCGATGCCCCGAGCGGACCGACACCCGATGCGCCCTCCGGCGGCGGCGGCAGCTCGACCCTGCTCCTCACCGAGGTCGTCCTCGCGCCCTCGACGCAAGAGTTTGTCGAGATCGCGAACCCCGGCACCACCGCGGTCGACCTCTCGACCTATTACCTCTCCGACAGCGGCAGCTACTTCCGGCTGCCGGCCGGGGTTCCCACGCTCGATTCCGCCGACTTCATCGTGAAGTTCCCCGCGGGCGCGTCGATCGCGCCGGGCGCAGTGATCACCGTCGCGCTGGATACGACCGCAAACTTCATGACCACGAACGGCGTCGCGCCGACCTACTCGGTCGCGAGCGGCACCATGACCGCCGTTGCCGCGAACGGCATCCCGAGCCTGACCAACAGCGGCGAGCTCGTGGTGCTGTTCAAGTGGGACGGCCAGGCGGACCTCGTGAAGGATGTCGATGCCGTGCTCGCGGGCGCACCCACGATCGCGAACGGCTTTGTCGACAAGAGCTCGATCGCGCTCGACGGTCCCGACACCGGCACGTCGGCGGCGAGCTATGCCTCCGACGCGCGCACCATGGCTGCGATGGGCTCCACGCCCGCGTCGGGTAAATCGACCAAGCGCCTCGCTCTCGAGACCGGCCACGAGACCCAGAGTGGTGGGGGGAACGGGATCAGCGGGGACGATGAAACCTCCGAGGACACCGCCGCCACCTGGGACTCGTCCGCTTTCACGAGTCCAACGCCGGGCAGCGTGCCCGCAGCGCTTCTGCCGTGATGTAAGGTCGCGCGGTGACGCCTCGCCGCCGACGTCGACCGCAGCACCGCACGGGCCTGCGGCTCTGGCTCGTGCCCATGGCGCTGCTCGGTGGCATCGCGCTGTGCAGCTTCGCGGCGTTCTACTTGATCGATCACTACGTCACCGGCGGCGCTTCGCCCGCGAACTTCGACGAGCCGGTCGGCCGCTACCTGCGGTTCGAGCCGTCGCTGATCTCGGATGCGCTCTCCGGCCTCGCCGGAATGACCGCCGCGGTGCTCGGTATCGTGATCACCGTTGTCTCGCTCCTCGTACAGCTCACGTCCGATCGCTACACCGGCGTCGCGCGCATGTTCCTCCGCGACCGCACGAACGTGGCGGTGATGGCCTACTACGTCGTCACGTGCGTCGTCGGCGTGTTCCTCTCGCTGTCGCTGCACTCGGAGTTCGTGCCGCGCGCGACCGTGTTCGCGATGATGGCGGCCACCGGCCTCGGCATCGTGATCATGCTGCCGTACTTCGCGTACGTGTTTCGGTTTCTCGAGCCGGTAAATCTGATCTCGCGGATCCAGAACGAGGCCGTCGAGGATCTGATTGGCTCCGCGACGTCGAAGGACATGGGCGAGATCGCCGTCGGGCAGGCACCGGCGCTCGCCGCGCTCGAGGAGATGACGGACATCACCTCGAACTCGATCTCCGGCAAGGACAAGATCATCGCGAGCCGCTCGGTCGACGCGATCAAGGACCTCGTCATCCGCTACCTGGGCGTCAAGCATTCGGCGGATCCTTCGTGGTTCCAGATCGGCGAGGGCATCCGCGACAACCCGGACTTCGTCGCGATGGATCCCGAGTCGCTGCGCGAGCTCGAGGTGGATCACACGTGGCTCGAGTGGAAGGCGCTGCGCCAGTACCTCGGCATCTACGCCGAGGCACAGAGCTCGATGCCCGACATCAACTACCTGATCGCGATCGACACCCGCTATATCGGCGAGGCCGCGCTCGCGCGTGGTGATCGCAACGTCGTCGAGCTCGCGTTCCGGTTCATGAACAGCTACCTGCGGCAGGCGCTCAACGCGCGCGCCGTGCGCACCGCGTACAACGTGATGAACCAGTACCGGCTGCTCGTCGAGAGCATGATCAAGGGCAAGGCCCACGACCTCGCGATCGCCGGCGTGAAGCACATGATCTATTACGGCCGAACGAGCTACGACATGCAGCTCGGCTTCGTGACCGAGACCGTCGCGTACGACGTCTCCGCACTCTGCGAGTTCGCGCACGGTCAGAAGCACGGCCAGGATCTCGACGACAAGATGCTCGCGATGTTCCTCGAGCTCGATCAGCCGCTTCGCCTCAAGCGCCAGGAGTCCGGCCTGCAGGGCATCCGCAAGGCGCAGATCAAGCTCGCCTGCTACTACCTCGCGGTTGGTGCCGACGAGCGCGCGCAACGGATCGCGATCGACATGTCGGGCGAGGATCGCGAGCGCTTGAAGTCGATCCACGACCAGCTCAAGCGCGTGGAGTCGAAGGAGTTCTGGGAGATCATCGACCGCGGCCGCAACTTCGAGTACATGCCGCCACGGCAGCGCGAGCAGATGGACAAGTTCTTCTCGCTGGTACCGCCGTCCCCCGCTAAAGGGGTTCCCTCGCCGTAAGGAGATTCGCGCGCTGGCTTCGCGCGCGCGCGAATTCTGCTTTCTTGCGGCTCGGTCGCGCGCGCCGACACCGACGCCGACGTAGTTACTGGTCGAGCTTCTCGTACGCCTTCGACTCGCAGCGATCGACGCACGCGTGGTTGATCTGCACGCAGCGGTTGTCGCAGACCGTGTCACCGCGGTCGCAGTCGTTCTGGCACTCGAGGCCCTTCTCCTTGCAGCGCGCGAAGCACTGCTCGCTCTGGCGCACGACGCGCTGCTCGTAGCGATCGCGCTCTGCCTGCGCGTTGGCCATCTCGATCTGCTGCTGCATGCGGCGCGCGTTCTCGGCCTGGTACCAGTCCACGAGCTGCGGGCTCATCCATGCCATCTCGCCCTCGGGCGACGCCGCGTTCATGTTCTGCCGGCACATCGAGATCAGATCGAGCTTCTCGTCGTCGGAGCGCAGGACGTCGACGGTCGCGGCGCACGTCTGACCCACCATCTGCGGCTGGTTCGCGGCGCCGTAGATCACGATCAGGTTGCGGCCGGCCATCTTGTTGGGCGCCATCTGGAACGACTCCTGGAACGCGGCGAACCCTTCCTTGTAGCGCTGCGTGTCGGTGTACAGCAGGCCCTTCCAGCCGATCAGCGTGGGTGTATCGAGGCCCGCGGTGACGACCGCGCGATCGATCGTCGCGAGCGCGAGCGTGACGTCGGACTGCAGCGCCTGCGGGTTCTTCTTGTAGTCGCCGGCCTGGTACGCGGTGTGGACCGCGTCGGCGAGGTCGACAGCCTGGCGCGGACCGGGGCGCTGGGACGCGGCGACCCGCGCGTTCTGCACGTGCTGCGTGCGCAGCTGCTGCGCAGACGGACCGCAGGCAGCCAGGAGGGCGAGGGCGAGCAGATAGCGACGCATGACGTGGGGCTTACAACGCCCCAGCCCGGCATTCCAATCCAAAAACATCCGGCTGGTCTCCCCTTACGCGGCCGTTACAAGCGATCATGGGCGGATGCGCAGCATCTGGTCCGTACTGGCAGTCCTGCTCCTCGCCACTGCACCAGCCGCCGCCGAGTGGAGGAGCCCGATCACCGGCAACGCGTGGAAGCAGCCGTATGCACCGGCCTTCGAGCCGATGCTCGTGAGCGACGCACTCCAGCGTCGCATCGCGGCAGCGGTGCTACGCGCGCGAGGCATGAAGCTGTCGCCGGCGGCTCCCGCGAAGCACGTCGCGGCGTCTGCGAGCGACTTCAAGTCGACGAAGGGCCGGCCGTACGTGTCTAAGGTGCTGCTGTCGATGTTCGAGGATCCGAAGGGGACCCAGCTCCTACCCGCGGTGCGGAAGTCGATCGACGAGTGGGAGACGGTCAGCGCGTTCCGCAAGAACAACGTGGCGGCGGCCCTCGGCCTCGCGATCTACGCAGCGCTGTTGCGGCAGAAGGTGACGATGACGGACACGGAGCTGAAGGAGCTCATCCTCGCCGCGAACGATCACCTCGCGACGAGGCCCGAGTTCGTGAAGCTCTCCGCGCCGCAGAAGCAGGCGCTCTACGAGATGTTCCTGACGACCAGCTCGATGATCGTGCTGTTCGGCGTGACGGCCGACGACGATCCCACCGATGAGAACTCGAAAGCGATCGCCGCCGAGCTCGCTGCGCAGGTCCTCGCGACGGTCGGCTACGACCCGCGCAAGTAGCGAGCTAGCCCATCTGCGACTGGTGCGCGTCGCGCAAGCGCGCGAGCTCGGCGCCGCCACGGGCACGCGCGTCGGCCATCGGCTCGGTGGGGCCCACGGGCACGCGAACCTCGTAGTAGCTCTTCAGCTTGGGCTCGGTGCCCGATGGCCGCATGATCACGCGGCGCCCGCCGGCGAGCTTGAACACGAGCACGTCGGAGGGGGGCAGGCCGCCTTCGCCTCTCGACAGATCGACGACGGTCTCGACCGCGTGACCCGCGAGCTCCTTCGGCGGCGACGCCCGGAACTTCGCCATCGCCGCCTTGATCTGCGCCATGCCCTCGGCGCCGGGCCTGGTCAGCGAGACCTGCTCGGTCACGAACAGGCCGACGCGCCGGTAGATGTCGTCGAGGTGGTCGAGCACGGACTTGCCGCGCGCGCGGTTCCACATCGTCAGCTCGGCGAAGAGCACGCACGCAGAGACGCCGTCCTTGTCGCGCACGAGCGGACCGATCGAGTAGCCGAGCGCTTCCTCGTAGCCCATCACGAACCGGCCGCCGTGCTGGGCCTCGTACTCGATCGCCGCGTTGCCGATCCACTTGAAGCCGGTGAGCGTCTCGCGATAGTCGGCGCCGTACTCGCCCGCGAGAAAGCCGAGCAGCTGCGACGACACGATCGTGGTCGCGACCATGCGCTTGTCGGCGGGTGACACCGCGAGCAGGTAGTCGGCGAGCAGCGCGCCGACCTGATCGCCGGAGAGCACGCGATAGCCGGCGCCGTCAGGGACCGCGGCGCAGAGGCGATCGGCATCCGGATCGTTCGCGAGCACGAGGTCGGCCTTCACCTCCGCGGCGAGCTTGAGGACGCGATCCATCGCGCCCTTCTCCTCGGGGTTCGGGAACACGACGGTCGGGAACTCGGCGTCGGGCTCGCGCTGCGATGGCTCGGTGTGGATCTGCGGGAAGCCGGCGAGCATCATCGCGCCCTCGACGGACAGCGCACCCACGCCGTGCAGCGGCGTGTACGCCGTGACGAGCGGCTTGCCGTCGACGTCGCGGTTCGCACGCAACGCGATGACCTTCGCGAGGTACTCGTCGTGCAGGTCCTCGCCGAGGTCGACCACGAGACCACTCCTGCGCAGCTCGTCGAGCTCGGGCATCGGCAGCTGATCGCTCCGGCCGATTCGCTCGATCGCCTTCGCGATGCCGACGTCGTGCGGCGGGATGATCTGCGCGCCGTTGCCCCAGTAGACCTTGTAGCCGTTGTACGCGGGCGGGTTGTGGCTCGCGGTGACCATCACGCCGGCACACGCACCCTTCTCGACGACGGCCCAGGCGGTGGTCGGCGTCGGCCACGGGCGGTGAGCGAGGAAGACCTTGATGCCGACGCCGCCGAGCACGCGCGCGGTGTCCTCGGAGAACACGCGCGAGTTGCGTCGAGCGTCATGACCGATCAGCACGCCGCGCTCCTTCGCATCCGGTACCTGCTCGAGGAGGTACGCGGCGAGGCCTGCGCTGACCTTGCGCACGAGCACGCGGTTCATCCGCTGCGGTCCGGCGCCGATGATGCCGCGGAGCCCGGCGGTGCCGAACTCGAGTGCGCCGGTGAACCGCTCGACGAGATCCTTCAGCGCGGCTTCATCACCCTTGCCCGCGGAACCGAGCAGCAGCCGCAGCTCCTCCGCGGTGACCGCATCTTGATCCTCGGCGAGCCAGGCGTTCGCAGCGTCGATGTGGGGTTTCGACATCGGCGGCAACGTACCGCGAGTCGGTGCCCGAGAGCGTGGGCTCGTAGTGAGACTACGTGCCGGGCGCGGCCTGCTTCTTCTTCATCTTCGCGATCAGGCCGTCGAAGCCGTCCTTGGCGATGATCTTGTTGAACATCGCGCGGTAGTTTTCCACCAGGCCGACACCGTCGGTCTTGATGTCCCACGCACGCAGCTTGTCGCCCTCTTTGACGAGCACGTACTCGATCGCGACCGAGAACGGGCGGCCCTTGCGCTGCGTCTTGACGTTCGTCGCGACCACGATGTTGCCGGCCTTGTCCGTGGTCTCGCCGACGTACTCGACCTGGTAGGAAAGATTCGCGCGCAGGCCGCGCACGTAGTTGTCCTCGATCAAGCTGCGGAGCAGGGTCGAGAACTCGGTCTGCTGGGGCTTCGTGAGCTTGTCCCAGTTGTCGGCCATCGCGCGCTTGCCGAGCTGGTCGATGTCGAGGAAGCCGCGGACGCTCGTGGTGACCTTCACGGCGAGCGCCTTCTCTTCGGGCGAGCCCGCGGCGACCTTCTGCTTCAGGAGGTTCGTCAGCGTCTCGTTGGCCTGCTTCACCGCGGTGGTTCCCGGGCCCGCCTTTGCGGCGGGTGCGACCTTGGACGCCTCCGGGCCCGCAAGCGCGAGCGGGGCGGATGAGGTGGTGATCACGAGAGCGAGGAGCAGGCGCTTCATCAGGGTCTCCTAGGGACGGTTGCCAGCGGCCCGGAATTCACCAGAGGCGCGGCCGAGGCGTACCACGGCCACGTTCCATTGATAGACGGCCTGGGCCCAGCGGGCCCGCATCTGAAACCAAGCGATGTACGCATCTGCCAGATCTTTCGCCTCGGCCGCACCGATGGCCTGGGCTTGCAGGACCGACGCCAACCACGCGCGTGCTGCTTTTTCCCCCTCCGCGGCCGCCGTGACCTTGGCCTGGGAGGCGCTCGCCTCCGCGAGGGCGGTCTGGGCGTCGTAGTTCGCGCCCATCGCCGCCAGCTCCGACTGGGCCTTCGCCTTGTGAGCCTCCGCACGTGCGCGGTTCACCTTCGCGCGGATGTTCCACGGCTCGAGCGTCCACTGCATCGCGAGCACGAGGCCCACGCCCCGGCGGTTAAACGGATCGTTTGCATAGACGCTCGGCGGGTTGTCCGCGCCCTGCGCGTGCGAGATCACCGCGGAACCGACGAGCGCGAGGTCGGGGTAGTAGCCGCTGCGTGCCATCTCGGTGAGCTCGTTTGCGGCCGTAGCTCCGAGGCGCGCCGCGATCGCCTGCGGGCGCTTGTCGCCGCTCGCGGTGGCGGGGACGTCGCGCGTGATCGCCTTGAGCTCGTCCTGATCGATGTCGGCGTCCTGGATCCCGACGAGTGCGCGCAGTCCCGCGAGCGCTTGCGTCTCGCCCATCTTCGCCTCGGCACGCTGGACCTTCGCCTCCGCGAGCAGCACCGCGATCCGCTGGCGATCCTGGATCGAGACGTCAGCGGCGCCCTTCTCCTCGATCTGCTTCAGCGCGTTGCCGATCTCGTCGATGCCGTCGTCGAGCATGTAGCCGAGCTCGCGCGCGAGCTTCAGGCCCCAGTACGCACGCGATGCGTCGACCGCGGCATCGCCGGCCGCCTCGTCGACGAGTGCCTTCTGCGCCTCGAGCCCCGCGCGCGCGGCGTTGCGGCCATGCGTCGCCTTGCCAAACGTGTAGAGGGGCTGCGTGACATCGAGCTGTGCGCCGAAGAAGCCGCCGCTGAACCGCCACGCGAAGTTCTCCGGCGTGGTCTGCGTGCACTCGGGGTTCACGCAGTTGATCTCGGGCGAGAGTGTCGCGAACGCCGTGGCCTTGATGCGCGGATAGATCGCGGCACGCGCCTCGTCGATGCGCGCGGAGGCGATCGCGCGATCACCGTCGGCCATTTGCACCTTCGGGCTGGCCAGCGCCTTTGCCATCACCTGGTCGAGCGTGAGCCGCGGTCCCTCCGCGGTAGCGGCGGCAGGCACGCACAGGATCGCGAGGACGAGCGCAGAACGCATGCGTGCGTTCTACCAGGTGACTACGCTGCGCGGAGGATGACGCGCGTGATCTCGAGCGGCGCGAGCAGCCGCACCGGCGGTCCCCAGTAGCCACAGCCGCGTGTGACGTAGAGCTGCGTGCCGTTGTGCTCGTATTTGCCGCCCAGGAACCCGCCCTGCTGGATGCGCACGAGGTAGTGCCACGGCCAGATCTGACCGCCGTGCGTGTGGCCCGAGAGCTGGAGGTCGACCGCCTGCAGGGCGGCCAGCCGCACCTGACGCGGCTGGTGCGCGAGCAGCACCACGGGCAGCGCAGGATTCCGGCCGTGCATCGCGGCCTCGTAGTCCGCGCCGTGACCGGCGAACTTGCTCGCGCCGTGATCGTCGACGCCGGCGAGCGTGAAGCCTTCGGCGATCGTGACGTGCTGGTTGCGCAGGTAGCGAACGCCGATCCGGGTGAGCTCCGCGATCCATGGATCGGCACCGGAGTAGTACTCGTGGTTGCCGGTGACGGCGTACGTGCCGTGCTTGGACTTCAGGCTGCCAAGGGGTGCCGCTTCGTCCCGCAGATCCTCGACCTGGCCGTCGACGAGATCGCCGGTCAGCACGACCATGTCGGGCGACAGCGCGTTCGTGCGATCGACGACCTTCTGCACGAACGCACGATCGATCGTCATGCCGACGTGGAGATCGGAGAGCTGGACGATCGAGAAGCCGTCGAGCGCCTTCGGCAGCTTCTTGAGCTTGATCTCGACATCGACGATCTCGTGCTCTCCACGCGCGGACACCATGCCGCGCGCGACGCTAGTGGAACCGATGACCATCGCGGCACCTCCAGTGATGCGGGACAAGAACTGCCTGCGCTCGGGCGACGCCGGCGCCGCGGGCCGCTTCGCGACCTTGCGGCCGACCCGCGCGAACAGCCGGCCGAGGTCGATCGCGACGAGCGCGAGAAACGTCAGACCGAACAGCGCCATGCAAGGGAGCGAGATCCACCCGAACGTCGCCGAGATGCTCGGCCACACGTTGCGGCTCGCCGTGGTCACCGGTCCCGACAGGAACAGGAAGATGATCAGCACGGTGAGCGCGATGAACCAGCGTTTCGGCAGCCGCGCCTGATAGACGAGCCGGTACCAGACGTACGTGTGAATCGTGAGGAGCAGCGTGCGAAACAGGATCGCGAAGAACACGTCGATTCACCTTAGCAGCAGACCTTGCCAGCGCGTCGTAACCGGGCAAGATCGGGGTGTGGCAGCCGAGGACCTGATCCTCTACGACGGGACCTGCGGCCTGTGCGCGAAGGCGGTGCAGTGGATCCTGCGCAACGAGCGCGACCACGAGCTGAAGTTCGCGCCGCTGCAGGGCGAGACGACGGCCGCGCTGCGAGTGAAACACCCCGAGATCCCCGAGACGGTCGACACGGTGGTGCTGGTCTCCGGCGACAAGGTCCACCTGCGCTCGAAGGCGTTTCTCCACGTGTCGAAGCACCTGCGCGCGCCGTGGCGCTGGGCGTATGCGTTTCGCTGGTTCCCCGGGTTCCTCTTGAACGTCGCCTATCGGTTCGTCGCCGCGATTCGCTACAAGGTGTGGGGCCGCGTCGACTCGTGCGGCCTGCTGAAGCCCGAGCAGCGCGTGCGCTTTCTGCCGTGAGCTGATCACTTCAGCTCGACGATCGCGGGCAACCCGCCCCTGGGCCGCAGCGTGACGAGCGGCTCCGGTACGACGTGGGTGACCGTCGGCCGCACGCGCGCGGCCTGCACCATCGTCGCGAGACAGAGCTGCGCCTCCATCAGGGCGAAGTGCGAGCCGATGCAGACGCGCGGGCCGGCGCCGAACGGCAGGTAGTGGTGACGCGGGCGTGCCTTCTTCTGATCGGGCAGCATGCGCTCGGGGCGGAAGGCGAGGGGAGCGGGGAAGTAGTCCGCGCGGCGGTGGATGCCGCGGATGTTGATGATCACGATCGAGCGCTCGGGAAACCGGTGGTCGCCAATCGTGACGTCGGCCGCGGCCTCGCGACCGGTCTGATACGCGGGCGGGTGCATGCGCATCGCCTCGTCGATCACCGCGGCGGTCCAGGGAAGGTTCGGCAGATCCTCGGCGGTGACCGTGCGGCCGGCGAGCACGCGCTCGAGCTCCTCCTCGAGGCGAGCGAGCGCGGCGCGGTTGCGACCGAGCTCGTACCAGGTCCAGGTCAGCGTGTTCGCCGTCGTCTCGTGGCCGGCGAGGAGCAGCGTCATCGCTTCGTCGCGGACCTGCTGATCGGTGAGGCCCGTGCCGTCATCGGCGTCGCGCGCGAGCAGCAGCATCGACAGCACGTCGCCCTTGTCCACGCCCCCTGCGCGGCCGTCGGCGATCAGTCGATACACGACCGAGTCGAGCAGCTTCACCGCGCGCCGCATCTGGAGGTGCCGCGGCAGCGGCCACTTGTAGCCGAGTGGCAGCGGCGACGTGATGCTGGCGAGCATGGAGTGCATCGCGAGCTCGAGGCCCTTGCCGACGGTGCTCGCATCGCCGCGTACATCGGCATCGAACATCGTCTTGCCCGCGATCGCGAGCGTCATCTCCATCATCTCCTGCGCGATGTCGACCTGCTTGCCCTTGTGCCAGGTCGCGAGCTGCTTCTTGGTCTCCTCGACCATCACGTCGCCATACGCGGCGAGCCGCTTCGGCGCGAACGCCGGTGCGAGTAGCTTCCGGTGCTTCTTGTGGACCTCGCCCTCCGACGTCAACAGGCCCTCGCCGAGCAGCGGCGCGAGGAACATCAGGCCTGCCGACTTCTTGAACACCGCCGCCTGATCGACCAGGACCTCGCGCGCCATGTCGGCGCAGGTGATCGAGTAGATCGGGACGTGAAGGATCTGGAAGCGAGTGACCGGTCCGACCTCCGCCGCCTGATCGTGAAGTGCGAGCCGGTCCCTGCGGAACTGGAGCATGTTGCCAAGGAGCGGAAGCCCCGGGAGGGCCGGCACCGAGGGAACGATCTGCGGTGCGGACAGGAAAGGGCTGGTGGCGGTGGCCATGTTCTGACTAGAATGCGAGCGATCGCTCACATTGCCAACTCGCGTTCCGCGATCTCGCCGAAGGGGCTTCGATGTACCGCCAAGTCAAGACGACACCTCGGAAACGGCCCCGCCAGACCCGCAGCAAGGACACGGTCGAGACGATCCTCGCGGCGACTGCTCGGATTCTGGTGAAGCAAGGGTTCGATGGCCTGACGACCAACGCGGTCGCTACGCAGGCGGGAGTGTCGATCGGCTCGCTCTATCAATACTTCCCGAACAAGCAGGCGCTGGTCGCCGCGCTGATCGAGCGGCGCCTAGACGAGAAGAACGAGCGCACCCACGCGGAGCTCGCGCGCGTCGCCGGCAAGCCGCTGCCCGAGGCCGTGCGCACGATGATCCGCATGACCGTCGAGAACTACGCGGCAGCACCCGAGCTCTCTCGTGTCCTGATCGAACAGGTGCCGCGCGTCGGACGCATGGCACGCATCGCGGAGCTGCACGACGGCACGCTGAAGCTCGTCGCGGCGCTCTTGCACGCCCGCAAGAAGGAGCTCGCGATCAACGATCCGGAGATGGCCGCGTTCGTGCTCGTAGCGTCGATCGAGGCCATCGCGCAGCGAGCGACGCTGTTCCAGCCCGCGCGTCTGACCGATCCCTCCCTGATCGACGAAGCCTGCGCGATGGTCACGCGCTATCTCGGTGTCGCCGACGGTTGATCGCACCCGCCCCCTGGGCGACCTTCCGCGGCATGCATCGAGCCGCTGCTTGCCTTGTCCTCGCGCTGCTTGCTGCGTGCCCGAGCAAGAAGCCCGGTGGAACCACACCGCCGCCGAGCGTCCCCGGCGTCGGCTGTCCCGCGGCGAGCAGTGTCTACGTCGCGTCGTTCGTGTCGCCGCCGCAGGGCGAGCAGGGCCACTCCGGCTGGGTGCTCCCGCTGCACGATGCCAAGGTCGGCTCGGTCGACGGCCGCCCCGGCTACGCACCGATCGACGCCGCGACCGCGCAGGCCGCCGGCGTTCCCGTCGCACCGACGAACCTCTGGCTCGTGATGCCGAACGCGCCGTCGTGCAAGCCCACCCTCGGCACGTACTACGCCGCGGCGATCGATACGCCGCCGAACATCTCCTACGGCGTCGAGCTCGTCGGATGTCCCGCGCCGCAGGATCCGTCCGATGCGGTCGCGATCGTGCTCGTATCGGATGCGCCGCCGTCGGAGTGCAAGGTGTATCCGCCGCGTCCTGTCGCCGCGCGGCTCGGCGAGGTCGACAAGCAGGGCGTCTGGTCGCGACCGACGAAGTCGACGCCCATCCCGCCCGCGTTCGCCGTGGCGGTCCCGCAGCGCACGTGCAATCCGCCCGACTGCGAGATGCTGTGGTCGATCGCCGAGGTCAATGTCGACGGCAAGCCCGTCGCGTGGGCAGGCGCGGTCAACTGGCTCGAGATTCCGCCCGGCGCGCCGCCGAGCTCGCAGTGCCAGTGGAAGGCCGACACGTTCTCCGGCTTCTTCATCGCCGGTCCGGACGGCACGCCCGTCCAGGTCACCACCGGCCAGGATCATCCTCTCGTGCTGAGCGCGGTGCTCGCCGACAAGACCGGACCGCACGTGCTGCTCGCCGAGGGGACCGGCGAGTACACCGCCTATGATCTCGCGAATGGTGTGGCGGCGGTGGGCCGTCACCTCGTGTGGCTACTCGGGCCGCCCGACTCGTACGGCGCGCTCGACAAGATCGGACCGGAGTGCCAATGAGCACGACAGCGCATCGGTGGCACTTCTTCCGCGCGGGCGGCGTCGATCAGGTCAGCCTGCGCGACGGCAAGGACATCCTCTCCCTCAAGGACCTCGACCAGAAGCTGTGGGTGGCGCTCGCGATGCCCGTGAAGGGCGTCGACATCGATCCCGAGACGCTCTCGCTCATGGATCTCGATAACGACGGCCGGATCCGCGTGCAGGACGTGCTCGCCGCTGTCGAGTTCATCAAGGCCACGTTCAAGAGCCCCGACGACGTGCTGAAGTTCAGCACGGAGGTGAAGCTGTCGGCGATCTCCGACCCGAAGGTCGTCACCGCGGCGAAGCACATGCTGAAGGACCTCGGTAAAGCCGACGCGACGGCGATCAGCGTCGACGACGCGACCGCGATCACGAAGGCGTTCAGCGAGACCAAGCTCAACGGCGACGCGATCGTGATCCCCGCGAGCGCCGACGACGTCGATCTGGCCAAGTGCATCGAGGACGGCGTGGCTTGCTTCGGCGGCGTGCTCGATCGCAGCGGGAAGATGGGCCTCGATCAGGTGCATGCCGACGAGATGTTCGCGGCGATCGATCAGCGCGTAGCATGGCTGTCCAAGGGTAAGGACTCCGTACTGCTGCCGCTCGCCGAGGCCACGCCCGCTGCGGCCGCCGCGGTCGATGGCGTGCGCGCGAAGATCGATGACTACTTCACGCGCTGCAAGGTCGCTGCGTTCGACGCGCGCGGCGCGACGGCGCTCGCCGGTCAGGACACCGACTTCGTGGCGCTGTCGCCTCGCACGCTGTCGTCGGGCGATGCCGAGCTCGCGCGGCTGCCGCTCGCGAAGATCGAGCCCGCCGCCCGGCTGCCCCTGAAGACCGGCGTCAACCCGGCGTGGTCGGCGCAGATCCAGGCGTTCGTCGAGCAGGCGGTGATCCCGATCCTCGGTCAGCGCGATGTGCTGACCCCCGCGGACTTCCAGGTGATCAACGATCGGCTCGCGGCATACACGGCGTACCGCGCAGAGGAGCCGAAGACGAAGGTCGATGCGCTCGCGGCCGACTGGCTCACCAAGCTCGGCGCGCCGGCGCTGCGCGTGGCGCTGAAGGATCTGATCGCGAAGGACGCGGCGCTCGCGGCGGAGTACGAGCAGATCACATCGGTGTCGAAGGCCGTGCGCTTGCAGCGCGACTTCGGTCGCCTGCTGCGGAACTTCGTCAACTTCTCCGACTTCTACTCGCAGAAGGACGGCGTGTTTCAGGCCGGCACGCTCTACATCGACGCGCGTGCGCTGCACCTGTGCGTGGCGGTCGTCGATGCGGCAAAGCACGCGCAGCTCGCCGCGACGTCCGATGCCTACCTCCTTTACCTCGACATCACCCGCAAGGGCGAGACCCGTCACATCGCGGCCGCGGTGACGAACGGTGACGCGGAGAACCTCTTCATCGGTCGCAACGGCGTGTTCTACGATCGCGACGACAACGACTGGGACGCGACGATCGTGAAGGTGATCAACCATCCGATCAGCGTGCGCCAGGCCTTCTGGTCGCCCTACAAGAAGCTCGTCCGCGCGATCGAGGACACGGTCCAGAAGCGCGCGGCGGCCGCGGACGCCGATGCCACCACCCGTGCCGAGGGCGCGGGCACGTCGCTCGCCCACGTCGACAAGCAAGCCACCGGCGCGCCGGCGATTCCGCCGAAGAAGATCGATCTCGGCACGGTCGCCGCGATCGGTGTCGCGATCGGCGGCATCGGCACGCTGTTCGGCGCGCTGCTCGCCACGATGTTCGGGCTCGGCCCGTGGCTCCCGTTCGGAATTGCGGCGCTGCTGCTCGCCATCTCGACGCCCGCAATGCTGCTCGCGTGGCTTAAGCTCCGGCGGCGCAACCTCGGTCCGATCCTCGATGCCAACGGCTGGGCCATCAACAACCGCGCGAAGGTGAACGTCGCGTTCGGCAAGGCGATGACCGAGATCGCCACGATGCCGAAGGGCAGCGAGCGCTCGATGCACGACCCCTACGCGGACAAGAAGGTCCGCTGGAAGCTGTGGCTGTTCCTGATCATGCTCGTGGTCCTCGCGGGCATCTGGTACGTCGGCAAGCTCGACAGGTGGCTCCCCGAGTCGATCCGCTCGATCAGTGTGCTCGGCGAGCGCGCACCGGCTTACAAGAATCCCACGGCGGACGTGCCCGGGCCCGTCCCTGCGGCAGCACCCGCCGCGGCTCCGGCCGCTGCGCCCCCGAAGTAACTCCCTCGCGACCGGCGGCGTGATCGGCGACACGGGTGCCGAAGGCTGCCGATGTTGAACCCGCCCCTCCCGGCGGAGGCGCGCTACCCACGAGTGATGAAGACTAGCTTTCTGATCGCTGCGACGCTGATCGGGTGTGGAGATGACGGTATGCCGAAGGAGTCGCAGACCATCGCGCTCCACGCGGCAGGTACGAAGCTGCTCGCCATCCAGCCCGTGGGCGACGAGTGGCGGTCACTCACGGTGCCGGCGGATGGTGAGGTATCCGCGACGATCCCCGACGGACCGTTCACGCTCGTCTCCGTGTGCGACGAGCCCGAACGGTTCGACTACTACGTGGTCTACGGCGGCACCGGGCTCTCGGAGCTCGACGTCTACTGCACGCCGCCGGCGAACACGGTGAAGGTCTCGCTGGCTCCCGGCTCGAGCGGCCGCGCCGCGATCGGCAACTATCCACTGCTTGGCAACGTGAGCTGGCAGGTGAAGCCCGGCACCTACGACGTCACGGCGTACGACAACTCGCTGTCGCCACCGCGATTCGAGATCCGGCGCGGCGTGTCGATCACCGCAGACACCGTGCTCACGTTCGATCTCGCCACCACCGGCACGCCACTCGAGGAGATCGCGGTCACTGCCGACGCACTCGCGACGGAGTCCGTGAGGAGCAGCTCGAAGCTTCACACCGCCGGCGGGACGCGTATGACGATCTCGTCGATGGCCAGCGACCCGCGCGTGTGGCGCGTGCCTGCGTCCGCGTTGAAGACCGGCGATCGTCAGTCGATCACATCAGTCGCCGCCGCTGGCTCCTCGTCGCGCACGGCAACACGCACCCTCCCGAACACCGCGGTCTCGGTCGCGCTGCAGCTGCCCCCTCGCTTGTCGTCGGCGAGCGCGAAGCTCGGGCCACCGCTGAGCGCGGAGTGGAACACCACGGGCGACTGGAACGAGGCGTTCTTCTACGCGGCGGACGAGGACTACACGGTCATGTTCGATGCGTTCGTCACCCCCGAGTACGTCGCGCAAACCGGCAAGCTCACGTCGATCGAGTTGCCGGAGCCGGGCTCGGTTCCCGGTTGGAATCCCGGCTGGAAGCTGCCGAGCACGGTCGATCTCGAGTGGTCGCTGTCGCTCTCGCACCAGCTCGGCGGCCTCGATTCCGACCACGCGAGCTGGGACGGGGCGTTCGCTCCCGAGTGACAGACCGCCCGGGGTTCTGGAACGTTGAAGACCGGGATGCTGTCCCGTCGATCGTTCGTCGCGGCGCTCGTCGCGCTGCCGGTGGTAGTCAGCTCTGCGCCCGCTGCGCCCGCGTGGTGGATCGGTGAGACCGTCTCGAAGGCCGGCCCACGCGAAATCACCGCGAAGCGGTTCGGCGGCCGCACGATCAAAGCGACGCTGATCTCGAAGGTCACGCCGAAGACGATCGAGCTCATGTCGACCGCGAACGACAACTCGACGTTCACGATGTGGGTCGTGTTTCCGAAGCAGAAGAACACCCACGTGTTCGTGAGCATCGATGGCGAGTGGTTCATGTCCGACAGCTACGGGCATGACGACACCGCATCGCAGGCCTCCTTCCAGCTCGACCGCGCCACCGCGCAGCGCCTCGCGAAGGCGCTGAACGTGACGCTCCACGAGCGCTCGAAGATCGATGCTGGCCTCCGGGCCACGTGGGCCATCCCGGCGCGTGCGTCGACCGACGCGACCGCCGCGATCCCGGTCAAGCTGCGCGTGAAGAACGAGGGGAAGACGACGCTCGGCTTCGTGATCGGCGGCCGGCAGCGCGGCCCGCGCGACAACCGGTTCTCGTTCACCGTCTCGCGGAACGGGAAGCCCGTACCCATCAAGGACGCTCCGGACTTCGGAGGCATCAGCTACTACAAGAAGCTGGCCCCCGGTGACGAGCACGAGCTCACGGTCGACCTCCGGAGCTGGGCCGAGCTCGGGACTCCCGGCATGTACCAGATCGATGCCAAATATGAGGGAGAGCTGGCGAAGGACGGGGTGATGCCGTCCACGGCGGCGGAGCGGAAGAACCTGTGGGACGTCTCGCTTGCAGGGCAGGGCGGCATCCTCGTCCAGTAGCCTTGACAGCTCAGGCGACCCTCGCTACAAGAGCACCCTGCCATTGCGGGAGTAACTCAGTGGTAGAGTGCAACCTTGCCAAGGTTGACGTCGAGGGTTCGAATCCCTTCTCCCGCTCCATAGTTAGACGATCGTAGCTCCGGCTCCCCACCACTTTGCCCACCACCTGGGCGCGCCGGCCGAAATGCCGAGCGGGACATGGGACGGAAGCTTTCTCCAGCAAACGACGAGATCGATCCGGCGTTGCTGCGCGAGCTGGTCTCCCAAGGTGACCAGCGGTTGCTAGGGGATGACGAGGTCGCGAGGGTCAGGGCCGCCACGGTGGAAGCGATGCGGGCCGCCGGCATTCGACCGGCCCTGATCTACGCGTACGAGCGGACCGGCCTGATCGTCACGCGCGAGAACCGCAAGCTGATGTCCGCGGCGGACCTCGATGAGTGGGAAGACGCGATCGCCGAGTACGACGAGCAGAACGGTGGTCGCGGGTCGCTCTGATCCGTTGCCCATCGTCACTGCTGGTACCGCTCTCTGCACGCTGTGAGCAAGACACCCCAGGCGTTTGCCGTAACCCGGAAAGTCCGATCTATGCCCTCAACGACACAAGGCCCAAGCTTTCGCGACTTGCACCCTGATTTCGAGGAGCTGCTCTGCGAGATCGATTGCCTGCGAGCGCACAACTTCGAGATCGAGCGTGGCGCCTCCCAGCAACACCCGCTCGTCGTGGCTGAAGGTGCGCTGATTGTAATCGCACTCGAACGCTTTCTCAGGATTGTCCTCGGAGAGAGGGCAACGGGTAGCGATACGCTTCACAACCTGTTGGAAAAGGCTGCGAGCGGGAATGACCCGTTGCTTCTGCGTGACGATCGCACCGACCTCATGATCAAACTGCTCACGACAGTGCGTAACGTGACGTTGCACGGCAACTTCGAACAGGGCGCGGCCAACTACAAGCACAAGTTCCCCGAGCGCACGTCCATGCCGGAGAAAACCGTTGCGGACTTCCTCCGGACCAGCTTCGGTAACGACACGGCGGTGATCTATGGCTACTTGCTCGGACTCGTCGGAACATTGGATCCAGCGTGCGCGCGCGAGCACATGGATCGCCTACCGCGCAGCTAGTTACGAATCGCTTCAGGCGCGATGTGCGCACGCCGCGCAACTAGTGAGGAGACCCTCGTAGGCGCATATCGGAACGAATGGCTGCTCGCCGCGTACGAAGAGCAGCACGCGAACGATGGTTCGAACGTCCGCTGAGATCGTCGCTCACGTCCAGACGTGCTTCAACTCGATCCGATGCCCGGGAAAGTTCTCGAAGCTGCTGCCAGTGACGATCAGCTGCGCCTCCTTCATGTCCTCTCGCAGCAGCAGCGCGAGATATGGTTCGAGGACGAAGTTCTCCTTGTCCGCCGTGGCGCTTCCATCTTCGAGCTTGGCAGGGACGTCAATGATTGCGAGGCCCGGGTATCGCGCCCAATCATCTGGAAATAGACTGAGCAGGGCGTGGTTGTAGGCGAGCAAGAAATACAGCTGCATCGTGCCGCCGAGTTTCTTGTGCCAGAGCCGACTTCCGATCCGGATCTTCGTCTCGCGTTTTTGTAGCTCGACACTGACGTGGCTCTGTGTCCACGAGTTCGGGTTCACCTCCCTGAGCAACGTCAGGTAGTTGTTGATGCGATCGGCGAACAGGTCGCCGAGTTGTTCAAGATCTGCTTGACCGCGGCTCGCCTGCACCACCTGTTCGAGCTTTGCGATCAGAGCCTCGAGTTCATCGACACGCTTCGCGAGATCCTGTCGCTTGTTTAATGCAGCGCGAAATCCTTCCATTTGGCGGACCCGTTCACGAACGACACCAACCCGTTCGTCCATCTCGCGAAGCTCTGGCGGCATGATGTCCGCCAGCTGTGCGCGTGCGGGGGCGAGCGCTTGCTCGACCTCCGAGAGGCGCGCGTTCACGGCACGCAGTTCACGACCAAGTTCTGCGTGCGACGATGAGGTGTCCTTGATCACCTCATCGGATTCCTGCAACTCGCCCTCGATATGGCGCTGCTCCGCGGCGAACCGGCGCTTGGCATCCCGAACGACGTATGGCTCCGTGTGCCGATGACAGACATAGCAGATGCCGGGTGCGGACTCCGGCTCGACCGCCTGATCGCACGCCGGGCAGTGGGTCACCTTGAGTCGTCCGAAAACAGTGCCTGCGACTTTCGCTCGCCCCAATCGGTCGACCTCGCCCAGCAGCTTTTCGCGTAGCTCGTGCATCTCGGCGAGATGTACGCGTGCATCAGTCCGCGCCCCTGTCAGCTCATCGCGACGTTTACGCAGTTCGGCCGCTTCTCGCGCGAGAGCGGTCTCCTCGTCGCGCTTTGGTGTTACCTGCGTACGTAGCCCTTCGACAAAAGCTGCGCGCTGCTGGTCGATCTCTCCCTCGGTCTTCTTCAGGTCACCAATGCGGGTGTTGATGACCTCGTCTGTGAGCGAGAGGGTCTCGGTCTCATTGAGTAACTCGCGCGTCACCATGTTAAGCGCGTTCTGGAAGTTCTCTTTCTGAGCGCGGAGCGCCGCGACCTCGTTCTGTTGGTCCACGAGCTCCCGATATTGGGAGACGAAGAGTTTCTCGGCGGCTCCGAGGAACTGGAGCAGAACCGCGTGCTGCTCAACGTCCCACTGCCTCGTGGCGATGTCGGTCCACGAGTCCTGCCGCCGGTAGATCTGGCGAAGCAAGCTCCGCCAGCCAAGGGTTGGCCAGGTGCGCGGTCCGTGCGCATCACCTTGGGGGTACTTTACCGGCGTGATGCCTAGGCGTTCCAGGAGATGCTCGTTGAACTCCTCCGCCGTCATGGTCACATCATCGACGATGACCTTCGTCTTCATCCTCGGATCCTGCCAACGACGAACGACGGTGCTCTGACGATCACCTATCGTCGCAAGAACGCGCATCTCGACGTACTTCGCCGCCAGCGCGTCGTCAAACGCCTCTTCTGGCTTGCCGATGTCGCCGAGGACGAAGTCCAGCATTCGCAGCCACTGTGTCTTGCCGGTGTTCGGCATGCCGACGAGAAGGTTCACGCCAGTCTTGAACTCGAGCTTCTCAGCGGCGCCCGAAGGTTCGACACGCACAAGCTCGTGAATGATGAGTCGATTCCCCATCTACTCGATCCGTTCGCCCATTTTTCGCTCTGCAACCTCGGCCCTGAACACGTCGTAGATGAGCTGCTTGAGCTGGTTTCCGGTTTTTCCGCCGAAGGTATTCAGCACCGATTCAATCTGGCTACGCAGTTGCTCGTACTCCGGTTGTCCTCGAAGGACTGACGCCATCTGTCTTCCGCCCTCCGTCGCGGCAAAGGCGATGCTGCGACCGTCCTCCGTGACCTTGATCAGACCCCGGGCTTCGAGAAATGGGATGACTTGGTAATAGCGGGGGTCCCATGGCCCATAGTGAAAACGGATCATCGCCGACTCGCGGGCTGCGTGCCCCATCGAGACCGGTTGGCCGACGGCGTGACTGGCCTGTCCGAAGAACGCAGGGTAGCGAACAAAGAAATCGAGCTTCGCAAGCTTGGTGAGTCCGTCGATTCGACTCTTTCGCGCAGAGTCGATGAGCAGCAGCAAGCGCGCAGCGTGGAATTCGAGGATGTCGTCGGCGAGCACGACTCGGCCCAGTGACTGCTTCGCTAGCTGTTTGAAGGACCGCATGGTTCAGCGTGTGAACTTGTGCTCGCAGCGATCCGTGACGTCGTACATGAACCCGATCAAGTACGTCTCGAGGCTGCGGTCTTGCGGCTGCGCCGATGCCGCAATCTGTTCGAGTTTGTTGCAGCAGCGCTCCTGAAACGCGAGGCCATCTTTCACGGTGAGGTCGGACGCAAGCTTGCCGCGCAATCGATGGAGCGCGACGTACGCTGCCTCTCGGTACTCCTTGGCCTTGCCACCGACGTAGCTCGGGTCGAGAGATCGACTTCGGAACTTCCGTCGCAGTTCTAATGCTGACTTCACGGCCGTATCGTCAAAGCCGGCCGCCTTCATCTTTCTGCGAAGCGCGGTCCCGGCAGTCATCGTCGGCATTCCCGCCCGCTCCGATTCTCCCCGCAAGAGATCGAGCAGTGACGATTTGTCGATCTTCTTCTGGTCTGGATCGACGTCCCACGGTGCTTTCGCAGCCTCGTAGACGTACCGGACTAGCTGTTCGTACATGTAGTCGAGGTGGTCGCCTTCGAACTGAAGGCCGTGCGCACCACACGCCTTCATCAGCGCCATCTTGTTCTTCGCCGCGAGGGACTCGGAATCGCTTACGCAGTGAAGGACTAAGCGCTCAAGCCACGAATCCAATCCGTTGCCCTTCGGCGAGGTAGGCGCCACCTTTGCGCGCAAGCTCTTCTTGAATTGCATGGCCATCGCGGCGATGTCGGGCGCACAGATCCTTCCCGGTTGCCCGTACTCGAAGGTGAGCGGGATAAGATCCTTCTTGAATCCGAGCGCGGTAACGAGTCGAAACCGACAATCCTCATCGCCCCGATCGTACGCCAGGGATTTTTCCACGATGGAATCGCGGCGCTTGCTGCCCTTCTTCGGACGCTTGCAGAGCACCGGCACCGACCACAGCTGATCGAGCTCGTTACTCTTCACCTGTACGAACTCGAAGATCTCCTTGCCGTTGATGTTCCAGACGACGGTGATGTCGTCGAGTGTCTCGCACCAAACCTCGACCATCGTCCCGTCCGTCAACATGCGAACGCAGAACGTGGCTGCTACGTGATCCTGAAAGCCGAACCCGTTGCGTGCAATCACGCCGCCGGACTCAAGAGGCTTCAAGTCCCGAAAGGACACCATCTCTACACACGACCTTGCAAAAAGTCATTCATGCTACATCGGCGCATGACCGTGTCGCCAGCACTACGATCGAGCGAAACCGTCAAGCCCGTGCGTAGGATGCAGCAAATTGCTGCACCCCACTCCTGATCGCTCATGCTTCGTCGGCTGTGCCGATGCGATGACCTAGGCAGCAACCGCGCCATGATGGCCGCCAAACACAATTGCATTCGGAGTGGCGACGACAATGGGGCGCACTGGCGTCGTGCTGTGTCTCGCCGAGACATGAAAGGTCACCGTAATTGCGATGCGCACGGTTTCGTGGTCGCCGTCGGTCCGTTGCTTATCTCTCATCAGAGAGTTCGTTGGGGATCGACTCGGGTACCGCGCAGGGCGAGTCCGGCGACAAAGACTGGGAAAAGTCTCGCTCGACGCCTAACCGCCCGAATGCGACTGCCCAATCCTGGGCCACCGTAGTCATATCCATCATCTAACTTAGACTTCGAACGTGTTCTTCGCGTCGAGCGCCGAAGGGGGCAACTGATCGCGTCGCCCGTGTGGCGAATCGGCTACCATGTCATTCGTGAGGGCAATGAGGCTCCTTTTGGTCCTGTTGCTTGTCGGTGGCGTGGCTTCCGCCGACGCGCCGAAGGGACGCTATCGGCTCGAGGTCGAAGAAGGCTGGCAACCGATCAACGGCCCGACGAAGGACCGAGTGCGCTCTTGTGGTCCCCGCGCCTCCGACTTCATCGCCAACATCGGCACCTTGAAGGTCGAAGTTGCGAACGACGTCAGGGTCAACGGGATCGTGTGGAAGCCGGGGCCGGAGTCGCCCAATCGGAATTCAGTCACAAACGATCAGTTGTTGAAGGGGTTCGTTCTCCAGGTCACGTTCTATCGGAATGACTCGCGCGCGAAAGGGATACTTGTCGTCGTCGGCCTTTCCGACGGCGTTCTCCAGTGTGGAGATGCCCTGAGGCTCGATGGTCGATACAGCCGCTAGCCGTCGCTCGGGCGCCTCGTCGGCAGTGCTAGCTGCAACGTTGGGCGCTCTCTTGTTCGGTGCTATTGCAGGCGTCAGTTGCACATCGCGTCGAGACGAGCCCAGCGCCCCAGATGCAGCTGATCTCGGTCGGTTTCTTGACGCACGGAAAGTGACGCTGGACGAGCGGCAGCGCGACGCGTTGCTTGTCGTTTGCGCTATGAACCGGAGGCCAATACTCGAGGATCAACGGCGTCCAGCAGCGGTGCCGCAGACGGTTGGAGGAAGGCCGATCCCAGATTGGTTGCGCACGAGATTGGGCACGCTCAGCCAAGGTGCCGTGGATAGCATTCTGGAGAGAGGACGGATTGAACAGGCGGTGTTCAATGACGTTGCGACCAAGGATGTATCGGCGCCGCGGCTCTATTCGCTGATGCTCGAGTTCGCTGCCGAGTCCCGCCATTGTCGTGTAGCGCCCGGCGGTGAAACGCCCGACGACGACGGATAAGAACCTGAGGATCGCCTTCGACCGCCCCTTCGCATCGAAATCCGAAAACTCGGCCTGCAGCTCGCGGTCGCGACGTCGCGTGAGGGGGCTGATCACGGCAGGGGCTGAGGCGTTGGCGATCCACCGGGCAGCGTCGCTACGTGTGCTTGCAGCATGGGACCGATCTTCTTCGTCACGAGGTCACTGATGACAGCGTTGACGCAATCGTCTGTCACCACTGAAGTTGCCCCGGTTCCGTGGACACCCAAAGACTGGAGTGTCCGATGCCGAAGAAGCCCCCACCACCTTCCCCGTACCCGCCTGAGTTCCGGCGCCGCATGGT
>JACCRC010000297.1 GCA_013813765.1 Deltaproteobacteria bacterium | reverse complement strand
GGGCAGGGCACCTACGATCCGACGAGCGGCGACCTCGAGGCCGACGTGAAGACGTTCCTGAACCTCATCCCGGCGAAGAACCCGAGGCTCGCTGCGCACCTTCGCCGATCGAAGACCGTTCGCGCGGGCTTGACCACGTTCTCGCCGGAGATTCCGTACTCGCTCCTGTACGTGCCCGACAAGTACGACCGCGCGGCGCTCGTCGCGGCGTTCCTGCCGTACTTCAACGTCGAGCTGCGCACGACCGACTTCCCCGATCCCGAGCGGCTCAAGCGCAAGCACGGCGGTCACCTGCCGCAGGTGGTGCAGCTCGTCGGAGGTGCGGGCTGGAATCATGTGTCGCTGCCGATCCGCGGCGGTGAGGCGGTGCAGGGCGCGATGATCCTCGATGCGTATGTGGGCGATCTCGCCGGTGACGTGGGCGCGGCGCTGGCCTCCGCGTTTCTCGCGCGCACCGGACGCTCGCCGTCGAGTGCGGCGGCGCAGGCGCACGATGCGGCGCTGCTCGTTTCGCGAGCGCGGCAGGAGGCGCAGATTGCCCGCGAGCCGCGCTCCGCGCTGCGTGCGGCGTTGTCCCGCGGCAAGCTGGACGATGGCGCCTGCGGGCCCGCCGCGATGGGGGTCGACGGCGAGCTCGCGCGCGATCCGAACATCCTCGAGGTCCAGGGCGATCAGCTCATCGTCGCGCCGTGAAAAGGGAGCTACAGTCATCGCTCGTGGTGCGCGAGCCCTGGCTGAATATCGGCTTGTTCCTCGCGTCGTGCGTCACGACCTACCTCGTCGGTGGCGTGTACTTCGCGGCGACCCTGATGGGGATCCTCGCGTGTCACGAGGCGGGCCACTACGTCACCGGCCGGCTGCGCGGCGTCGACGTGTCGCTGCCGTACTTCATCCCGCTGCCGCCGGGCATCTCGCTCGGCACGCTCGGCGCGGTGATCCGCATGAAGAAGCCGATCAACGAGCGCGGCATCCTGTTCGACGTTGGCGCGTCGGGTCCGATCGCCGGCCTGATCGTCGCGATCCCGCTCCTCGTGATCGGCCTCCACTTGTCCCCGATCGCTCCGATCGATCCCGAGGGCTCGATCGAGGGAAACTCGATCCTGTACGCGCTCCTCAAGTACGCCGTGTTCGGGCGCTGGCTGCCGGGTGAGGGTGTCGACGTCCACCTTCACCCGACGGCGCTCGCCGCGTGGGTCGGGTTGCTCGTCACCGCGATCAACCTGATGCCGATCGGTCAGCTCGATGGCGGGCACATCGCGCGCGCCGCACTCGGGGACCGGCACGAGCGGTGGTCGGCGCGCCTGAACATCGTGCTCCCGGTGATCGGTCTCGTGGTCGGAGGGATCATGTTCCTGGCCGCTCGCGACGCCGGGAAGGACGTTGGCGATGCGCTGTACTATGCGAAGGACGGGGTCATCCCCTGGGCGATCTGGGCGGTGCTGCTCGGTGTGATGCGGCGGTCCGCCGGCGAGTACCACCCACCGGTAGACGAAACTCCGCTGGACGGAAAGCGCCGGGTCTTGGCGATCGTGATGCTCGTGATCTTCGTACTGATCGTAACCCCGGTCCCGTTTCGCTCCGCGTTGTGACAGGATCGACGAACGTGCGGGTCGACTCTCCTTCGACGAGCAAGGCCTGCACGAAGTGCAGCACGCCCCTGCGCGAGGGCGCCGACGCGTGCCCGACCTGCGGCCTCATCGTGGCGAAGATGGCCACGTACGCCGCGAAGGAGACGGAGGTCTCCGAGCCGATCAAGGCCGCGTGGGCCGCTGTGCTCGAGCGCTGGGACGAGGTCGCGCGCCACGAGACGCTGTTCCGGCTCGTCGCCGAGGCGGGCGAGTACACGTGGGCCGCCGCACGCTATCGCGAGCAGTCGCGCTCGCGTCCCGCCGACGCGATCATCGCGAAGCAGCAGGAGAAGATCAAGCGTGCGCTCGAGGTGACGCTGCTGGTGTCGTCGAGCCGGAAGGAGAAGCCGGGCGTGACGCCCTACAAGGGCACGGTGATGCTCCTCGGCCTGCTGCTCGTCATGCTTCTGATGGGCGCCGCGTACATGTTTATCAAGTCGCGGAGCAGCAAGACCGACGATCGGCCGCCGCCACGGCCGTCGGGTGTCGTGGCGCCACAGGTGCGGTAGGGTTCACCGAAGTGGCCCAGGTCGATTTCACCGAGCGACAGCTGACGCTGAAGCTCGTCTACTACGGACCGCCGCTGTCCGGAAAGACCAGCAACCTGCGCGCGCTGCACGGCATGGTCGATCAGCTCAACCGCGGCCGTCTGATGACGCTCGACACGCGCGACGACCGCACCCTGTTCTTCGACCTGCTGCCGATCTTCTTCCGGGCGTCGGGGTTCTCGTTCCGCATCAAGGTCTACACGGTGCCCGGGCAGCCGGTGCACGAGGCCACGCGCAAGGTCGTGCTCGCGGGCACCGACGGAATCGTGTTCGTCGCGGACTCCCGGCCCGATCAGCGCGAGGCGAATCGCTCGTCGTGGCAGAACCTCGTCGCAAATCTGAAGTCGCTCGATCTCTCGGCCATACCGGTGGTCGTCCAGTACAACAAGCGCGACCTGCCGGATGCGCTGCCGCTCGACCAGGTCGACCGGTTCGGTGACCCAAACCGGAAGCTCGAGGAGGCGTGCGCGAAGCAGGGGACCGGGGTCGTCCCGACGTTCTTCGAGCTCGTGGCGCGCACCTGGGACAACCTGGATAAGGACCTCAAGCTCGCGGAGAAGCTGGGCATCGACGGTGCGGCGTTCCGGCGGGCCCTGGCCGAGCATGTAGGCGTGACGCCCGAGGCCCCTCGGGCGCGAAGCGAATCAGAGCAAAGCTAGGCACTTAACCGTGCCGGCGCGACACCAGCCGACACGCTCTGAGACGCGAAAAGGGGGGAGGAAAGGGGGGACGCTTTTCCCGGCTGCAGCAGTCGGCCGGGCGCTGCGCCCCCAGGCTGCGGGCGCACGATCCGGTGGTCGTTCTGACTCACATGCTCATGCGGTTAGTACAATCTCCGAGATGACCGAGCGCGGCGGGTGATCACGGAGCGCCGGCCGACGCCTCGATCACGTTGACGGCCGCGCGTGTCGTGGGGAAGTCGCAGCTCGGTCTGCTCCTGCCGTACACCTGTCCCATGCCGTCCTCACCTAGGAGCGCGGTGACCACGTAGGATCCGCCAACTCGCTGGCCAACTACGTCACCGAGGCGCGGAGGATCATCGTTCGTCATCACGGAACTACCCTCGCCTTGCCCGGGTTATCGCCCCATACGAGCCAACACGCGACCCATGGTCGCGTATTCGCTGCGGGCCGCTGATTCTAACGCCTGTTGCCCGACGGGCCTACCAGTCGAGGCGGCGGCGAAGGCTGCGCTCAGCACTGCGTTCCTGATGTGCGCGCCCGAGAGGTCCCGGAAATCGGCAACGAGCTTCTCGATGTCGATGTCGTTCGCGAGCGGAACGCCGGTACCGAGAAACCCACGCCATAGCCGAGTTCGTTCCTCGTCGTCGGGTGGCCAGAACACGATGTGAGCTGCGAGACGGCGTTTGAACGCAGGATCTAAGGATGTCTCGAGGTTCGTCGTCAGGATCACGATCCCGCTGAACGCTTCGAGGCGCTGCAGCAAGAAGTTTACTTCGAGGTTCGAGTAGCGATCCGTGGACGATTTTACCTCGGTGCGTTTCGTGAACAGGGCATCGGCTTCGTCGAACAACAACAAGCAATGGCCCGATCCCGCTGCATCGAAGATCTGCGCGAGCTGCTTCTCAGTCTCACCGATCCACTTCGAGACCACTGTAGATAGCTCGACTTGATGCACGTCGAGGCCAAGCTCTCGTGCCACCAGCCCCGCCACCATGGTCTTACCGGTACCCGGTGGCCCGCTGAACAGAGCAGCCACGCCAGTGGCTCGTCCTACGCGCTTGTGAAGCCCCCACCGTTCCAGCACCTGGTGGCTGTGACGCACGCGTGCCACCAGCGCGTCGATCTGGTCGCGGGTATCGCGAGCGAGCACGAGATCAGACCAGTCGTGTCGCACGGCGACAAGCGTTGTCAGTCCGGTGAGCCGTTCGGTCGTCCGATGTCGTAGTGCGTCCACGACGCTTTGGATCGTCAGCTGTGACCCGGTCAAGTGGATCGATTCGATCGCGTCACGCATCGCGCCGGGTCCGATCGTGTAGCGATGGCCCAGCTCGTCGATGTCCAGCGGTTGGAGTCGATGATCAGGATCCGCTTGCGCCAGCAGTACCTCCCACATGTTCCGCCGGGCTTCGGATGAAGGTGGTGACCAAGTGAGTCGGACGAGATCACCACGCGCCTTGAGTGCCTGACCTGTGACCCGTGTGGTCAGGACCACCGGCATCGGTAGCGTCGCGATGAACTCCTCCAGCCGCCTTCGGCGCGCAACATCCTCGACGCCCTCTAGCTCGTCGACGCCGCGGATCACGGGGATCGCACCGGTGAGACCCGCTTCGCGGTACAGGGCGCGTAGTCCACGCTCGAAGGTGTCCAGCGAACGGTCCACACGATCCAGTGGAAGCTCGACCATCGACCGACCGAGCCGGAGCGCCGCTGCCGCGACCGAGGTCGAGCGGCCGGAGCCAGACGGACCTTCGATCAGGATCGTCACCGGTCGAGGTTGTCCGAGCAGCTTCGCGAGCTGGTCGATTTGTCCTCGCTGTGGATCGTCGAACAGCGCGAGTTCGGGCATCTCGATCGATACGAGCGGCTCAGCGGGGACCTCGTCGCCCGTAAGGAATCGGACCACGCGAGGCACTACCGACCACACCCTCTGCGCGAGCGTCGTGGATGAATCACTGCGCGACTCGATGACAAAGCTCGTGACAAGCGGGTGCTCGCGCGCGAGAGAAAGCGTCAGCTCGTGGCCCGCGTCTCGGGGTGACGACGCCTTAACATACGAGGCGATGGTCGCGCCGTAGTGGCTGGAAGTTCCCTGCAGCCGCATGAGGGCGGCGGCACTCGCCGGGTCGGCACTGCACGCGACGACGAACGCGAGGAAGTCTTCCGACCGCCGTTCGAGACCGAGTCTCGACGCGAGAGCCGCGATCGGATCTTGCTCGCCGTTTCGCAACTCGTGGGTCAACCGCGCTATCTCTCCGTGTGCGACGTCCTCGGTGGTCTCCCCGCACGCAAGTTGCAACCGCACGCGTTCTCTCGCGATACGTCTCGCATACACGTCGCTCATTCTTAAGGCCTCACTCTCGCGAACGCCTCGCGCGCTGCCAGCACCAGCGGGCTCGCAGGCGCTGCGCGGATCGCGGAGATCTCTGCTTGGGCACTGTCTGCATCTCCCAGTCCGAGGAAGATCATCACGGTCGTCGCGCGCATCTCCGGTGCGTCGGGAAATGCACGTCGACCGAGATCGACCGTGGCTAGGAGACCGTCACGCTGACGGTAGTTGAGCTGGAGCGTGGCGAGCAGAGCCCACACGTCGAAATCCGCGAGGCGTTCCGCTAGCGCGTGTGCGATCCCGGCGACCGCGTCCACCGAGCGTCCCGTCACGATCAGGTGCGAGATGACGTCGCGCCAGGCGTCGAGATCTGCAGGTTGCTTCGCGAGTCGTTGCCAAGCGCAGCCGACATCGTACACGCTGTCGCTCGCGAACCGCCGCAGCATCTCGCCGGCAGCCTCACGTAGGATCGGATGCTGGAACTCGACGAGAATGGCCATCACCGTGGGATCTGCGGCGCACGCGGACCAGAGCGTTTCGGCGAGTTCAAGTGCCTGTGCACGCTTGCCGCGCTTGTATGCGAGCGCCATCTCGAAGCGCATGCGCGGGAGCGTTGCGAGCGATTCGGCTATCGCCCCGGCTTCGTCGTAGCGACCCGCGCGAAGATGTTCGAGCGAGGCATCGAGGGCCGTCCTCGGCCGCATACTACGAACAGCCATGCCTGCGCATGGCCGACTCGAACCGACCGGTTGCCTCCGCGCGGAGGTACACATCCTCAGAGGTGGTATTCCGAAACTCGATCCCCAACGCGCGCTTCAATGCCTTGCATGCCTCCGCTTGCTCGACACCCGGAGTGTCCGCGTACAGTGCGAGCACGAAGCTCGTGATCTCCGGGGATTCGAGCACGGACATCAGGCGCGTTTGTGGATCTTGCCCGAGCAGGGCTTTCGCCACCTCCACCTGCCACCCTGTTCCCCCATCCGCACACTGCTGGGCATGCTCTAGATTGTAGGTACCGCGAACGATGGCCTGACAAGCATCCTCGCGATCGCGCGTGAGCTTTGCGCGCGCCTGGAACAGCTGCCCTCGTCGACCCTCTCGTTTGCAGACCGCGAGCGCAGCATCGATCGACGCCAACTCCTCGGAGCGACCCTGCGTCCAATCTACGAGCTTCATCCATCGAGAACACTCCGGCTCGCCGCGGAGCTCGCGATGCATCCACTCGAGGTTCGTCCGGTAGGTTGCCTCGTCGATCACCGTCCGGCCGTCTCCGGCCATCAAGAGTAGCAACTCGATCGCACGAAACCGGTCGTCCCGCGTCGCCTGACCACGACTGATCAGCGTGGTCAACGTGTCGATGGCCGCGCGACGGTCGCCGATCCGACTGTATGCCTGCGCGACGAGGCGCAAGGCGTCGGGTTTCTCCGCCATCAGCTCGCGGTATTCGCGAGCGGCGGTAGCCACCGCCGTGGGGTCCTGGTCGCGCCGAAGCACGTGTTCCATCCGGTTCCGCTCATCGTCGGGGTGCGTGGCGCGTTTCCCTCCGCAGGCGACCAGGCAGAAAATGACCAGTGCTCTCACCACGCCCATCAGCTCGTCCGTGCATCGGCCAGCGTGACCTTCCCGAGATCCTGCTCGAGAATGACCTCGTCACCCGCCAAGCTTGGCGTCGCAACCGCTAGCACGACCGATCCAACCAGTACCATGCTCAACTTCATGTTGCCTCCTCGTGGGCGACTCTACGGCAGGCACGTCGATTGACGCCACACACACGCGGTCGGTAATCTGAGTGAATGAAGACCGTGGTGGCGAGTGTGTCGGTGTTCGCGTTAACGGCATGCTCGATGGTGAAGACCAGCACGACGAGCCCGGGCACGAGTAGCGGAGGTTCACCGAGTGGGAGCGTCAGGGAGGCCTCGGAGGCCCCCGAAGACGGTCGGATGGCAGGGATCATTCATCGCGACGAGTTTCACAAGATACGCGGCATGACCGTCGATCAAGCAAAGGCGTTCGCGAAGAGCCTCGGTCACACGGGAACGGTCAAGGTCGAAGTGGCGAACAGCGTCATGGAGGGTTGCACGGCGACCACCGTGTGCACGGCAACTGACGAGCTGGGTGGGCAGTCCGGGATGAAGCTCAGCGACACTCTTCTGCTGACGACGAACAAGCCCTGATCGGGCGCGCAACGGAGCGGTCGCGCGACCGCTCAGCGGCGGCTCGTACGAGACGCCGAAGCTCGGCGCGACCTGTGACTTCCAGACGAGCGTCGGCCGGCTTCCGGTTTGATCGCCGCGCGCGTCGTCGGTCCACTCCTTCAAGTTGCCCGACAGGTCGCGCACGTCGGGCATCGAGACGCACGCTGTGACCGAGCCGGTGTTGACCATCACGTTGTTGTCGGGTGCGCCGGGGATGCCGTCGAACGTCTCGGTGTTGCACGCCGTCGCGTTGAACGTGCTGCCGTACGGGGTCAGGTTCGTCGGGCCCTCGCACGCGGTCTGCCACTGCGGTCCGGTGCACAGAACTTTACCCGCCGCCTGACCCGCGGCCTGCGCGCTCGTCCACGTGACGTTGCGCCACGATGGCCGGTTGACCGTCGAGCACGCGCGCGAGGTCGAGGTGTTCGTCGTCGCGGCATCGGGTCGCGAGGCCTCGTAGGTGTCGATGTACTACCGACGTGGCGCGCGTCCTTGGCCGCGAGCGCGCGCCGCGACGTGCCCCAAGCCTTCTATCGCGTCGTCGACGAGCTGGACGCAAACGCAGATCCAGAGGCGTTCGAGTGCATTCTCCCGCTCTTCGTTCGCCAGCGAATCACTCCAGACCTCGTCGGAACGAAGCTGCGCCGTCTGTGCGGTCTGGCGGGTGCCGGCGCTTCCTGGAGGGACGCACCGCCGGAGTCGAACGTGCTCGCTCTGCTGCTAGCGCTTGACCCGGAGGCGGGCCGCGCGTTGGCCCGCGCGTACCCTGCACATTACGACGAGCGGACGGCGCTACGTGGCGCCGTAACGCTCGCGGCGATCGGCGCGCCGTGGGCACTGTCGTTACTGCGCGAGGCGCGGCCCCCTCGCGCAGCATCCATGGGTCATCGATCGCGAGCTTGAGCTCGCCGCCGGCCGCGCGAGCGCGGGTGACGCCCACGAGTTGGACCCCCCGACGAGATCCGTGATCACCTGGCGAGCGAAGTCGGCGAACTGCGCGCGGCGTTGTTCAGTGGAGGAACCGGCGATCTTCGACTGAGTGGCGTCGTCTACTGCCATCGGCTCGCCGCGCCCCGTCCTCGTGCAGTCAGAACGCGGTGGACCACCCGATCGTCGCTCCGGCGCCGCTCACCCTCACTTGAGGTCCTCCGCGATCGCCTTCGCGGGACGCAAAGAACAGCGCGATCCCGCCGACCGCCAGCGTGGCACCAGCAACGAAGACAACATCTCGGCGGCTCGTTGCGTCATCGCGACGCGCCTCGATCGGGTCGACCACCAGTCCGCTGCAACTGCCAGTGTCGCAAGCGCTCGCGAAATCGCGGATCGCTTGCTTGCGGTCGAGATCGAAGGCGACACCGAGCGCAGTCGCGATGGCGGCGACACCCATCGCACCGACGCCGGCCCACTTCATCCAGGCTCGGTCGCGGCGTGGTCCGGGGGGCGCATGCGAGACGAAGAGATACGCGCCGACGGCGGTGAACGCGGTCCCGGAGATCACGCCGACGACTCCTGCGGGAGCGCTGTCGTTGTAGGTCGGTCCGTTGGCCGCCGTTGGATCCTCGTCGAGAGCGATGCCGAGGGTTCCGCTGACCAGCATCGGAATACCTAGCGCGAGCAAGCCGATGGGGAGTGCGCGCGATGGCGTCGGAGCGGCGGGGCTCGGGGGCACGCGCTTGGCGTCGTCGGCATGCGCCACGAGCGCGACCAACTGGATCGCGAGCGCGATGGCAAACCACGCACGCACCGAGTACCTCCTCATCGCTTGCCCGGACGACGAGGACGGCGATCCGCCGCTTCGAGATCGGGAAGCGGCTTGCGTTCCTTGAACCAGCGTCCCAGCGCGCTCGGGGACATTCCGAGCCGACTGGCCGCGGCTGCGTTGTTGCCGCCTGAGTCGCGAGTCGCGATCACGCGCTCGGCGGCTTTCTCGATCGCCGGGTGAGACTCCGACGAGTTCTTCACGATCCAGTCGCGATCGAGCGGATGTAGGGCGTTCGCTACACCGAGTCGCGCGCGCGCGTCGTCGGCGTAGCCCTTGACGATGGTCAGCAACTCATCGGCCCGGGCAGAGATCGGCGGGACGACGATCGGAGTGACCTGTCCCGGTTCGGGCGTGCCGCTCTCGCAGACGACGAGCTGAAAACGCGCGTTCGGTTCGCGATGAGCCGCCACGATCAGGTCGTAGTCGTTCGGTAGCCGGTTGCTCCGGACGCACAACGTCCCACCGCGGGCCGCGGGAAGCGCGAGCAGCGCCGTCTCGTAGTTCTCCGCGGACCGAACCGTTGCGGGCGCGCCATCGCTTCGGCTCTTGTTGCAGACGATGAACGGCCTCGCATCTCCCAGCACGCGGCGATGCAGCGAGCGCGCGATCTCCGGAAGATCGCCTTGGCCCATGAGCACGAGTGGGTCCTGACCCATTGCTG
>JACCRC010000296.1 GCA_013813765.1 Deltaproteobacteria bacterium | reverse complement strand
TCGCTGAAGAGCCCCCTGCGCAAGGGACTGCAGGCGCTGCGCGCCGCCGGCGGTCAGGTGTGCTCGGTGCACCCGATGTTCGGTCCCGATACGGAGCTGCTCAGCGGGCGTCACGTGATCTTCGTCGATCTCGGTGCACCTGCGGCGACCGCTGCCGCGCGTGCTCTGTTCGAGCCGACGATGGCGACGCTCGTCGAGATGGATCTCGAGAGCCACGATCGGCTGATCGCCTACGTGCTCGGTCTATCGCACGCGCTGAACATCGCGTTCTTCACCGCGCTCGCCGAGAGCGGCGAGGCCTCGCGCAAGCTGGCGACGCTGTCGTCGACCACGTTCGATGCGCAGCTCGGTGTCGCGTCGAAGGTCGCGGCGGAGAACCCGGATCTGTACTTCGAGATCCAGACGCTCAACGACTACGGCACCGAGTCGCTGGCCGCGCTGCTCTACGCTGTCGAGCGACTGCGCAGCGTGATTCGAGCTGGGGATCTTGAAGCGTTCCGTACACTCATGACACGCGGTAAGGACTACCTGGCTACTCGAGCAGCCACCGAGGCGCGCTGATCGCAGCGCAACCGACGAAGATTCCATGCGCGTGACGCGCACGGTCATTGCACCTCGCGAGCCCTTCCCATGCGCTCTCTTAGCTTCTGTTTTGTAGCCCTTCTCGCCTCCTGCGCCACCGACGCCACTGACGGCCCCGCAACCGACGACATCGAAGCTCCCGATGAGGAGGGCAAGGTCGATTCAGCATCGGAGCTCTCGGTTCGCGTCTCCGGGACCACGCTGTGGATGAACCGCACGCTCGAGCGTCGCGGCAATGCGTGGGTCCTCCGCGGCCGCACGAGCCGCAACATCACCGACGGTCACTCGTTCATCTTCGACGACGTGTTCGGCGAGTGGGCGCAGCGCTCGGCGCGCACGTTCGAGGTCGTCTACGACCTGAACAACAGCGGCCGCACCGTGCCCGACGGCGTGAACCTCTTCACGAGCCTGTCGTTCGTGCACTCGTCCTCGCGGCCCGATCACCTCACGGCGCGCGTCACCGTTCGCCCGCGGGTGTCGTCGACCACGGGCCCGTCGAGCCTCGCGCTGACCGCGGAGCTCACGCCGATCGTCAACGCCGGCCACACCGTGTACCGCCTGAAGGGCCGCTCCACGAAGGTGATCACCAGCGTCGCCCCGACGATGGGCACCGCCGTGCTCGTCGATCCCACGCACTTCACCGTCGATCTCGACTTCGACCAGCTTCAGACGCTCGCGTCGCCCGACGGCGAGCTCGCGGTCACGGCACAGCTACCCACCGGTCCCGCGACGATCCGCGCGAAGCTCGGCCTCGTCGTCAAGAAGCTCGGCATGACGAGCGGTGATGTCGAGGCCGTGTTCCCCTCGCCCCAGTGCACGTCGTCCAGGCGCAGCTGCCTCGCGGCACTGCCCGACGGCGCGCTCGATCTGTCGTCATGCGGCGAGGCCGTCACCGTTCGTGTGTGCCAGGGTCAGATCGGCGTCACCGTCGACGCCGCGGCGCTCGCGTCCGCGAAGGCTGCCTCCGATGCGAAGCTCACCGCGCTCGCCACCGACGCCGTCGGTCTCGTCGGTGCCGGACGCGCTGCGGACCTCACGAACGCGACGCGCGAGGTGATCGCCGGTCGCCTGGCATTCGAGCAGGGCGCATGGCTCCTGTCGGCGACCGCGCGGAATGCGGTGCTGGCGACTGCCACCCAGGTGCCGCTCGACGACGCCTACGCGTATCCGCTGTCGTTCGTGGATGGCATCGAGCCCGTGCCGGGTGACCTCGCGGTCACGCGCAACATCGCGACCGACGCGATCCTCGGATACTTGAAGCGGCAGGACTACGTGAACAGCGAGTTCGGCCGCTCGTACCTCGAGCTGACGAAGGTGTTCCGCGCGCAGCACGTCGCGTCGCTCAAGGAGTTCCGCGAGGCGTCGACTCGCGAGACGTTCGGAGCGCAGCCGGGCAAGGAGTTCTACATCGGTCGCTGGATCGGCACGCACACCGAGGTCACCATCGACAGTGCGACCGGCGAGGCGACGCACGTCCTCGTCGAGATCGACTGATCAGAAGCCGAAGAACGTGATGCCGGCGCCGATGCCGACGTTGCGGCCCACGATATCGGCCTGGCCGTCGTTGTTCTTGTCCTCGCCGTAGAAGCCGTTGCCAAACCGCACGGCGCGACGGGCACTGGGAAACGCAGCGGTGAAGACCTACCGGGGGCAGGTCCTGTGCGCCGCGGCGTTGGAGCGGTAGTCGATCGAGTCGACGACGGCGCAGTTCGCGCGGATGAGCTGGCGAAGCCTGTCGAACTCCGAGTAGGTGAGCGCCATCGGCGGAAACACGAGCGGAATCGTCTGCGCGGTCGAGATCTGCGAGCGCAGGCCGGTGAGGAGATCCTGCGCGCGGCCGGTCTCGTAGAGCTTCGCGAAGTTCTGCTCGAACGCGCCGGCGACCGGTGCATACGGCGATCCGCGGAGATGGAGCGCATTCTCGAACGAGGCCTGCTCGGCGTTCATCGACAGGTTGTACGAGCCGGAGATCAGCTCCTTGCCGTCGACCACCATGTACTTCGAGTGCATCTGCGCGGCGTAGGACGCGTCCCAGCGGTACGCGAACGACTTGAAGCGGACGTCGATGCCGGCATCGACGAGCGCCTTCGAGAACAGGAAGTCGTTGCGGAGGCAGTCGGCCGCCTGGGTGGGCGTGGTCGCGGCGGCCTGGCACTGAGCGACCTCGGCCTTCTGAGCCGCGTCGCCGGAGGCGGAGATGAACTCCTGCTGATCGAGATAGACCCTGATGTCGATGCTCGGCTGGGCCTGCTTCTTCGCGATCAGCGCCTCGACGAACGGCCGAAGCCGAAGGTGACCCGATGCGATGTGGATCGAGGTGGTCGCGCCGTGGACCGCGGCGACCCACTTGTCGGAGACGACCGTGCTCGCCTTGTTGACGGACCACGTCGCGTGCTCCGTGCCGCCGAGCGTGAAGTTCGGTGAGGTGAGGAGCAAGTCGACACCCGGCTGATCGGCGACGTCGCCGGTCGTGATCATCGCGGTCGACTGGCCCTGGACGGGCGCGGGGCCGACGAAGTCACGCGAGCCCCACCACAGCTGATCGAACTCGTGCTGGAACGCCGCCGCGAGCTCGGGGCTGTTCTCGATGAACAGCGTGTTCTCGTCGTAGACGGTCGCGCCCGTGTTGGAAAAGTTCGCGCTGCCCGACGCCATCTTCGCGGTCGCCGCGCGGCTCTTGTCGTCGCGGGGACCGTCGACGATCACGAACTTGTGGTGCAGGATCTTGTTGACCCAGCGCACGTCGGCGCCGATCGCCTCGAGCTTGCCGGACCGCGACGCAGCGCGCGCCGCCGGATCGACGATCTTGCGGTCGTCATTCGCGGTCTCGAACAGGAAGCGGATCTTGACGCCACGACTGTTCGCGTCGGCGAGCGCCGCTGCGATACCGGCATCCGAGTAGCTGTAGACCGCGACGTCGACCGTCTTCTGCGCGCCGCGGATCAGCTGCGCGATCTTCGCGTTGTGCGTATCTGCGCCCACCTGGGGCGAGAAGATCACGCTGATGTTCGCGCCGCTGCCGCCGCCACCGACGAGGCCGCGCTCGCGTGCGAGCTCGAGCAAGGCGTTGAGGGTCGCCGGGCCCACATAGGGAATCTGGTCGAGCTCGCGCAGCGTCGTGTACGTGTCGTCATCGGCAGTGCCCGCGACCCCATCGACGCCGTTGCGGTGCTTCACGATGTTGCCTGCGACCCGCGCGGTCACGCCGGCCTCGGACTTGAGCTTCGCGGCCGTCATCGCCAGGTCGTTGACCAGTGCGAGCACGCCCAGCGCCTCGGGGGAGCCCTCGTCGATGCCGCCGTCCGCCTTGCCTGCGGGGAACGCATCGCTCTCGCCGTCCTCGACGTCCTCGGACACACAGGCTGGCAACGTGCCAAGAACGAGCGAGAACACACCCGAGATCACCGCGAAGCGAAGCATCCTCGTCGGAGGAGCAAGGCCCGCGCCGTGCCCGAGCCCAGCGATCTCGGTGCCTTGCGAGGCACCGGACAGCCCACTCGCCAGCGTCCGGTGGCCGGCCAAGTAGCCGCCCAACTACCCGAAGACACCGGACAAGTGACAAGCTCGCGCCGATGAGTCGCGTCGCCGTCACGGGAGCCAGCGGTCTACTCGGCGGCAACCTCGCGGCCGAGCTGATCGCTGCCGGTCACGAGGTCGTCGCGATCAAGCGCGGCGGGAGCAAGGTCAAGCAGCTCGACGACCTGGCGATCACGTGGCGCGAGGGCGAGCTCGGCGACGTGCCCGCGCTGACCCGGGCGTTCGAGGGCTGCACCGCGGTGTTTCACTGCGCGGCCGCGGTCGGAGTGATCCGCGAGGTCAAGCCGGAGATGTACGCGGCGAACGTGACGGGCACGTCGAACGTCATCGAGGCGTGCCTCGCGGCGAAGGTCGCGCGCCTCGTGCACACGTCATCGGTCGTGGCGGTCGGCCTCTCGACGAACGGTCAGCCGTGCGACGAGACCGCGCAGTGGAACTTCTCCGAGGAAGGCCTGATCGACGCGTACGCGATCACGAAGCGCGAGTCCGAGGACGTGGTGACGAAGGTGACCGATCGCCTCGACGCGGTGATCGTCAACCCGACCTACATGTTCGGTCCGCGCGACGCGCGGCCCTCGTCGGGCAAGATGATCATCGACGTCGTCAATCGCCGCGTGCCCGGTACGACGCCTGGCTACAACAACTTCGTCGACGTGCGCGATGTCGCGCGCGGCATGATCGGCGCGTGGCACAAGGGCCGCCGCGGCGAGCGCTACATTCTTGCGGGTCACGACATGACCTACAGGGATGTGTTCACGCGGATCGCGAACGTCGCCGGCGTGAAGCCACCGCGCTTCGCGATCCCGCGCGCGGTTGCTCGCCTCGTGGGGCGTTGGGGCGACTTCATCGAGCGGCGCGGAAAGCATCCGCTCGTGAACTCGACGCAGATCCGCTACGCGTTCACCGACAAGTTCCGGTTCAAGAGCAGCAAGGCCGCGACGGAGCTCGGCTACACGTACGGACCGCTCGCCCCGGCGATCGCCGATGCGATCGACTGGTTCCGCGCGAACGGCATGCTGAAGAGCTGACGCGCGGGTTCACTCGAGGCCGAGCTCAGTGGATCGAGATCCCGCGATCCGTTCGTCCGTTTGGAAACCACAGGCTCTTCACGAACGTGCCTCCGTCGTGGAGCGGGCACCTCTCGCCGAGAGGCGTGATTCGATAAAAGAAGCCGATCACCGTGAACGGTTCTTCGCTACCAGCATTGGGAACGAGCTCGGGTGAGAACGCGACATAGGGCGTGAACTGGTACGTAACCTCGCGCGACTTGCCGAACAGCACGGCGGGACCGAAGCCGGCCCCGCCGAGCACGAAGCCGCCTTCGCCCTCGAGATAGAGCCGGCCCCACGGGTCACTCTCGGCCGCTGATGTCGCGAGCTCGAATCCGCTCGCAAGGCCGACGTGTCCACCTTCCAGCGAGCGCGGAAACACCCCACCGCTGATCTCTATCCCGAGCACCCACCCGCGCGTTCCGTAGCCAACGGCGAGTCCTGCACTCACGAACCCGTTGTCCATGTCGGGGTCCGCCCACACGTGCGTCGTGGCTGGGAAGCAGAGCCCGAGTACCGTCAGCAACCGTCGCCGCATACGCATACGATAGCCAGTCGCCGGGTGTGCCTGTGGGCGTTCACGTGAGGTTCACGCGAACGGGTGGGCGGTTTCAGTCGGGACCCCTTTCCGCACTGACTGCGGAAGAAATGCGGTCGGACCCCATTTCTCGTCGCGTCGGCTCTCAGCTAGCCGCGGGAGTGTAGCGTGCGACGAGCTGCTGGAGGCGCGCGAGTGCGCGAGAGATCCTGCGCTCGCCGCGAACGGCGGTGCGCGGCGCGCGGGACTTCGTGCGGCCAGCGTCCTTCTCGGCGCGCTTCGCGATGCGCGCGGCGATGTGCTCGGCGCGAGCCTTGGGGCGGTTCGCGACCTCCGCGGCGCGCGCGGCGGTGCGCTC
>JACCRC010000291.1 GCA_013813765.1 Deltaproteobacteria bacterium | reverse complement strand
GGGCAGGGCCCCAGTGCGCGGCGTCCTCGGCGCGGCGTTCGTCGGCATGGCGCGCGATCGCATCGAGACCGGGCTCGCGGGCCGCGACCTCGGTCGGCGCGGTCAACCGCAGCAGGCGAGGCGAGCTCGGAGCGTTCCGGCGCGCGACACCGGTGACCAGCATCGGGTTGACCGCGGCGTCCGCGAACCAGCGCTCCGCGGGAGCGATGATCAGCGCGCGGACCTCCGCGATGCGCGCGACCGCGGACCACAGTGCCTCGGCGCAGTCGGCATCCAGGAGCGCAGTCGACACGACGAGCGCGAACGAGCCGCCGGGGCGGACGAACCGCAGCGCGCGGAGCAGGCAGGTCGCCGCGACATCGGCGTGGCGCGCGACCCGATCGATCAGCTCGCGTGGCAGCTCGGGCCAGTCCTCGGCGATCGCGGCAGCGCGCGCGCGGCGCACGTCCGGATCGACGTGGCCTGCACGCACATATGGCGGATTTCCGATCACGAGATCGAACGTGCCGAGGCGAGCGGGTAGGCCGGGTGCGAGCGCGTCGCCACGCGTGATCGCTGCACCGTGGAGCTGGGCCGCGCGGGCGGCCTCCACCGCATCGATCTCCACGCCCGTCAGCGAGGTGATGCCGGCGGCCTGTGCGGCGGCGAGGAACGCACCGTCCCCGCACATCGGATCGAGCACGCGGGTCGCTGCGGAGACCGGGGCAACGGCGGCGATCGCGAGGCGCGCGACGGGCGCGGCGGTGAAGAACTGGCCGAGCGCGCGCCGTGGCGCCGCAACCGGCAGCGTCCTCACGCCTCGAGCCTGCGGATGCGCGCGGCTGCGATCAGACCCCAGATCGCGCACAGGATCGCCAGGACGATGAGCGGCGTCTTGAGCTCGCCGTTCCCCGACCAGATTCCCGACACGGCCCGGATCTGCTGCGTCATCGACAGCTCGCGGATCGTCGCGGGCAACACTCCGAGCGGCGAGTCGAAGAACAGGATGTAGACGATCGACAGCGCCATGCCGTGGCGCGGCGCGAGGCTAGCGACACCCGCCGACAGGATCGAGAGCGCGGCGACGCCGATCGCCAGCGCGGCCATGGTGCGCTCGTCGGGCATCATCTTCCACGCGATCTGGTTGGCCACGATCCAGCTGCCGAGGACGACGGCCGTTACCACCGGCACCAGTGCGACGAGCTTGCCGGCGATGATCGTCCACCGCGGCACGGGCCGCGACCACAGATACGTCGTGGTGCGATCCTCGATCTCCTCGCCGATCGACGCGGCCACGAACATCGGCGCGAGCACGGACGCCGTCAATAACTCGAACACGAACAGCTCCGGTCCGACGCGCGGGCCCGCGAACGCGCAGTACGCGATCGGCAGGAGCGCGATCACGACCGCGACCACCAGTGCACGCCCGCGGAGCAGCCGTGTCCACGTCAGCCCCGCGACCGTCATCAGGCTCGCGAACGCGCTCGGCACGAGCTTTGGCGCCGGCTCGCTCATCGGCGCTGCCCGCCTTCGCCCGTGAGGTACTCGAACACGGCTCCGAGGTTGTTGTCGGGCGAGCTGAGCGCCGAGACGTTTACGCCGCTCTCGATGACCGCAGCGGCGAGCTGGTCGTAGCAGCGGTCGGGATCGCGCGTCTCGATCAGCACGCCCTTCCGCTCGAACACGATGCGCGCGACGTGATCGGAGGTCGCGAGCGCAGCGGCGACCTTGCGGGGCTCGTCGCACTCGATGCGGATGCGGTGCGGGTGGCGATCGATCAGCTTCCGGATCTCGTAGACGTTGCCCTCAGCGAGCACCTGGCCGCGGTAGATCACGACGATCTCCGAGGTCAACGCCTCGATCTCGTAGAGCACGTGGCTCGACACCACGATCGTCTTCCCCCCATCGGCGAGCCGGCGGATCCGCTCCACGATGTCGACGCGCGCGATCGGATCCACACCGGTCAGCGGCTCGTCGAGCAGCAGGAAGTCGGGGTCGTGCGCGATCGCGGTCGCGAGCTTCGTGCGCTGGCGCATGCCCTTCGAGAAGCCTTTGACCCGGCGGTGCTGCGCGTCGGTCATTCCCATCTGCGCGATCGCGTCCTTCGCCGCGGACTCGGCGCGCCTCGCGGGCACGCCAGCGAGCTTCGCCATCACGGTGACGAGCTCGAGCGCGGTGAGCTCGTCCCACGTCTTCTCGTGCTCGGGCGCGTAGCCGATCCGTCGCCGCACCGCGACGTCCTCGAATGGGTTCTTGCCGTACACGGTGAGCCCGCCGCGCGACGGGCGCAGGAGGCCGGCCATCAGCTTCATCAGCGTCGACTTGCCGGCGCCGTTCGGGCCGAGCAGTCCGACGATCCCGCCTCCGAGCGTCCACGTCACGTCGGAGATGCCGAGCACGTGGCCGTACCACTTGCTGCAGTTGTCCGCGAGCACGACGGTCACGACGCACCTCCAACGCCCGAGCCGTAGGCGCGGCGGACTTGCACCGACAGGATCGCGATCGCGAGGACCGCGTGGATCGCGAGCGAGGCGAGCGCCGCATCCCAGGGCACCCAGCCCGCGCGCCCTCGGAACAGCTGGAGGTCGAACAGCTTCATCGCCACGGCCTCGAGCGCGGTCGCGAGATCGAGCGCACCGATCCAGCTCTGTGACTCGCGGCCGAGCAGGCTGACCATCAAGCCGAACACGAGGTAGTAGGCGGCCCACAGCGCCATCGCGTAGCGCACGTTCGAGAACATCGACGAGAACGCGAGTGGCACCGCCGCGAACACCACGGTGCCGATGAGGCCGATCGCGATCGCTTTCGGGATCAGGTGCAGCGAGTCGACCAGCTGCTCCGTGTTGTCGGAGAGACCGAGCCGCGACAGCGCGAGGACGAGCGGGCCCGCGAGCATGATCAGCATCAGCAGCCCGGCCATGCCGCCGAGCTTGCCGAGCACGTAGTCGCGCGGCCGCACCGAGCGCGCGAAGTAGAACGTGAACGCGCCGCTCTGCACGTCGCCCGCCACGACGCGCGAGCCGATCGTGAGCGACACCAGGAATGCGGCGCGCGTGTACCACTCGATCGATTTCGGCAGCGCCGCGTCGGCCATCGTGGCGGCGAAATTTCCGCCGAAGTCGCGGATCCCCTTGTCGCGGAGGATGAACATCACCCCGCCGGCGATGAACGTGGTCAGCACCGCGAGGCCGAGGCTCGCCTTGAACCGCCACCACGTCTGCCATCCGGTCGCGATCTGGTTGCGCAGGATCACGAGCCAGCGCGTCGCCGAGGACAGCCGTGCACCGCCGTAGCGCTTGTAGCCGAGGTCGTGGATCGTCCCGGTCGGCTTCACGCAGCCTCTCCGATCACGCGGAGGAACGCGGCCTCGACGGTCTCGCGCCGCACGCCGATGCCGCGGACCTGCACGCCGGCCGTACGCGCTTGCTCGAACACGAGCAGGCTCGTCGCGGTCTCCGGCAGGTTGACCGACAGCGAGACCGGCGACACGACTTCACACGTCGCCCCGGCCGCGGTGAGAATCTTCGCGAAGCCCTCGGCATCGGCCTTGACCTCGACGAGGATCTCGGTATCGCGACCGCGTGCACCGCGGAGCTCGTCGATCGTTCCGACGAACCGCACACGACCGTGGTGCATGATCACCGCGTGGTCGCACACGCGCTCGACATCGGGCAGGAGGTGCGTCGACAGCACGATCGCGCAGTTCCGCCGCTCCGGCAGCTCGACGATCAGCTCGAGCATCTCGTCGCGCGAGCGCGGATCGAGTCCATTCGTCGGCTCGTCGAGGAACAGTAGCTCCGGGTCGTGCACGAGCGCCTGCGCGAGCTTCACGCGCTGCTTCATACCGGTGGAGTAGCCATCGATCGGCTGGTACCGCTTCTCCTCGAGGCCGGCGTAGTAGAGGGCCGAGTGCGCGCGCTGCATCGCCTCGGTGCGAGGCAGCCCGGAGAGCTCGCCCGCATACGTGCACAGCTCGATGGCGCTCATCCCGGAGAGGAACGCCTCCTGCTCGGGCATGTAGCCCACGCGATCGCGGATGTCGGCGCCCTTGGTCCCGGCATCGAGGCCAAGCACCTTCGCGCCGCCCTCGAACGGGATGATGCCGAGCAGCGCCTTCAGCAGCGTCGACTTGCCGGCGCCGTTGGGGCCGAGCAGGCCGATGATCTTTCCGTCGATCTTCGCGCTGAGACCGCCGAGCGCCGTGATCGTCCCGTAACGCTTCGCCAGGTTGTCGAGCTCGATCAGCGGCGCGGCCTCGCTCAACGCATCACCTCGACGCGCACCGGTACGACGCCGGCCTCGATCATGTCGAGCAGCTTCGCCGCACCCTCCGACACGTCGATGATCCGCCGCCGGTTGCCATACGGCCCGCGGTCATTGATCCGCAGCTCGACCGAGCGGCCGTTCTTCTTGTTCGTGACCTTCACGCGTGTGTTCATCGGCAGCGTGCGGTGCGCCGCGGTCATCGCGTGCTTGTTGAACTTCTCGCCCGACGCCGTCGGTCCATTGTGGTGGTTCCCGCCGTACCAGGTCGCGAGACCCTCCTGCACGCCCGGCGGGAACTGCTTCGCCGGCTTTCCGCTCGACGTCTTCTTCGTCGCCGTCTTCTGCGTCTGCGTGCACGCCGTGAACGCGGCGATCAGTACGAGGGCGACGATCCAGACGTACCCCCGCTTCAGTGCACGCACCCGGCCCCCAGCTGCCGTCCCGCCTTGTCGAGCGCCGCCTTGCGCAGCTG
>JACCRC010000261.1 GCA_013813765.1 Deltaproteobacteria bacterium | reverse complement strand
GCGCGAAGCCGCGCGTCAGGGGCAGGCGCGCGCCGAGCAGGATCGCGATGCCGCGCGCAATGCGGCCGCCAGCGCCGAGCGCGAGCGCGATGCCGCCGCTGCTGCGCGATCCGCCGTGGAACGCGAGCGAGACGAAGCGCGCCGTCGCGCAGCCGAGCTCGAGCAGCGGCTGCGTGATCTACAGGGCGGTGGGCCGCCCGGTCCGCCGCCGCCTCCGCCGCCCGGGCAGTAGGGGGCGTCGCGCATCTGCAGAAAATGGGGTCGGACCCCATTTGTTGCGCGAGTTGTGCAGAAAATGGGGTCGGACCCCATTTCGTGGCGCGAGAGATCGAACGCAGCACGTGGCGCACGCAGGCGTGGAAGAACGGACTCGGCGTCACGCACGAGATCTGGCGCGAGCCGGACACGGAGGACTTCGCCGTCCGGGTAAGCCTCGCGGAGGTCACTGCGTCAGGACCGTTCTCGCAGTTTCCGGGCTACCACCGGTGGACGTTCTTCGTCGGGCCGGCGTCGATCAAGTTGGGAGAGGTCACGCTGGACGAGCCGGGCCATCACATCTGGTCGCCGGGCACCGCGCCGATCCACGCCGAGCTGCGCGGCGGGCCGACGCGTCTCCTGAACGTCCTCGCGAGAAGCGATCTCATCGCGGACTACGGCGAGACGACGAGCGCGGTGAGGTTCCGATTCGAGGTCGCGCAGCAGCGCGCGTGGCTGTACGAGCCGGCGCTTGTCTGCGATACGGCCGGCTGCGTGTGGGTCGCTGCGAAGGGCTGACCGCCGAGATTGCGAACACGCGGTGCACACCGACATGACGAACAGGCGGCGCACACCGCCGTGACGAGCGCCACTCACTGCACGGGCGGCGTCAGCGCCTTTACGAGCGCGGCAGCTTCGGCTTCCTGCGCCGCGACGTCGCTGCCGCCGACCCGAATGCTGATGCGGCCACCGCGGACCGTACCCATCACGATCGGTGCGGAGTGCACGTTGCCGTCGAGCAGCGTCGCGAGCTTCTTGCCGACGATGCGGCTCGTCAGATCTTCGAAGGCGCGCTTCGCGTCGGGCGTGAAGTCGAGGCGCACGATCGGCAGGCCGGTGCGCGGATCATGGTCCGCCACCGCGTTCTCGACCGCGCGGTGATCGATCTCGCGTTTCTTGAACACGTAGTAGCTGCGCCAGGATGCGTTCACCTTCTCGAACACGAGCTCGCGATCGTCTGGTACGCGATACAAGGGATCGGAGGCGGCGAGCTTCGCCAGATAGCGCTCGATCGCGCCGCGGTCGGAAGCCACCAGGTAGTAGTCGATGAACCGGTTCCCGGAGTCGTTGGTGGTCCACTGGTCGATGTCACCGCGGATGCCAGCGGCGATCGCGTCCGGATCGGTCGGGGCGCCATCCCTCGCGGAGCCAACCCGCGCGAACACGCGCTTCATGTAGTCGGAGTTCTCATCGACGACGACAAATGCCAGACCGCGCGCCGGCGCAGTTGCCGCTGCGGCGGAGCCGGGCTGCGGCTTGTTCTCGAGCGCGGGTTCGGGCTTCGTCGTCGAGCCACACGCCACCAGTACCGCGAGCACGAACGCGCGCTTCATGCGCGGCGTCGTATCACAGCGAGAGCGAGTCGATGAACGTCTTCGCCTCGGTCTCGCCGCTGAACGTGACCTGTGCCCGGCCGCCCTCGATCGCGCCGTTGATCACGGGAGCCGACGTCACGTGGCCATCGAGGAGCACTGCCAGCTTGTGGCCGGAGATGCGAGCGGTGATCTCGCCGAACAGGCGCGCCCCCTCGGCGGTGAAGTCGAACGTCACGAGCGTGCGGGTCGTCTCCGGATCGAGCGAGATCGCCGCGTTCGCGAGATGCGATGCGTCGAGCTCGGCGTCCGCGTGTACGAGGTACGTGCGCCAGAGCAGCGGCGTGATCTTGCCGAACACGACCTCTCGACCGGTGGGGACCGAAAGCTCGGGGTCGTCCTTCGCGACGTCCTCCATGTAGAGGCGGAGCGTGTCGGGCGTGCGTCCGGTCAGGTAGAAGTCGGTGACGACGTGATCATCGAAGCGCCACTGATCGATCTCCTGCGTGATGCCGGAGGTGCGCGCGCGGCGATCGCGATCGAGCGCGACCTCCTTGTACAGCTCCTTCATGTACGTCGTTCCGTCGTCGACGGCCTTGAACTGGAGGCCGCTCTTCGAGTTGAACGACGCGGGCTGGACCTGCTCGACGCGCGGCGTGTTGTTGTCGAGCGGATCGGGGGCCGCGGTGCAGGCCATGAGAGCGCCGAGCACGGCGGCGAGTGCTGCGAGTTTCATCCGAAATTCAGGTAGGGATTCAGGGAAGAACTGTCGACCTACCCATTCGGTCAGATTCAATATTCCGTTCCCATCCACTCCGCGATCGAGCGAAACGAGCGGTCGCCGATCACGACGTGATCGATGATCGGGATGCCGAGGATCTTGCCGACCTCGCGGAGACGTCGCGTGAGCTCGATGTCCTCCGGGCTCGGCGTGGGATCGCCGGACGGATGGTTGTGCACGAGCACTGCGCCCGCGGCGGCCATGCGGATCAGCGGACGGAACACCTCGCGCGGATGAACCTCGACACCGATCACCGTGCCGCGCGCGACCTCGACGATGTCGAGCAGCCCATTGCGGATGTCGACGCCGATTGACAGGAAGATCTCCTGTGTCAGGCCTGCCATGCGCGGCGCGACGCAGCGATAGACATCCTCCGCGCGTCCGACGGTCTCGCGGTGCTGGATCGCATCGACGGCACGGCGACCGAGCTCGAACGCAGCCGCGACCCGCGCGGCGAGCGCCTCGCCGACACCGGTGATCTGCGCGAGCTCGCGGGGCGACGCGCGCGAGAGCGGGCCGACACCACCGCTCGCCTTGACGAGCTCGACGGCCAGCTCGCGAACGGGACGCTGCCGGACGCCGGTGCCGAGCACGAGCGAGAGCAAATCCTCATCGCCGAGCTCGCCGGTGCCGGATCTCCACAGTCGCTCGCGCGGTCGCTCGGGATTCTCCATCGCCGAGACCGAGAGCAATCGGCACGCCAGCGTCGGGAGAAGCAAGGTTCATGGGTTGCGCGTCCGGATCGGCCGGCGCTCGGACGCGCGACCGGCATCCGGTCGGACAGGTGTTATCCTCTCGGGATGTTCGTGTGCCCGGAGTGCGGCGCGACGCAGGGTGGACAGGGTCACTGTCCAGCCGACGGTACGCAGCTGTTCACGGTCGGCGAGGATCTACTGCTCGGACAGACGATCGGTGCGTATCGCGTCGCGCGACTCCTCGGCATCGGCGGCATGGGGCGCGTCTACAAGGGCGTGCACCCCACGATCGGCAGCCGCGTCGCGATCAAGGTCCTGTCCCGCGAGTGCAGCGATCGCCGCGATCTCGTCGAGCGGTTCTTCGCCGAGGCGAAGTCGGTGAACCTGATCCGCCACGAGAGCATCGTCAACGTGCTCGACCTCGCCACGCTGCCGGATGGCCGGCCGTACATCATCATGGAGTACCTCGACGGCGCACCGCTCTCCGGTGCGATCGAGGCCTCGCTCCACGCACGCTCGCCGCTGCCGCTCGGCGGTGTCGCGCGGCTCGCCGCGGAGGTGCTCGATGCGCTCGGCGCCGCGCACGGCAAAGGCATCGTTCACCGCGACCTCAAGCCCGACAACATCTATGTCGCGCCGTCGGGTCGCCCGAAGGTCCTCGACTTCGGCATCGCGAAGCTGACCGACAACGCACCGGGCACCGGCACCGCGACGGGCTCGCTGCTCGGCACGCCGCACTACATGGCGCCGGAGCAGGCAGCGGGGCGTCCCGTGGATCTGCGTGCCGATCTGTACGCGATGGGCGTGATCCTCTTCGAGTGCGCGACGGGGCAGAAGCCGTTCACCGCGGACTCGCTGTTCGAACTCCTGCGCAAGCACGTCGAGGCACCGCCACCGCATCCGCGCATGCTGCGGCCCGACATGCCGCCCGCGTTCGAGCAGGTGATCCTGATCGCACTCGCGAAGGCGCCGGAGCAGCGGTTCGCGAGTGCACAGGCAATGAGCCTGGCGCTGCAGCACGCGACGCAGGGCCTCCCGCCCGAATCGTGGGCGCCGATCACGCTGCAGACGCGAACATCGGGAACGCCGACGCCGTCGTGGCCATCACAGCCGCCGAGCTGGGCGGAGAAGAAGCCAGTCGGTCACCAGACCACCGTGTCGGCAGGGCAGGTCACGGCCACGCCGAAGGGAACGAAGTCCGGCGGATCGAAGAAGGGCGTGTGGCTGGCGCTGCTCGCGATCGCGCTCGTCGGCGGCGGCATCACCGCAGCGGTCGTCGCGGGTGGTGGTGAGAGCAGCGGTGAAGGCGAGACCGTCGCTGCAGCCGAGCCCGAGACGGCCGACGATCCGACCCCGGCGCCTGCAGCTCCGGCGACGCCCACGCCCGCTGCGAAGACGCCTGTGACGCCGCCACCGGTGGTCGCCGGCACCAATGCACCGAAGCCCGCCGGTGGCACTTCGACCACGACTACGACGCCCGCGAAGGCTCCGCCCACGCCACCACCGACGCCCGCGAAGCCGGTCGTCGTCGAGGCCGAGGACACCGCTGACGATCCGACCGCCGCGGTCGAGCGCGCGATGGGTGGCGACCCGCCGCCGGCGACCGGTTGGTTCAAGCGCCGCGACGTCAGCTCGCCGAGCAAGGACTACAAGAAGTTCGATGTCGACAAGCACATCGCGTGGGCGATCGCCGAAGCGAAGCGCACCGTCCCAGACGCGCAACTGTTCCGCATCGACATCGAGAACGTGTTCCCCGACGGGCACGCCGATCTCACGCTACCAGGCTTCGCGTACAAGTACGGCGGCATCGACCTGCGGTTCATCTCGCCGTCGCACAGCAAGCGCGACCCGAAGGTCCCGCGCGGCGTGCGCGTCGAGGTGATGTGCTCGCTCAGGATCGACGGCGGTCCCGAAGGCTTCGAGATCCGCGATCTCGGCGGCGACTGCGACGAGGTGATCGTTCCACCACCGAAGTGCAAGCTCTCCCAGGTCTGGAAGAAGGCCCTCGCAAAGCATCCAGACATGGCCGATGCAGTCGCGTCGATCGACTACCGCGCACAAGGCAAGCGTCCGATGTGGTGGTTCACGATCTACGATAATCGCAAGTCGCTCGTCAGCGAGACGTACCCCGACGACTGCAACTGACCATGCGCCCCGACAGCATCTTCAACATTCACTGGCGCCGCCTCTCGCGGTGGCTGTTGCTCGGCACCGTCGTGATGCTGCTGTGGCTCCTCTATCCGACGGTCCGCTGCAGCATCGAATCCCTGCAGAAGACCTCGTTCGCCGAGGTCGCGGAGGTCACCGTCCAGGAGGAGGGCTTCTTCTCCAAGTGGCTCGGTGCGACGAAGCGCTGCTACAAGGCGACGCCGCTGCTCGGGCAGGAGGCGTGGAAGACGTACACGTTCCTCGGGCTCGCAGGCGCGACGCTGCTCACCGGCCTGATCGCCCGGTTCGCGAACCGCAAGCACGGCATCTAGCTCAGAGCTTGCCGAGGGCCCGCTTGAGGCGCGCCCACGCAGTGGCGAGCTGCCACTCGGCGGTGATCAGGTTTCCCTCGGCGGTCGTCACCGCGGTCTGCGCATCCGTCAGCTCGATCTGGCTGCCGAGGCCATGCGTGTAGCGCGCGTTCGCGAGGTGGAGCTGTGCGCGTGCGGCGGTGACGGCCTCCGTCGAGGCGATGACGTTCGCGCGGTTCGCGACGATCTGCTGGCGCGCGGCATCGAGCTCGGACGTCAGCGCCACGAGCAGTGAGTCGCGCTGCGCCTCGACGAGCAGCACGCTTGCACGTGCGGCGCGAATGTCCGCGGCGGCGCGGCCACCGTCGTACAG
>JACCRC010000245.1 GCA_013813765.1 Deltaproteobacteria bacterium | reverse complement strand
GAGCAGATCGATCGTGTCCTCATCGAGCGTCTCGTCGAGCTCGAATTCGTAGATCGCGGCGAAAACGTCCTGCTCAAGGGCGGTTCCGGCCTCGGCAAGACGATGATCGCGCAGAATCTCGCGCAGGCGGCACTCGCCTCAGGCTTCACCGTCAGGTTCTCGACCCTCGCCGCCGCGCTCGCCGATCTGCTCGGCCAGGAGTCGATGCCTGCCTTCGAGCGCCGGCTGCGTCGCTACACAAATCCAGATCTACTTGTCCTCGACGAGCTTGGGTACTTGCCCTGCGATACCCGCGCCGCCGACATCCTCTACAACATCATCAGCCGTCGCCACGAGCAGCGGTCGACGATCATCTCGACCAATCTCGGCTTCAAGCAGTGGGGCAACACGTTCCCCGGCGCCGCTTGCGTCGTCGCCCTCGTCGACCGCTTCGCACAGCACTGCCATCGCATCGAGATCATCGGCGAGTCGTGGCGCGACAAACACCGTCTCGATCCCGACCGGCCGCCACCGAAGCCCAGCCGCTCACGACGTAAGCGACCGTGACCCATCGACCGTCAGATCACGACGGAAAACGCTCGCCGTTAACACACGTGCGCCCACCCGGGCCGAAGCCGGGCGCTCTTCTACTGAGCTACTCCAGGAGGTCTGCGAATGCCGAAAGCGCCAGCGGACGAGAAGCTTACACTTCTCGTCGTTAAGTCGCGAGCGGACGGGACCGAACGCGCGCGTTGCGGCGCGAAATGCTGGTGCCGCGAGCGCTAGCCGCCACGCAGAGCGGTTGTTGAAGACGAAGGCCGCGTCTACCTGATCTCGTTCGTCGGCTAGCGCGAGACGCTCACCGCGGCAGAGGTTCGCAGCGCGACGAGCTTGCCGGCTTGGCTCGCGCCAAGTCCCAGAGCGGGTGCATGAGCTGGTCCCGCGCAGCCAGTCGGAGGCTCGCAAGATCGTGGCGCGCGGCTATTCACATGCCGTGATCGTCCTCGTATTCGATCGGATCGCTCACGTCGACACGCGCGAACGAAGAGAATCGCTGCTGCGCCAGCGTCTGACGCCGATCCTTCTCGCCACCGTCCTGGGATCGGATCGGGTACTCGATGTGAAGAATCCAGTTGCTCCCATCGATCGCGTCGAGTGCGGCGAACGCTTGTTCCTGATCCGAGTAGTCGAGCGAGACTTCGAGGACAGGATCACGTTCGTTGTAGCGGCGCGCACATGTCATGCCTGGCGCGCCGTCGACCGAGCTACGAATCAGCTTGAGCTGGTGGTTCGCGCGAAAGACACGCATGAGCGGCTGCAGTGGAACCGGAGTACCGTCGACGTAGATGCTCTCGACGCGCGTCGGGATCCAGGACTCGACGATCCACCCCAGCGCCTTCGCGCTCGGAAGCTTTGCATGCAAGGTGCGCAGGTTGCGGAATACCGGCGCTCGGCTCGCCCCGATGCGAGCGTCGAGCTCGGGTGCCCAATCCGAAGCATTCACGAATGCGAGAGTAGCCTCGAGCTCGTACGGAAGCTCGCAAACTCCTGCGAAGCTCCGCAGCGATCCGGATAGCGTCCGCAAGAGCTTCATCGTCGAGCGCAGCACGACATCTGCTTTGTCGCAGATGAGCCACTTCAGCGTCGCGAACACTGGATCGCGAGCAAGCTCGAGATCAGCTTCGCTCTCGATGCGAAGCTTGGCCTCCGACAGGAAGCCGTCGGCGAACACGGGACTGAACGTGGGCTTGGATCTCGGCACGACGAGCTTTGCCGCGGGCCCGACCCACTCACGCCAATGACGTTCGATGAGCGCGGCAAGCTCGGTCCGCTCTTTGCAGCCAAGGGTCTTGCCCTCATTCGTCCTCGCCATCAGTTGGATCGCGCGTGCTCGCGGATCGCCGCGGTTCTCGAGTTGCTGTTCAAACGCGACGCGTGCATACCGATCCAAGGGGTCCGCGTAGATTCGAGCGAGCAACTCGGGCGTGCTCAACGCACACGCATCTCGTAGCCTGATTTGCTCTTCTCTGTTGCGCGTTTCTGCGGTGGCGCCGGGCGGCTCGACGTCAGACGCCTTCTGCTTTCGCTTCTCGAGGTCGGCGAGAGCCTGTCTTGCTGCCTCGCGCGCTGACCAGTTCGGATGGACGAGGCGCGCCCGCCAGAACGCCGATGGTTCGGTGAGCTCGTTGTCGCGAACGCGACGCGCGAAGTCGCGTTCCCACACTGCGGCCTCGAGACAGTGTCTGGCTTGCGTGGACGCCTGCGCCGCTTCCACGATCGCGTCATGCGCGGCCTCCGGCATGCGGCTGCGCGGGTCGGCTGCCATCCGTCCCAGCGCGCTGACCAGCGCATCTCGAGTTTCCTGCATCGCACCGGACAACGCCTCGACGAGCACGTGCCACATCGCATCCGCCATCTTGGTCAGCGACTCACACGCTGCGCTCTTAACAGTGAGAACCGTGTTCGGAACGTCGAACAGGAACACGCCATCCTCGAGCTCGAACGAGCCATCGTCCGACAACATGTCGATCAGCCGGCGCGCGCTCGCTTCGCTGGGCTCCGCGGCGAGCGACTTCGCGAGGTCGTATCGCTCGCGAGCTCCCGAAGTGTCCTGCATCGGCCGACGACCGGAAGTGGTTACTCGGCGTCGAGACAGAGCTCGACGCGGTTGAACACGATTGACCCGGAGCTCGGCCCCGCCTTGATGCGAATCAAAACGCCCTCATCGTTCGGCGAAATCTACATCGTGAGACGGTTGGATGGGGCTACTTTTTCGAAGCCACGGCGCGCCGGGTCCTGCCAGCGACGCTCGCTGCGTTCTGGCTCGAGCGTAAGATGTCGGCTGGATGGCGGCGCACGCAAGGCTAGCGTTCCAGGCCGGCGCTTTCGCATATACGCTATCGCACCATGGGGTCGGCCCCTGCATCACTCGCCGTCAAACTGCCACGCAGCGGATCCGTCCCGCGCAACGCAGCGATCGTCCTCGAAGGTCGAGTCTTCGGCGCGCTGAGCGTGACTGCGACCCATGGTGACGACGACATCCCGGTGACGCTCGATTCGTCATTTCCGCTCGGGGGTGGCGGTCATTCGTACTGGTTGGTCCGCCCAAGCAACGGTGAGTGGCCGACGACCTTGTTGCGATCGAAGGTCACGCTTCGCGCAGCCGCTGACTCGCCGTCCGCCACCATCGAAGTGCCCATCGGTGCGCGCGACGACTACCCACCTGAACTTTCGTGGCTCGCGCCGCCCGAGGAAGGCACGACGCTCACGCCGTGGGACCACCGTCAGTTCCTCCGGTTCGAATACGGACCTGTCAATGACGCAGCCGGTCCGTTCGTGCGCGGCGAGCTCGAGCTCGCCGATGGGCGAACGCACAGCGTGGCGTTCCAAGAAGGGCATGCCGGCTCCTTCCACTTCGATCGAGATAGCTGCAGAGACGTAGACGCGATCACGCTCACGGACCTCGCCGGGAATAGCTGTCGCATCGCGCACCCCACACGGCGCGCCATCCCGGCGCGTCCGATGCCCGACCTCACCGACTGGGGCAAGGGCTCCTTCAAGTGCGTCGCAGGATCCCTCGAAGCCGTGAACACGCTCGGTGCATTCATCGCGACGAGCGATGCGAGCACGACGAACGGTCTCTCGCGCGGGCACTTCGTCTCCATCCGGCCCGAGCTCGGTGACGTTGATATCTCGGTGAAGATGCGGCGGCTCACCGTCGACGGCGGCATGCCGGTCGAGATCGCATTTCGCGGCGGCTTTTTCGGCGTCAGTGCCTATGGCCAGTGGTACCTCCACGAGCGCGACGATCACTGGACGGGCTGGAAGCCGATGCCGGAGTCGAGCCGGCGACCGTCCTCCGTGCTCGAGCTCCGCGTCATTCAGCGCGGCCAACATGTCAGCGGCTACATCAACAACGAGCTCGCCGGCGACTTCACGCTCGACGCGGCACCGACCTCGACTGATGTCGGCATCGGGTTCAAAGGCACTCCCGGCGAGCCCTCACGTATTCGCTTCCACGACTTTTTCGTGAAGGCGCCGCGCTGACGGCAATCACCTGGGACCGAAAGCGCTAACGGACGAGCACCTTTCGATACTCGTCCGTTAAGTCGCGGAGCGGACGGGACTTGAACCCGCGGCCTCCGGCGTGACAGTTCAGCGAGGGCGTCGCGCGGTGTCGATCGGCGTCGCGTCGAGTGAGTGATCTCGACGAGTTCCATGTCGAGGATTGGGTCCAGATGGACACGGTTCGACGCGAAACGACGACGGCTTACTACACATTTACTACAGTCGCGCGGCTCACTCAGCGCGCGCTTTTTCGAGTTTTTCGAGCGCGGCGCGCTTCACGTTGATCGCGGCGTTCGCGCTCGCGGCATGTGGCCAGGCGCGCTCGCGGCTCGAGTAGTGCTCGAAGACGATCGCCTCCCGATCCAGGGCCGCCCTCGCGAGCATAGCCACGCCGTTGTCGAGCTTCCCGGTGATCTTCGCTTCGCCAAACGCCACAGCGATGACGAGGTTGTCGGCTGCTCGCAAGGCGGTCTCGAGTTCCTCGTCTGCAAGCCATTCGTTGACGGTTTCGCGATCTGTTGTCGCTAGGTCAGGAATGGTCATGCCCCATTCCTGCAACATGCCGTCGATGAACGATCGCAGCGTTCCCTTCGCACCTTCGCGATACCAATCCTCGAGCCTACTCAACGCGTCGGCGCCGTCGTCGTTCCCGAACGGCCCGAAGTCGTCGGTGCAGTCGTAGAACAGCCTGTCTTCGCAAGCACGAACGAAGTCGGGATGACTCGTCTCACGTGCTGGTCCCACGTCTGGATCGTCGAAGTAGAGCCGCGCGGTCACGCAGGTGAGTCTAAGCCCAGCAGCGCATCAGGCACGACAGCGCCAGCGGATAGGATCCCGAGTTGCCTTGCCGGATCATGATCACCTTGCGCTCGTCTCGCCTCGACAAACAGGAAGACGTACACCTACGGCTCGACGGGCGATACGGTGAGTAAGCTGGAAGCCCTGCTCAACCACAAATCCGACATCGTCCATCTACGGTAACGTGCGCAGCTACACCGACCTGCTGTCCGATGACCCCGCGTGGCCCGAGATCGCAACCCTTGCGTCAGGGGCCGCGGACCGGGTGGTTGTACTGCCGCAAACCCCGGAGGCGGCGCGCGCGTGCTTGGAAGGACTTCAGGTGACCACCCGCTCACCCCTCGGTGCCATCGCACACGAGACAGGCGGATTGTTCGTCGATCGCAGCTGGGTGCGCGTCCTCGGTTCCGGGCATCCTCAGCTCTCTCGCACGCTCGGCGGCTGGAACCACCAACTAGGAATCCCGCTCGCACAGCTGCTCATCGTCGCCGACGACGTGATCGGTGGAGTGTTCGCGGTGAACGGCGGCGCTATCGGGCCGACGCCCGGAAACGTGTACTACTTCGCGCCCGACGCGCTCCGCTGGGAGGATATCGGATGCGGCTACGGCGCCTGGCTGCGCTGGGTGTTCGCAGGAGACCTCGCGAAGTTCTACGAAGGATCCAGATGGCCCGGATGGGAGCTCGAGGTTGTGGAGTGCGGGGGAGACCGTGCGTTCGTCCTGTATCCGCCGCCGTGGACGGTCGAGGGCAAGGACCCTGGGAAGGTGTCACGCAGGCCTGCGCCCGCGGATCAGGTTTGGACGTACCAGCTCGACATGCTTCGCCAGCTTGGTGGCGGCTGAGACTCGATTCAATCCAGCTTGCAGGTCACGTCGAGGCTGACGGCAGTATCGTCGTATTCGATCGTGAAGCCTCGCGCCTTCGCCGCGTCCTCGTGCTCCTGCGAATCCGTAACAGCCACGGCAAAAGCGGCCGTTGGTCGCGAGGAACCGAGCAACTTGTCGAGCGCGGCGATGCTGCTGCCACTTTGAACGTTGTCATCGACGAGGACAATCGTCGTGGCTCTTGGGATGGCGGTGGTTGTACGGATCAGCCCCTCGAAGATCTGATCGGCAGTGCGCCGATGGCCCTTTGTCTTCGCGACGACAGGCTTGCGCTGGACGGCGAGGACGGCAACACGTCCGAAGCCAACACCGGCGAGGGCTCGGCACAGACGTAGCGTTCGAAAGCGAGCGGTCTCGATGGTTGTTGCTGTCACTTCGGACGACGGAACGGGCACCAGGGTGATCGCCGCCGGATCCTCAGCTTTGAAGAACCTCGTGAGCCTGGGGATCCGGTTCGCGAGCATCGCGGTCACGTACTCGATCGCGTTCGTTCGATCTACCTCGACGGCACGGCCGACCGGATGGAGCGAGTGTTTGACCCATTGCTTCGGGTTGGGTGGATCCCGGTTGTCCTTCACGGCGTAGACGAGGCCACGCATCTGCGAGGTGTTCAACGTCTGGCGCGCGGCGCTCGCTCCGGCCGCATAGTACGTCCCGAGGGCGAGTCCGCGGATCGTCCTCATGTCGCGCGAGCGAAGTCGATCACATCCGAGCTGGTGCGCAGGACGCGTCCGAACGGCTTGTCGTCGCCGATGAATCGTTTCGGCCACGCGAGCTTCGGGTTGTCGAACATGGCCGCAGCGATGAACACGGGATGGCCGACCTGCACGCTCTCCGCTGCCTGGTGCAAGGACCCGCTTGTGTCGCTCGCCTCGATGATAATCGTCGCCATCGCGAGGCGCGCCATGATCCGGTTGCGCTCGGGAAAGTTGTTCGGAACAAACTTCTCGCCCCAGGCGAACGGCGACAGCAGCAGGTGCTCGCGATAGATGCGCTGCTGTAGTGCAGCGTGCTTCGCGGGGTAGACTTTGTCGAGCGGCGTGCCGACGACCGCGATCGTCTTCCCACCGTGCTCGATCGCGGCGGTGTGCGCCGCGTAGTCGATGCCTTCGGCCAGCCCTGAAACGACGACCACGCCGGCGCGTGCGCAGTCACGCGCGAGCTGCGCGGCGCGTCGACGTCCCTCGACCGACGCCTTCCGGGCCCCGACGATCGCGATCCGCGGCATCTCCACGAGCGAGATGTCGCCCACGGTGTAGATCTGCGGGAACTTGAGCAGCAAGCCGTTGGTGACGCCCACACGCTCCGACCCGAGCGTGACCACATCAGCGCGATCCGGCGGCGCATAGTCCTCGCCGTGGCTCGCGGTCATCTCCAGCACCGATCGAAAGTAACCGCCCGGTCTGACAAGGGTTCGAGCTTGGCACGAATCGACGTCAGCGTGGATCGGCGGTGACTCGACTAGATCGCGCCTATGGGTGAGATGGACGCTCCAACTGATCGAATTCATTCACCGGTAAACGCTTGCGCCCCTACTACGACTCCAATCGAATACGCCGTTCAACCCTGGTCGCGGCCCTTGGTGGCTCGGGGCAGCGTTCGACCCAAGGCTTGGAGTCGGTGAAGCACTTCGTACGCGTGCCAAGCTGGCGTTCGCGATCCAATGCGGTGACAACCGAACGATTCGACGACCTCGCAGGCCTGATGCCTACCACTTGATCGCTGTCATCGTCGTGCGTAGCCCGCTTGCGAGAAGCACTTCGACCGTCTGCCCAACACCGACGGCTTCAGACGCAAGCAGTCGGTGAGTCCGGGGCGCTCCGAGCGCGGCTACGGACTTCCCGTCGATTCCGGCGATCGAATCGCCGATCTTGATCCCAGCTCGCTCAGCCGGACTAGTTGGCCGGACGCGAGTCACGATGACGGTGTCACCGCGAACCTCGAGCCCGAGCCCGAACGTTCCGACATCGCCATTTCGCGGAGGGACCACCTGGAGGCGTCCGAGATCGACGCGCTGGCCAGCAATCGCTGTGTATCGGTGCTGGTCGTAACCGATGCCAATCTGATCCTTCGGCATCAGCAACAGCCGTCCTGGACCGGCAGGAACACGCTCCAGCGTGAACCGCCCGTCGGCGTCAGTCTCTGCACCGGATCCGTGCCCCACGACGCTTATTCGCGCGACCGGCTTATCGGTCTGCACGTCAACCGCGATGCCGGTGAGAGATCCGTAGGGTTCGAGAATCATCGTGAGCGTCGCCGGTTCCTCGCGCACCACGATCGTCGCGTGCGCAGTCCCCTTGTCCCCGACGGCGTCGCATCGATACTCCCCCTGGGCGACGTCATCGAAGGTGTGCGAACCATCCGTATCCGCGTCGAGGCCAAGATTCCCAGCGGGTCCCCAGCAGGTGACGCGCGCCTTGCCGGAGGGCGCTCCTTGCTCGGTAACGTTGATCGTGAGCGAGCTGAGAGGAGCGAGGGTGATCGTCGGCGAATCGCCCGTCTTGACGCCGCTGATACTGGCCTTGGAAGAACCGCGCAGCCCTTCGGCGATCAGCGTGTACGTCCCGGCGCGCAGCTTGTCGATCACGAAGCTGCCGGTCTCGTTCGTGCGCACCGAGTTGCGTCGGGGAACGTACTGCTGGCGATCCTTGCCGGGCACCTCGCGCATCGCTCGCACCTCCGCGCCGATGACGGGTTTGCGATCGGGCCCAAGGACGGTGCCGCGGATCTGCTCGTCGCTGGCCTGGACGGTGAGCGTGATGCCCGTGCGTTCGGCACCGTCTGACAGTTCGACTTCGAGCGTTCTTGCGTCGGAGATTCCGTTGGGGTCGTCAACCGAAAGCAGCCACGCTCCGGCGTCGAGTCCGACGATCCGGAACGAGCCGTCCGCAGCGGTTATTGCGCCGCGATGGATGCCGTCGCGCCGCATCCGAATCACGAGGGGAACGTCCGTGCGGTAGTTGACCACGTACATGCCTGCCACCGGCTTGCCGTTCGAATCGATCACGCGACCGGACATCGAAGCCCGCGGCGACAGTGGAATGGCGAGGCCCGACTGATCGCCGCCGTTCACAGTGACAGTCACCTTTCCGGACTTGCCGTCCGTGGCCATCGCGCTGATCTCGAACTCACCGGCCGGCACGTCGCGGAGCATGAATGCTCCGGTTGCATCGCTCTCCGTTCGAGCCGTTGCGATGCTCACCGCGTCCTTGTCGTTCGCAAGGATGTCATCACCCACGCGAGCGATGGCGACTTGCGCCACGAGCGGAGGTTCGACTCGACCAGACAGGTTCACGCCGGCGCGCATCTCGATCGTCACGCCTGTGACATCGGCATCGACGACGTCCACCTGAACGCCACCCCCGAAGATCATCCCGCGTCGGTCGGCCGATAGTACGTATTGACCCGGGACGAGTCCGGCGATCTCGAAGTTGCCAGCGGCGTCGCTGACTCCTTGAGCGCGCCACGGGCGTGCCTCCCACTTCATCGCGCTCACCGCGACACCGGAGATCCCTCGCGTGGTGTCATCCTTGGCGACGACACGGCCGAGAATCGACGACGCCGGGTCGACCTTCACCTCGACGTTGTCGAGATGCTCCGCGTTGTCGAGATCGACAACAGTCGGCGTAACCGACGCGTAGCCTGTCGCCCGCGCATCGATGGTGATCGCGCCGTCATGCAGCGAGTGCAGGATGAACGTGCCGTTCGAGTCGGTCTGCGCAGTCGAGATGTCACGTCCCCCGAGGCCAGTAACGGTGGCGTTCGCTACGGGCGATCCCGTGTCTCGGGCAACCACGTGGCCACGAATCACCCCGCCGCGGACCAGCGTAAAATTGGCCGTCACCGCTACGTCACCCACGGAGATGTTCTTCCAGGTGCGGCGGTAGTCGTCGTGCGTGATCGCCAGCTGGTAGTTACCCGAGCCCAGGCTCAACTCGTAGCGACCGTCTTTGCCGCTCGTCGCGACAAAGTAGGATCCACCTCCATCTCGATGCGCAGTGACCTCGGCGCTACCGATGGGCTCCTGTTTCTCCGTGGTAATCGCGCCCGTTACCAGGACGCCGCCGTTCGAGAGCGCGGCGTCGATTCCATCGCGTTGCTCGCCGGCCGCGACGTCCAGCAGCTCTCGAGTCGCCGGACTAAAGCCGATCGCGTTGACCGTGAGTATGTAATTACCGGGAACGACCTCCCCGACGCTCCATCGACCGTCTTCGGAGGTGCGCACGCTCTTCAAGGAGCGTCCCTCGGCTGGGACCGTTCGATCTGCTGCGACGACAACGACCGCGTTCCGGATCGGCGCTGCGTCCGATGCACGTGTGACGCGGCCTCCGAGCGTTGCGGGCTTAACGGCGTCGCGCGGCATCGTCACCCCTATCTTACTTCCGGCCCTGTACGCCGTTCCGGGCTTTGGCTCGTGGGGCGTCCGACGGACCCACAAACCGATTAGCAGTGCCGCAACGACTGCAGCGCAACCAATACCGACCCGCCGCCGCCGCATCGTCCGAGCATACCTAAGGTCGGCGCCACGACGTTAGTCGTACAGCGCTCGCGCCTGGTCCAACTCGGTCTTTACCTGTGTGACGAGGTCGGTCGGTGAGAGCGCGCGTGCGTGCGGACCCCATTCCAGGATCCACGAGACGACGGGCGCGAGATGGGGAACGCGCAACGAGATCCTGACTCGGCCATCCCTGAGTTGCTCGATTGTTTGCGTCGGATGCCAGGTGCGCGACGAAGCGAGGAGCGCCCGCTCACGGCTGAACTCCACCACGACATCGTGTGGACCGGTCGGATCTCCGAGATGAGGTCCGAATGCTCCGTGCAGCGCACGTCGCATCTGGAAGCTGGCCGGAACGGCAAATTGATGTGCACGCAGGTGCTCGGCCTCGACGAACCGTTCGATCGCAAACATCGTCATCGGCGCGCTCGATACGTCGGCGCCGGCATCGGCGAGTTGTGCACCGAGCGCGTAGAGACCATGGCGGTAGAGCACCATGCCGAACGGAGCGAAGTAGCCCTCGCGTGCGCGCCCGCGTGCGCCCGTGTACCGGTAGCGGACGACCTTGCGCGACATGATGCCGGTCTGGATCGCGTCGATGATGTCGTCCTTTCCTTCGTAAGACTTCGTGCCGTGGTCCGGCATGTAGACGAACCGTTCGCCGAACGAAGCAAGCTCGGCCTTCTCGGCATCGCTCATGCGCTGCTCGAGCTTGAGCATCACGCTGCGCACGTCGTCGAGGAACGGCGTGCCCTGTAGGACGTCGAACACGCTGCGCACGGCGAGTAGCGTGAACCGTTCGCGCTTCGTGATGGAGACCGGTGAGTAGGTGCGCTCGGTCGCGAGGCAGGCGAACGAGCGGTTGTCGCGGCGGCTGACCTCAATGTCGAAGCCCGCGTCCTGTAGCTCGGCGATATCGCGACGCACCGTGCGCTCGCTCGCACCGACCTCGGACGCGACCTCGCTGACCCACCGTCCGTGCTTGAAGCCGCGGAGGGCGTCCAGGACGCGCAGTGCGCGCGCCACCTGCCCTATTTCACCCTTGCGATACACGCAGGATCTGCGCCAGAAGCCCGACCGATCCGGGCGCGGATGCCGCCTTGAACGGCTTCGGAAAGCCTTTCCCTCCGGGTTCGCCGAAGGGTTCTCGGAAGGTTCTAGGTATGGTTTTCACAAGCCTATCGTCGGCGGGATCTCGCCCCTCGGCAAGGGTTGCCGACCGACCTCTTATCTTGAGGTCATGGCGACGAACATCGGAACGAAGACTGAACCTCAACATCCTCCGCTCGCGCGCGATGCGCAGGGCAACTTGATCGCGGTTCCAGAGGGGACCGCAGCGTGGCGAATCTGTCGACAGACGACCGGGCGCCCGAAGGAGATAGTCGGGCCCGACAAGAAGTCGATGCGGTTCCCGCTCGAGATGACCCCGGAGGAGCTCGTCGACCTGTGCGGCGTTGATGCATATCGCCTTTACGCGCTCGACGAGCTGGGCAAGGTCCTCGACTACGTCGTGACCGTCGACGTCGGACGCGAGCCTCGAGAGCTGCGGAACGCAGCACCGGAAACGACGCTGCTGCCGACGCTCCGCCACGCGGCCACGGCGCCGTCGAGCGATCTGCGGTTCGCTCTCGAAGCGATGACTCAAATGATGCGGGTCAACAGCGAGGCGCTGCGTGCGGTTACCGAGTCGCAGGCCGATTGGCTGAAGTCGATCACGTCGTCGCGCGGCTTCTTCCGCAACGGTGCGCCTCCGGTGCCACCACCCGAGCCAGCGCGCCACGACGAGGAGGACGGGGACGCCGATGATGAACCGACGCAGAACAAGACCATCTACGACGTACTCGCGCCGTTCGCCGAGCACTGGGCGCCATCGGTCAAGCCGCTCATGGCGATGCTTGCGGGAGGAGCCGGAGCGAAGTCGCTCGCCAGCGGAGCCGCAGCGACGGAGGCCGGAGACCCGAGTCTCGCGTCGAAGCCGAGCTGGGAGATTCGCGACGTCGTCGACCTGAACTACGCGGCGGCAAAGGCCAAGGCGAAGAGGGAAGCGAAGCACGCCAGCGCATCGGATGACGCCCCCTCGACGCAGTCGCTGCAAGTGCGCGTCATGACCAACCCCAAGCTGATGGCGCACTTCCTCGCGATCAAGCCGTTGTTGGATCCCGATGAAGCCGCGCAGATCTTCGCTCTCGGTGAGCGCCTCAACGAGCACCAACAGGAATGGCTGATCACGCAGGTCAGCGCGTCAAGCCCAGCTGAGGCTGCTGCACTGCTGCGCACCACGCTCGTGGAACTACGGGCGTCCACAGAGACGGCGGAATGAACACGAGGAACGCGAAAGGACCATCCATGTCGAACCCACAGCAATCAGAGTTGAAGACCGCGCACTCCGCGACGGTCGCCACCCTCACCGAGGTCACGCACGATCCGATCGATGCAATGCGACTCGCCGCCGATCTGTTCGCGATGAGCGCGTATCGCGCCGAGCGTGCTGTCGCGCTCGAAACCGGCCTTTCGAGCCCAACCCCACCGAAGCCGTTGTCGAAGTACCTGCGCATTTTCACGACGAGCATCAAGGCGAGGCTCATGGAGACAGCCGGCCTCCTTGGTACAGACGAGCTCGACCGCTTGAAGAAGCTGGGGCCAGCGCTCGCGCGCCGAATGGAGCGCAACGATCCAGATCTCGCAGAGGGGATCTACGAGCTCGTCTGCATGGAACCGCAAGACGCGGCGGTGTGGATTCACGAGCACCTCGACCATATCGAGGCGAGGTTCGCGTCGTGATCGATCTGACCACCGAGCTGATTGCGGCGTGGCTTCGATCGTCGGACGCCCGCACCCTAATGAAAGAAATCGTTGCCGAAGCGGTGCAGACGGAGATCCGCAGCGCACTCGAAGACGAGCTAATCGACGTCGAACGGGCCGCCGCGATCCTCTGCATGACGGAGGGTGCGCTGCGCAAAGCCGTCGAGCGCGGGCACATCCCGTGTCAGCGCGTGGGCAGTCGCCTCCGCTTCCGGCGCACGGATCTGATGCGCGACTCGCGCGCGTGTCGTTAGTTAGCCGCCAAGACCGGGCACTCCCATCCGTCGTACCGGCCCGCGTGTCGCTTCGCCGCCGCGAACAAGGTCATCACCACTCGGTGAATCGACTCGAGGTCGACATGATCGACGCGCGATACGCGCGCGCAGAACGGGTTGGGCTCCTTCGCTGCGTCGTGCGCATCGATGACCTTGAACCCGAGCTGAACGACTTCGTCGACGAAACAATCACGAGCGCTGGCAGTCTCGAAGTAGGCCCAATGATCGACCAGGCGCGCCTGAGTGAGCGGATCGCCGTGAGCGATCAGGGACGCAACGGTCTTGCGGTCGCCGTCCAACTGCTCCGGGTCGTCTTCGTCGTCACTCATCACGCCTTCCTAGTTGGCCCCGGACGACTGGTTGGAATGCAACGCCTTCGCACGCGCGTAGCATCTGTCGCAGACGACGCACGCCTCGTTGAACGCTAGAAACGCCCCAGTCTTTCCATCCTCGCGCAAGAACACCCGCTCGCAGTCGTCACACCACGCCTGTTGGTCATCCGGGTCTGAGCTGTTCTCGACGAATCCAAGGACGGTGTCTGTAGGCCTGATCAGGTGACCGCATAGAACAGCTGTGGTTCGCTTTCCATGCGTGTCGCACTCGATCGTAATCGGCTCGTCGGCAGGCTCCTGGTCGTCAGTCATCACGCTCTCCCTTGCCCTGCGAGGAGGTTCTCGAACGCGAAGCCGCTCGCTATGACGAAGCTCCGTCCCAACAATAGAACTCGATGGCCCGGTCGCGGAGGTGCGGCTCCAAGGATGGAACATTGAAAGCCTGCGGCCTCCAACACGCGTGCCGCGACGGCACAAACAGACTCGGGCGCGTACATCAGCATCCCGTGCCTGCCGGCGAGCTGCTTGGCCGCAGCGTTGACGGTGCCGTAGTCGCTCAGACCTCTCCAGGACTCCGACGCACCTCGGATCGCGCCATCGACCCGCTCGGCGAGATCGTGTGGACGAAGCGGAGTGCCGGCGAAGTAGAGCGAACGCATCGTCTCGTCGTAGTGCACCAGGAGCGGATGGCGATCGGCGATCTCGATGCTCGCGTACGCCGTGCCTGCGAAAGCGAACTCAGCCTTGTCGCGGAAGTGGATGCGTTATCTGGCTCCAGTCGCGGCGCGAACGTCCCAGTACGTGGTCTGGCGCCGCTCGATCGTCCCCGGACCACCCCGTCGACTGGCACCTGGCCCTCCGGGACACGAACCCGTGTGTTCTCGCTGATCTCTTGCGCGAACCTCTCGAGGATCTCGACGAACTCGGTCTCATTGCAGAGGTAATCGTCGAGCGTGCCGCGCCTGGAGAACGGGCTCCAGTTGAACCCGTCCTCGATGTTGTTGAACCACAGCGCTCGACCACCCTCGATGGCAACGACCCAGAAGCCGCCTTCGGAGTCGCCCCATGGGCTACAGCGCCACATCTCCGGCTCGATCCGCATTCCCTCCCAACGCGCACGGACAGCATCGTCGTACGCCGCGAGACCTTCAGCGATCATCGAGTCGAGATCCTGTCGAGAGAACGAGCCACTCATGAATCACCCGGCCGGACAGCCATCGTGGCTCGGAACCCCCGGCTCGAGCGGACACGCGTCCCTACCGTCGGTGACTCCGTCTCGGTCGTTGTCGAGATCGGGACAGCCGTCTTCGTCGTCGAAGTTGTCGCGGTCCTCCGCGTCGTCGATGCAGCGGTCGAGGGAGTCTGGCACGCAGTCCAGATCGGCGTCCGGCTCGTCTGGAAGTAGCGGACGCTTGAGGTTGAGCCTCGCGCAACGATCTTAAATGTCGATGCCCGTTCGGGGCTCCGGTTGCGAGGCGACGCAGGCAACGAGGAGCGAAAGACCGACGCCAACGAGTGCACCATCCCGGCGAACGCGCTCGCAGACCGTGCGCAGTGCGTCATCGTCGGCTTAACCTCGTTCGCGATCTTGTCGCCCTTCTTCTTCAAGCACTTCGCGCTTACCGACGTGCTGCGGCGCCCCTGGCCGCGTGTACTCTCGTGACGAACACTGGTCATACGCGTAGGATCATTCGCGCCATGGCTCGGTACCTCAACCCGTTCGTCTGCTTCTCGTGCCGACGCTGCTTTCGGCGCAGCGCCGCCAGGACAGTCGAACGCAAATGCCCCACCTGCGGTTCGGTTGCGGTGGCGCTTAGTCGGAAGTTCAAGGCGCCAAGCCGAGCCGACGAAGAGCAATGGCGCAAGGTGGAGTTCCTCTACAGGCACGGATTCCGGTTTCAGAGCGTTTACGACAAGACTGGACGGGTCGTGCGGTATCCGGAGTCGCTCAAGGAGGCACGCGACTTCGTGCGGCGATACAAGCCCGGCAAGCCTGCCGAGAACTACGCTTGGGCTGCAGAGAGTGCCAGCGAGAAAAAACGCGCCAAGTACCAGAGCATGTTCCTGCGTGCCAATCGAAAACGGCCTCGGCACGCATCGCGCCCCCCGCAGGTTCCAGACGGCGGCAGTTGATCGCTGACGAGGCTAACCCTCGTGCGCCACGTGAGGTCTGGGTTTGTGGTGGGCCTGCCACTGCAAATCGACCTCGAGGGTCTGGGATGTAGATCATCGCGTCGCCGAGCACATCGGCTGACTCGTAGAACGCGAACGGCGCGCTCACCGCGCCGCCTTTTTCATCGCGACGACGCGACCGCCCGTCTGCGTTGAGGTCAGGCCCAGACCGGCGCGCAGCTTGGGCGAGAACGAACGGCGCACGTAATGATCGTAGAACCGTTTCGTGACGACAGGCGATGAGTGTCCGACGGCGGCGCTCACCTCGTCGAGCGATGCGCCGCGGGCAAGGTGACGGCTCACGAAGCTGTGCCGCGTGGCCTCGTACCAGGTCATCGTCGGCTTCACCTCGTTCGCGATCTTCTCGCCCTTCTTCTTGAGCAGCACCTCGCGCGAGCCGACGTGCTTCGGCGCCGCCTCCTCCCAGCAGGACTCGACGTACTCCTTGCGGAAGCACAGGCCCTTCCTCCGCTTGCACGGGAACACGCGATCCTCCGGCCCCGCGCCCTGAGCCTGGCGCTGCGCGAGCCACGGTCCGAGGAACTCGGCGCAGTCCTCCGGCGCGGGGACCCACTTCACCTTGCCCGCGCTCTTCTTGTCCTCCTTCAGCGGACCGTCGTACGAGAACCGCACGCGGATGATGCCCTCGTCGAGGAACGCGAGGTCCGACATCCGCAGACCCGCGGCCTCACCGGTGCGGAGGCCGGAGCGGTTCGCAAGATAGAACATGAAGTTGATCGGCTCCTCGAGATCCGCGATCAGCTTCCGCACGATCGCGTCGTCATCGAGCCAGCGGCGATCCGTCTTCACTCCCTGCGATGGACGGCTGCCCATCGGGATCTGACGAACCGGATTGATCGTCGCCTTCCCGCGCGCGACGGCCCACGAGAAGAACCGCGACAGCAAGTTCATGTTGTGCCGGATCGACGCGTCGCTCAGCTCTCCCGCTGCGCGCTGCGCATCGATCCACTCCATCACGGCCGCGAGATCGACATCGGCCAGGCGCAGCTTGCCGAATCGCGACACCACGTGACGGCGACCGCGACTGCGATCATCGTCCGCGTTGCGGTTGATCAGCCCATCGAGAAACGCGTCGAACAGCGGCTGGAATGCGGGGGCGTCGCTGGTGTCCTCGATGCCGACGTGGCCGCGCGAGATCCGGCCCTCGATCTCGCCCACGAACCGCTTCGCCTGCGCTTTCGTCGGCTGGCGCGACGCCCTGTAGACCCACTTCCCGTGCTCCCGGTAGCCGACGTACCAGTTCGGCTTGTCCTTCGACCACGGTTGAAAACCGTCCCCATGTCGCGACCTCCGCTTACTACAGATTTACTACGGAGGTACGACGGCCCCGAAAACACAAAGACCCCGAATGGGCAACCATTCAGGATCTTTACGTTAAGCTGCGGAGCGGACGGGACTTGAACCCGCGGCCTCCGGCGTGACAGGCCGGCGTTATAACCAACTTAACTACCGCTCCAGAATCGTTTCAGTTTTCAGCAACTTCAGTGGGCGAAGCAGGATTCGAACCTGCGGCCACCGCCTTGTAAGGGCGACGCTCTTCCGCTGAGCTATTCGCCCGACTTCCGAGGTGAAGGTTTTTAGGTGGGAACCCCCGTGGTGTCAAGCACAAGGGCCGGAAGTCGTCAGGACGAGCCGCCGCTCCCGTCGAGCGTCGTCGGGCGATCGAGGTCGATCCGCGCCGACGTCGCGCCGGAGAGCCGGCCGGCGAGCTCGGCGGCGGAGGGCAGCTCCATCGAGGGAACGTCCCAGATGCGGAGGGTGCCGTCTCGCGAACCGGTGACGAGGTGGCCGGCGCCGCGCCACTCCACCTGGTCGACGGGACCGACGTGACCGCGCAGGATGCGGTGGCGCTGCGTGGCGAGCTCCCAGATCCGGATCGTCTTGTCGTACGAGACGGACGCGATCTGCGTGCCGTCGGGAGAGAACGCGACGTCCATCACCAGATCGGTGTGACCGCGGAGCGTGGTCACGAGCTGACCGGTGGCGGTGTCCCAGATCTTGACGGTGCGGTCGCCGACCGCCGCCGCGATGCGCGAGCCGTCCTTCGAGATCGCGGTGCGCGAGACGCGGTAACCCGCGGTCAGCTCGATCACGCGCGTGCCGTCCACGAGAGCGACCGAGGTGTCGCAACGGTTGATGATGAGGCGGTTGCGAACGTGCTCGAACTCCGCGTACGCGACGCACCACTTGCCGCCCTTGCCGAGCACCTGCGTGGTGCCATCGGGGTTGATCATGCGTGCCTCGTCACCGACCTGCGCAGCCACGCGGCCGTCGGAAGCGACCGCGAAGCCGCGCACCGCGATCGTGCCGGTGATGAGCGAGGTGACCGCACCGGTCGTGGTGTCCCACCGGCGAAGCGTGCCGTCATAGGAGGAGGTGTAGAGGAAGTTGTTGTCGCGCGAGAACTGCGCGCGGGAGATCATGTTCGAGTGACCGGAGAGCTGGAGCGGCGGGCCGGTCCGGCGCCGGATCTGCATCGAGTAGTCCGCGAACGGAACCACGAGCAGCTCGCCGTCGGTGGAGGGAGCCGCGAGGCCGAGGTTGTGCTGCTCGTCGGCCCACGTGAACAGCGGCTCGCGCTCGCCGGTGACGACGTTCCAGCGCGCGACGGAGACGGGCGTCTTGATCAGAGCGGAGTCACCGTCGACGATCAGCGACTGGACCTCCTCGCCTTCGGTCAGGGCCTTCGAGCCGGGCTGCTCGAGCGCCCACACGCGGATCGAACCGTCGAGGGAGGCGGTGGAGACCTGCTTCTCGTCGGGCGAGAACCGGGCCTTGTAGACGTCGTCGTCGTGCCCGCGCAGCACGGTGATCGTGGTGCCGTCGGAGACGGTCCACACACGCGCGGTGCCGTCGTCGGACGCGCTGAGGATGCGCTTGCCGTCCTTCGACCACTCGACGGTGTAGAGCGCATCGGTGTGACCGCGGAGCTCGCGCACGCGGCCGGTCGAGGGCTCGACGAGCACGATGTCGTTGCGATGACCGCACAGCGCGAACGTCTTGCGATCGGGCGACCACACCACGCTGAGCAGCTTGTTCTCGTACGACGCGAGCTTCGTCAGCTTGCCTCCGCCGAACGGCACGGCCCACACGGACTCGCCGTCGTGGACGATGACGAGGTCGCCGCTGGGCGAGATCGCGAGGTGCTGGATCGCCTTCTGCGTCTGACCGAGCGTGCGCGGCGGTGCGGGCGACGGCAAGAGCGCGGCGATCGTGTTGGGCCCGGTGATCACGACCTGCTTCGACCAGTCCTGCGATGCGATCGCGGTGCGTAGCGCGGTCTTCGAGCCGAGCACCGTCGAGTCACCACCGGTGAGCAAGACGGACTCGTGCACGCCCTTGTCACGATCGACGAGGACCTTGCGGCCGTCGGCCGAGAACTGCATGCGCGTGACCATCCGGCCGGTGCTGTTCAGCAGCGTGCGCGGCTCGCCACCGTCGAGTGGCCAGATCATCACCTCACCAAGCGTGCCGCCGGTGAGCACCGAGCGGCCATCGGGCGCGAGCTCGATCACCTCGGGCGCGGACGGCGCGGCGCCGAGGATCCTCACCTTGCCGGTGCGCAGGTCGTACACGCGGAGCTTCGCGTCGCGCACCGGGACGATCAGCGTCATGCCGTCGGGCGTGAACACGCCGTCGAACACCCAGTCACCGGGACGGAACACGTGGCGCGCGACGCCCATCGCGACCGCCTCGTCGATGACGTCGAGCACGTGGCCGCGCTCCTCGTCGGGGATCTCGTACGTCTTCAGCCACGCGAGCGTCGCGGTGGGATCCTTGCGCAGCGCGGTGATCGCCTGCAGCTGCACGAGCTCGCGCTTCCGCTTCTCGGCTTGATTGAGCGCGTCCTCGGTACGACCACGCTCGCTGCGCGCGATGTTGCGCTCGTGCACGACGCGACGGAATGACTCGACGCCAACCGCACCGAGCGCGATCGCACTCGCGACCGCGATCGTCACGACGCCGCGGTGCTGGGAGAGCTTCTTGCGCAGCAGATCCCACGACGAGTAGCTGTGCGCGCTGACGAGCTTGCCGGTCTGGAACCGCCGGAGATCCTCGGCGAGCTCGGTCGCGTGCGAGTACCGGTCGTCGGGATGGCGCGCCATCGCCTTCGCGACGATGGTGCCGAGCTCGCCGGGAACCGCAGGGACGACGGCGAGCAGCGGCCTCGGCGGACCGGCGAGCACGCGATCGAGCGTGGCCTGCGGCGTGGTGTCGGAGTGCGCCGGGCAGCCGGCGAGCAGCTCGTACAGCACCGCGCCGATCGCGTAGACGTCGGCGCGCTCGTCGACGAGCTCGCCGCGCGCTTGCTCGGGAGACATGTACGCGGGCGTGCCGACGACCTTGCCGGAGACGGTGGAGCACGAGCCGGAGCCGCTGCTTCCGATGTACTCGCCTTCCTCGGGCTCGGGCAGGTCGCCCTTGCGATCGCGTGCGAGACCCCAGTCGACCACGATCGTCTCGCCGAACGAACCGAGCACGACGTTCGACGGCTTGAGATCGCGATGGATCACGCCCTCGGAGTGCGCGTAACCGACGGCGTCGGCGATCGCGATCACGTGCGGCAAGAGCGCGAGCCGTTCGCGCAGCGAGGTGCACTCGGCGATGCGCTCCTTGAGGGTCTTTCCCTCGACGAGCTTCATCACGTAGTACGGATCGCCGTTGGGCCAGCGACCGGCCTCGTGCACGGGAACGATGCCGGGGTGCTCGAGACGCGCCGTGATCAGCGCCTCGCGCATGAACCGCGCCTCGTTCGACTCGTCGTGCCGCAGCAGCTCCTTCACCGCGACCGTGCGGCCGAGCCGCTTGTCGACCGCGCGCACGACACGGCCAAGGCCGCCGCGCGCGTGCTCGTTGACGTGCTCGTAGCGCTCGGGATCATCCGCGAGTGCGCGCGGCGGCGCTTCGGATGAAGCCGGCTCTGCCGGCGGCGGAGCGGATCGCGTCGACGGCTCGCGCGGAGCGAGCGTCTCGGTGCGATCCGGAACCGGCGGAGGAGGGGGCATCTCGGGGCCTGCGGCCGTGGCTCAACCTGCCACGCCACAACGAGATTCCCATCTTCGCACCCTGGTTGACGGTGTCACGATCGATTTCGGATGTTTCTGTCACCATCGGTGGGTAGAGTGCGCCCCCATATGAGAAGCCTCCTGGCCACACTGAGTGGTTTGCTGGTCGCCTGCGGGCCCGGCGCGCGAGGGGACGAGGGAACGGTCGACGCGCTGACGCCCAACGTGGACAGCCCGCCGTTCGTCGACATGTCGCGGGTCTACGCCCACAGCGGGACCACGCTGTATCGCCTGGATGCGACCACTCTCAGCTCGCTCCCTATCGGTTCGATGACGGGGATTGGCACTCAGAGTCTGTTGGACCTCGCGATCGACAAGAACGACCGCATGGTCGGCATCACGCGAGACAAGCTCTACTCCATCGACCCTGCGACAGGTGCGGCAACCCTCATCAAGGACCTGTCGCAGTCGGCGACAGGCTTCACGAGCCTCTCGTTCGTCCCGGATCCGTCGAACCCGACCGCGGACATCCTCGTGTCCGCGAACGACCAGGGCGACGTGTTCCGCATCGACCAGAGCACCGGCAACGCCGCCATGATCGGCAGCTTCGGCACCGCGACCAACGGCAAGGTGGTCTCGAGCGGAGACCTGATCGGCGTGCGCGGCTTCGGCATCTACGCGACCGTCAACGTCGGCACCCAGGTGAACGACTATCTCGCGAAGATCGATCCCGCGAACAACTGGAAGGCCACGCCGCTGCCCACCGCCACGCAGCACGACGCGATCTTCGGCCTCGGCTTCTGGGGCGGAAAGATCTACGGCTTCGTCGACAAGGGCTTCGACCTCGGCATGGGCACGATGATCCAGATCGATCCGACCACGGGTGCGAGCACCGACCTCGCGTCGGGTTCGATCCGCTGGTTCGGCGCCGGCGTCGGCACCGACGCGCCGGTCATCCTCTAGCTCACGCGAGCGGCGCGAGCAGATCGTCGACGTCGCGCTCGGTCAGTGAACCGGCCGCGGCCTGGCCGTTGTCGAGGATCGCGTCGGCGAGCTTCCGCTTGTGCCGCTGCAGGCCGAGCATGCGCTCCTCGACGGAGCCCGCGACGATCAGGTCGTGCACGAACACGGGCTTCGTCTGGCCGATGCGGTGCGCGCGATCGGTCGCCTGCGCCTGCGCCGCCGGGTTCCACCACGGATCGTAGTGGATCACGGTGTCGGCGCCGGTGAGGTTGAGCCCTGCCCCGCCGGCCTTCAGGCTGATCAAGAAGATGTCGGCGCGGCCCTGCTGGAACGCATCGATCGGCTTCTGTCGATCGGGGGTGTTGCCGGTCAGCATGACGTGCCGAACGCCGCGCGCGAGCAGCGACTCGGAGATGAGGCCAAGCATTCGCGCGAACTGCGAGAACAGGAGGATGCGGCGGCCATCCGCGAGCTGCGCGGTCATCATCTCGAGGAGCGTCTCGAGCTTCGCGCTCGTGCCGATGTCGCGTGCCGCCTCGACGGAGACGAGGCGCGGATCGCAGCAGACCTGCCGTAGCTTGAGGAGGGCGTCGAGGATCGCGATCGTCGAGCCTGCGAGCCCGCGCGACTTGATGTGCTGGCGAACATCCGCGTGCGCGGCGACGCGGATCGATTCGTACAGCTCGCGCTGAGCGCCCGAGAGCTCGATCGCGTTCACGAGCAGCGTCTTCGCGGGAAGCTCCGGCGCGACGGCGTCCTTCGTGCGGCGCAAGATGAACGGCCGCACGCGCTCGCGCAGCGCATCGAGGCGGACCTTGTCGCCGCGCTCCTCGATCGGCTGGCGGAACTGCAGCGTGAACTCCTCGCGCTCCCCGAGCAGGCCGGGGTTCACGAAGTCGACCAGCGACCACAGCTCGCCGAGGTGATTCTCGATCGGCGTTCCAGAGAGGCAGATGCGGTGGCGGGCATCGAGCGCACGCACGGCCTCGGCCGCGAGCGCGTCGTGGTTCTTCACCGCGTGCGCCTCGTCGAGCACGACCATGTGCAACGGACGCTTTGCGAGCTCGTCGCGATCGCGCGTGACCATCGGATATGTCGTGATGATCACGTCGAACGTGCCGAGCTGCGGCACCTGCTCGTGACGATCGGGTCCGTGGTGCACGCCGACCTTGAGCGACGGAGCGAACCGCGTCAGCTCGCGCTGCCAGTTGCCGATCAGCGACGTCAGCGTGACGATCATCGCGGGACGATCGAGCCGGCCTTGCTCCTTCTCGATGAGCACGTGCGCGATCGTCTGCAGCGTCTTGCCGAGGCCCATGTCGTCGGCCAGGATGCCGCCCGCACCGTGCTCGCGCAGGTGCTGGAGCCACGCGACGCCGTCGCGCTGATACGGGCGAAGGTCCGCGCACAGCCGCTCCGGTGCCACGATGCCGGCGGTGCGGCGCGGGCCCATGGCCATCGCGTAGGCCTGCTCGCGGATCTTCGTGTCGCCCACCCAGCGCAGCGGGCGCGCGCCGTCGTGGAGCGTGGCGCACAGCTCTGCGATCAGCGGCGCGCGGATCGCCGGAGCGCGCACGCGGGTGCCCTCGCGATAGAGCTCGCACAGCACCTTCGCGAGCAGCCGCAGGCGTGCGGGCGGAACGGGCAGCCAGCGCCGTTCGTCGACGCGCACCGCGACGCAGCGCCGCGAGGACCGTGTCAGCGACGTGAGGTCGCCGGCGGTGTCGAGCAGCTCGAGCAGCGCGGGCAAGAGGTCGATGCGATGGCCGTCGATCTCGATCCCTAGCTCGAGGCCAAACCAGTCCGGGCGTTCCGGGTCGGGAAGCGCGGAGGTGTAGAGCGGTGCGTCCGCAGCGACGATCTCCCACGGGTAGTCGGGCGCGAGCTCGATGCGCCAGCCCATCGCGCGGAGCTGCGGCACCGAGTGCGCCCCGAACGCGCACAGCGCGTGCACGTCCCCATCGACGGCGACGACGTAGTCCACGCCGGCGCCCGGGCTGACCGCGCAGTCATCGAGGTGCGCGAGCTCGATCGCGCCGAGGCCCTCGAGCACGCGGCACGCCTGTAGCTCGGCATCGCGATCGCGGCCCGCGTAGCCGGGTGCGCTGGACCTGACCCGGCGGCCGCCGTAGTCGAACTCCAGGCGGAGCATCGCGGTGACGACCTCGTCACCGTGACGGCTACCATCGTCGACGAACAGGGTGTCCGCGAACAGCTTGAGACAGGGTACGCAGCGCGCAGGCGCGGCCACCCCCGGAGGCGACGACATCAGTTCGATCACCCTGCAGGGACCGAAGATCCGCGTCCAGTTTTCGGGCGCGGGAATGCGCGAGCCGATCCGGACTATGGAGCGAGGTTGACAATCTGATCGTGATCAGGCGTGACCGTCTTCTCGACGCCATTGCCACGGATCGTGATCGGCCGCGTGCGGCCCTTGAACTTCAGCGCCTGGGGGGTCTTCCCGGCCTTGACGCCATCGATCGTGATCGGCACGCCGGGCTTCGGCGAGGTCACGGAGATCACCACACCATCGGGCACGCTCGCGCCCTTCGCGGTCGGCTGACGCTGCATCACCATGAGCACGATCACGACGAGCACCGCAGCCATAACTGCCGACAGGATCACGACCGCGACCTTGCGAGACGGCTTCACGGGAGCGGCGGCTGCTGCCTGCTTCGCGGCCTTCTCGCGCACGTACTCCGGGTCGAGCTCCAGCGGCTTGTCCTCGTCGCTCATCGTCCCTGCAAAGGTGCGCTATGGTCCGCCGCATGTCTACCCCCGTTCGTCGCGTCGCTGTGCTCGGCGCAGGTGTGATGGGAGCCGGAATCGCGGCCCACTGCGCGAATGCCGGCATCCCCGTCGTGCTGCTCGACATCGTTCCTCCCAAAGGCGGCGACCGCAATGCGTTCGCCACCGGTGCGCTCGACAAGCTGAAGAAGGCAAAGCCAGCCGCGTTCACGCACCCGCGTAACGCGCTGCTGATCCAGACCGGCAACTTCGACGACGACCTGGAGAAGGTGAAAGACTGCGATTTGATCATCGAGGCGATCATCGAGCGCCTCGACATCAAGCAGGCGCTGTTCGAGAAGCTCGAGAAGCTCGCGGCGCCGCATGCGGTGATCGCGTCGAACACCTCGGGCCTGCGGATCGCCGACATGGTCGTCGGCCGCAGCGAGACGTTCCGCAAGAACTTCATGATCACGCACTTCTTCAACCCGCCGCGCTACATGAAGCTCCTCGAGCTCGTGGCCGGTGCGGATACCTCCGCCGAGGCGAAGGAGCGCGCCGAGACGTTCGGCCGCGAGCTGCTCGGCAAGGGCATCGTGTGGGCGAAGGACACGCCGAACTTCATCGGCAACCGCATCGGTCTGCAGTCGATGATGACCACGATCCACCTGATGCTCAAGCGTGGCCTCACGCCCGAGGACGTCGATGCGATCACCGGCATCCCGATGGCGCACCCGAAGAGCGCGACGTTCCGCACGGCGGATGTCGTCGGTCTCGATACGGTCGGACACGTCGCGGCGAACTGCTACAAGTCGCTCACCGACGACGAGGATCGCGACACGTTCCAGACGCCCGCGTTCATCACGACGATGATCGAGAAGGGCCAGCTCGGCGACAAGACGAAGGGCGGCTTCTACAAGAAGCAGGGTGACACGATCACCACGCTCGATCCGAAGACCGGCGAGTACCGCGCGAAGGGCGGCGACCCGGAGATCGCGAAGGCGACGAAGTCACTCTCGAAGATCGAGGACCCGCGCGAGCGCGTGAAGAAGCTCGTCGCGACGCCCGGCCCGATCGGCGAGTTCGCGTGGACGGTGCTGTCGCGCTCGCTGGCGTACTCCGCGCGCCGCATCCCCGAGATCACCGAGTCGATCGAGGCGATCGACAACGGCATGAAGTGGGGCTACGCGTGGGACCTCGGCCCGTTCGAGACGTGGGATGCCCTCGGCTTCGCCGAGACCTACGACCGGATGAAGAAGGACGGCGTCGCCCTCCCCGCCTGGGTGGACAAGATGAAGGCGGCGAACGCGACGGCGTTCTACACGCCGGGCCGGATCTGGGATCCGATGAAGAACGAGTCGGTCGCGCGTGCGAGCGACCCGCGAGAGATCACGTGGGAGATCATGCGCAAGGGCGATGCGCCCGTGCTGAAGAACTCCGGCGCGGAAGCGTGGGACCTCGGTGACGGCGTGCTCGGCCTGACGTTCAAGACGAAGGCGAACTCGATCGACTCCGACGTGATCAAGATGATCCACGACGCGACCGCGCGTGCGGAGCAAGACTTCCGCTCGATGGTCATCTGGAACCAGGGCGAGTTCTTCTGCGTCGGCGCGAACCTGTTTGCCGTGCTGATGGCCGCCGGCCAGAAGCAGTGGGACCAGCTCCGCGAGATGATCAGGGGCTACCAGTACGCGACGCAGCGGATGAAGTACGCGACCGTTCCGGTCGTCGCCGCGCCCTACAACATGACGCTCGGCGGTGGCCTCGAGCTCTGCATGGGCAGCGATGCCGTGCAGGCAGCGAGCGAGACCTACTCCGGCCTCGTCGAGGTCGGCGTCGGCCTCATCCCCGGCGGCGCCGGTACGATGAACATGCTGTGGCGCTCGCTCGAGGGTGTGCCCGAGGGCGTCGACGTCGACGTGTACTCGTTCGTCACGCAGACGTTCAAGAACATCGCGCTCGCGAAGGTCGCGACGTCGGCCGAGGAAGGAAAGGCGTACGGCTACTTCCGCAACAGCGACGGCGTGTCGTTCGACCGTGCGCGCCAGCTGCACGAGGCGAAGCAGCGGGCGATCGGGCTCGCGGCCGCGGGCTATCACCCGCCGATCCCGCGCGCGTACAAGCTGCCGGGCGAGAGCGGTATCGCGACGCTGCATATGATGGTCAACACGCTGGTCGCCGGCAAGTACGCCTCCGCGCACGACGCGACGATCGCGATGAAGCTCGCGAACGTGCTGTGCGGCGGCGTCAACGGATCCACCCACGCCGTGACCGAGGACGAGATCCTCGAGCTCGAGCGCGAAGCGTTCCTCTCGCTGTGCGGTGAGCCGCTCAGCCAGGCGCGCATGCAGTACATGCTCCAGAACAACAAGCCCCTCAGGAACTAGGAGACACCCATGGAGATCGTCATTGCCGAAGCTGTTCGTTCCGCGGTCGGCCGCG
>JACCRC010000240.1 GCA_013813765.1 Deltaproteobacteria bacterium | reverse complement strand
GATCCACGCCGGTGCGCGCCCGACGGAGAAGGCCGAGCTCGTCCGCGCAGCGCGTAGCGGGGGTCATAAGGTCGCGATGGTCGGCGACGGGATCAACGACGCGCCCGCACTGGCCGCCGCGGACCTCGGCATCGCGCTCGGCAGCGGCGCCGAGATCGCGGCGGCGGCTGCCGACGTCACGCTGCTCCGCGGCGGGATCGCAGCGGTGCCGGTCGCGCTATCGCTCGCGCGCTCCACCTTGCACGTGATCCGCGTGAACCTGGTCGCGGCGTTCGCCTACAACGTGGTGTGCATTCCGCTCGCCGCGGCCGGATTTCTCTCGCCGATCCTCGCGAGCGCCGCGATGTCGCTGTCGAGCGTGTCCGTGCTGCTGTCGTCGCTGCGGCTCAGGCGCTGGCTGCCCGCAGGAGGCTCGGCCCCACGATGATCGGCATCGGCTGCTCGCCGCGCGCGATCTGCTGCCAGGTCGTCGACCACACACTCCAGTAGAGCGGCTCGCGGCCGAACAAGGCGTGGCGTCCGCCGAGGTCGAACAGCGCGCCGTGATAGGGCGCACCGCGGAGGACCGGGGTCAGCTTCTCCGACGTCAGATCGTAGATCGCCTCGGTCGCGAAGCCGTCGCCAGGCCAAACGACGAGCCCCTCGTCGGCGATATCGTAGGGCGGAGCGGGCGCGTCGTCGGAGGCGAGCGCGTGCTCGAGCTGTTCGCGCAGCAGGTCGATGCCCGACAGCTTGTAGAATCCGGCGAGCGCGATCTCGAAGATCCGGCGCTGCTTCGGATCGAGCTGGCTCGTCCAACCCGGCTCGGAGAGCGTGCCGACGATCCAGCCCGACTGCAGCTCGATGCGGATCGTCGCCGGCGTCGAGCCGACGCTCGGGCAGATGATCGTCATCTGCACGCGATTCGAGCCGATGTCGATCCGCGCGAGCGCGACGTCCTTCGCTCCGAACGCCTCGACCTCGACGAGCATCGACACCAGCTGGCGATCGACGAACTTCTCGATCGACTCCTCGACGTGGTGGAGACCGTCGTGCTGCTTCGCGATCCCCTTCTCGTCACCGCGCCACGCCGCGCGGCGCAGCTTCGTGAACAGCTTCGGAATCGTGCCGGAGTGGAAGCCGGGCTTGAGGAAGCCGATCATCGTCTCGCCATGTCCACCGATCACGAGCGGGCCGAGCGTCGGCGGCCGGCTCGCGCGATACAGCTTCCAGTTCTCCTTCAGCTCCCACACGAGAAAGCCGGCAAGGCCGGGGAGCACGATCACGGTGAACGCGGCGAAGCCCGCCGCGATCGCGGGGCCGAGAAGGCCCTCGGTCGCGTTCGTGACGCCAGACGCGATCGCCGGGATGATCGGGATGATCAGCTTCGCGGCCACGGTGACGACCGGGAAGTGCTTGATCGGGTTCGTCGTCGGCTCGATGAACAGATCGATGTACAGACGCAGCACGTACGCGATCACGAACCAGATCGTGCCGAGGATGCCCTTCAAAATGAGCTTGATCAGCGACTGTCCCTGGCGGAACCGGAGCCACTCGTCGACGCGGTAGAGGGCTCTGTCGACGACATCCGCGAGCTTGCCGAACACCTCGAGCGTCCACCGCACGAGCCCCGGGATGATCCGCGTCGTGAACTGCCGGCCCGACAGCACGAGCCAGTCGGTGACTCGCTCCTCGAACCGGCGGCCGAGCTCCGAGTTGAACGCGATCGCCACGACAGCGAACACGCCACCCGCGATGATCCACCCGAGGTAGTCCTCGTATCCGGCGATGAGCAGTGTGATCGCCGCGATGATCGCGGGTCGCACGAGCCAGCGATGGACCGTGCTCGCCATGTAGGCGCGCGCGATCGGGTGCGTCCACACCGCGATCGGAATCGTCCACAACAGGAACCGCAGGGCTCGGCCTATCATCCGGAAGATCCACCACACGACGCGGCGGATCGGCCGCACGTGCAGCACCAGGAATAGAAATGCCGCGAACGCGTAGAGCGTGAACGGCGTCGAGATCGCCGGCTCGTCACCGGTGATCTTCTTGATCAGCGGACCGACCATGTGCTGCATCCCCTCGACCACCGCGAACGATCCTAGGAGCGGGAGGAACAGGTACAGCGTGAGGATCCGGCCGACCCAGGTGCCGAACACGATCGACGACAGCTTCTGCAGGAAGCGCAGGTAGATCTCGCCCGAGCGGTACACGCCGTCGAGCGAGCGCGCGAGGATCTTGTCGAGCCCGAGCAGCTGATCTCGCTTCCTCAGCGCCGTCAGCGTGAGGTCGGGCATCTTGAGATCGTTCTTCGAGATCGCGTCGCGCAGATCACCGAGCGTCAGCCGGCCGACCTTGGTGGCGCGATCGAGCAGCTCGTCGATGAGCTTCTTCTCCGCGACTCGCTCGGGGAGCGACCGCGGATTCATGTCGACCTCCTCGAGCGCAGCCTCGATCTTCGGGCGCAACGCATCGCGGACGTTGATGTCGCCGCGCTTCGAGATCGCGTGCAGCACCGCCGCGAGTCGGTCGCGGTCCTGCGGGTGCTCGAGCTCGCAACCGGAGACGCGCTGGCTCGCGTGGCGGAGGTGCTTCGCGATCCGGACCTCGCGCGTGGCCGGGAGCGAACGCACGACCTTCTGCTTGCCGAGCGAGAGCGCCCAGCCGACGACGTCGACGACCTTCACCTCGCGCTCGAAGACGATGCACGCCGCCTGGAGGTCGTAGAGCAGGCGCGCGCCGAGGTTGAGCCGCAGGGATTGCTGCGTGCCGGCGAAGTACACGACCGGCAGCAGCGCATCCACCCAGCCGGCGGTCTGCGTCGGGTCGTCGATCGACAGCGTCTTCGCGAGCCGCGCGACGAGTCCATCGAGATCGGTGCGCGCCGCGGGCATGTCTCCCGCGCGGGCGGCGTAGATCGCTGCGCGGGCGAGGTTGCCCTTCTTGCGCGCCCTCTCGGCACCCTTGCGCGCGGAGCGGTCGGCGAACTCCAGCTTGCCGGTGCCCCCGTAGGGATCCGCCTCCGGGACCAACTCCACGAACGGCCGCTCGGGCGCCTTCTTCGGCCGTGAGGCGGCGAGCAGCGCCTCGGGATCGATGTCCCGGCGGAGGGTGGCGCGCACCGCCGCGAGATCGTGCAGGGCAGGGAACGTGTGCTCGAGCGCGCGCGGCGCGAACGCCTCGAGCTCGCAGAATAACGCCACGAACTCGAGGTAGATGACCTGCTCGTCGGCCGGCGGGATCAGCAGGTGCTCCTGGCGCAGCACCGAGCGGATCTCGTCGAACTCGGTCTGACCGATCGCATCGACCCGCTCGCGAATGCCGGCGGTCGTCAGCGCTCCGCGCTCGACCAGCTCGTCCAGAGCGATGTGGACGCGGGAATGGAACACCGCGCGCCAGACGTCGGTGAGCTCCTCGGCGTCACCGGCCGCGACTTTGGCGCGGTCCCCGGCGACCAGGATTTTGCGATCCGACCTTCGGACCCAGGTGTGATCGTGGGGAACGCGCAGCCCCGCGCCGCGGAGCTTCAGGTCACTCTTGACGGTTCGGCGGAGGACTCCGTCCTCGACTACCTCGAATCCATCATCATGACCATCTGGGACCGGCACCGTGCTCATGAGGTAGGCTGTCGTCCAGCGATGGCCGAGCCTGTGCTCGAGATCCTGGACCTCGTCACCGAGTTCCATACAGACGCCGGGACGGTCCGCGCTGTCGACGGCATATCATTCGAGATCCCGGCCCGCAAGACCCTCGGCGTGGTCGGCGAGTCCGGCAGCGGCAAGAGCGTGACGGCCCTCTCGGTGATGCGGCTGATCGCCTCACCGCCGGGACGGATCGCGAGGGGCTCGATCAGGTACGCCGGCAAGGACCTGATGACGCTGGCGCCCGCGGAGATGCGCAAGATCCGCGGCAACCGGATCGCGATGATCTTCCAGGAGCCGATGACGTCGCTGAACCCGGTGTTCACCGTGGGTGACCAGGTCGGCGAGGCGGTGCGGCTGCACCAGAAAAAGTCGAAGGCCGAGGCACGGAAGATCGCGATCGAGATGTTCAAGCTGGTCGGTATCCCGTCGCCAGAGGACCGTGTCGACGCATATCCGCACCAGCTCTCCGGCGGCATGCGCCAGCGCGTGATGATCGCAATGGCGCTTGCATGCAAACCGGATCTGCTGATCGCCGACGAGCCGACCACCGCGCTGGACGTCACGATCCAGGCGCAGATCCTCGACCTCCTGAAGTCGCTGCAGACCGAGCTCGGGATGTCGATCCTGCTCATCACGCACGACCTCGGCGTCGTCGCGGAGACCTGCGACGAGGTGGTCGTGATGTACGCCGGTCGCATCGTCGAGCGCGCCGCGACGGCGACCTTGTTCGCGGCACCGCGCCATCACTACACGGCGGGCCTCCTGCGCTCGATGCCGAGCTACGGCAGCGACGTGGAGCGCACGCGGCTCGTCGAGATCAAGGGCATGGTCCCGTCGCTGTTGAACTTGCCGGTCGGTTGCAAGTTCGTCGATCGCTGCCCGGCCGCGCAGGAGCTATGCCGCACCGACGAGCCGCCGCTCGTTCAGCTCGGCGCGTCGCACGTACGCTGCCACTTCCCGCTGGATGCCCCGCCATGACCGCGCTCGTCAAACTCGACAAGGTCACGAAGTACTTCGGGCCAGTGCGCGCCGTCGAGTCGGTGTCGCTCGAGATCGAGAAGGGGGAGACGCTCGGGCTCGTCGGCGAGTCGGGCTGCGGCAAGTCCACGCTCGGCCGCACGGTGCTGCGACTCTACGAGCCAACATCGGGACGCATCGAGCTCGAGGGCAAGGACATCACCGCGATGCCCCAGCGCGAGCTGCGTCCGATGCGTCGCCGGATGCAGATGATCTTCCAGGATCCGTATGCGTCGCTCAATCCGCGCATGAGCGTCGGTGCGGCGATCGCGGAGCCGCTCGAGATTCACGAGCTCGTGAAGACTGCCGCAGAACGCGACACCCGTGTTCAGGAGCTGCTCGCACAGGTCGGCCTTCCGTCGGATGCCGCCAAACGCTACCCCCACGAGTTCTCCGGAGGGCAGCGGCAGCGCATCGGCATCGCCCGCGCGCTCGCCTGCAAGCCCCAGTTCATCGTGTGCGACGAGCCGATCAGTGCGCTCGATGTCTCGATCCAGGCGCAGATCGTCAACCTCCTCGAAGATTTGCAGAAGGCCGAAGGACTCACCTACCTGTTCGTTTCCCACGATCTCAAGATCGTGCAGCACATCTGCGACCGCGTCGCGGTGATGTACCTCGGCCGGATCGTCGAGCTCGCCGAGGCGAAGACGCTGTATCGCACCCCCAAGCATCCCTACACGCAGGCGCTGCTGTCGGCCGTGCCGCGCATCGATCCGGCGTCGCGCCAGGATCGGATCATCCTGCAAGGCGACGTGCCGAGCCCGATGGCGCCCCCTCCCGGCTGCCCGTTTCATCCGCGCTGCCCGGTCAAGAACAAGCCCGAAGCGTGCTTCAAGGAACTGCCCCGGCTCCGCGTGCTGTCGAACGGCTCCAGGGCCGCCTGTCACGTCGCGGAGTGAAGTAGACTTACGCTGTGGGTTCTCGCTCGGGAGAGCTGGCGATGCGACCGCTTCCGGCGGTCCTGCTCGATCTCCACGAGGACCTGGCGACAGGCTCCTTGATCCTCAAGCGCGGCCGCGTCTCGAAGACGGTCGAGCTGGTCAACGGCAATCCGGTCTCGACTGCGTCGACACCTCGCGACGAGATGCTCGGCCACTTTCTCGTGTCGAGTGGCGTGATCACCGAGGAGCAGCACCGCAACGCGGTCAGCCGCACCGCCGAGGTCAAAGGCAAGCTCGGCGAGGCGCTCGTCTCGCTTGGCATCCTCACGGTCGAGGCGCTGATCGAGCAGCTCGGCAAGCAGGCGCGCCACAAGCTCGTGCAGGCGCTGCGCTGGCCGCAGGGTGCGTGGCGGTTCGACGAGAGCAACGAGCCGGTCGAGGGCATGCAGCTCCGGATGGTCGAGGTCGTGCTCGGTGGCCTCAAGGAGACCGCGGTCGAGGATCTCGGCCGGCTCTCGCGCCTGGATGGGCTGTCGTTCGAGCTCACCGAGCGCGGCAAGCGGCTCCGCCACGAGCTGAAGCGCGTGTTCGGCGAGAAGGTGACGATGATGCTCGCGAACGGCGCGTCGATCGCCGACATCGAGCGCGCGTTTCCGGATCGCGCGCAAGCACGCCTCGCCATCGACGCGATGATCCTGTGCGACGCGGCCACCGCGATGGCCGCACCGGAGGTCGGGCTCGGCGCGATCACGACCAAGTTCTCCCCGCCGCGCACGAAGACGAGGCCCGGCGACGATCTGTTCGAGGTGCTGTTCGAAGATCTCGCGCTCCCCACCGATGGTGCCGCGCCGCTCGAGTTCGACACCGAGGACTCCGGCGTCGTCTCGCTCGAGGATGTTCACCAGGCAAGCTCCGAGAACGAGCACGCCGTCGCGCTGCGGCAGATGCTCACGGCAGAGCACCAGCGGATCAAGGGCGCGGACCACTACGCCGTGCTGCTGATCGGTCGCAAGGCAGGCAGCGACGACATCGAGACCGCGTACCGCGTGCGCGTCAGCCAGCTCGACCGCGGCGGGGCGGTGACGACGGATCCGCGGGAGCGGGCGAAGCTCGATGAGCTGCGCTCGATCTACGACGAGGCCCGCAACGTCCTGCACGACGAACGGCGCCGCGCGGCCTACGACCGCGAGCTTGCAGGCGGCGAGCTGGTCCAGGTTCCGCCGGCGATCGATACCGAGCTCGCATTCCGCGTCGCCGAGGAGCTGATGGCGAAGCGGCAGTGGGCGCAGGCGATCGGTCACATCAAGACGGTGATCGCGCGCTCGCCGAACGAGGCCGACTATCACGCATCCCTTGGATGGTGCGAGTGGATGGCCGGCAAGGAGTCCCCGCAGGCGGGTGATGCCGCGCGGATCCACTTGAACCAGGCACTCGCCACCAACCCGGACCACGCTGCGGCGCACGACTTCAAGGGCCGGATCGAGGCGAAGCTCCACCAGGACGATGCCGAGGCACTGTTTCACCTCGAGCGTGCGGTCGATCTCGATCCGTCTCGCATCGAGGCCGTCGCGGCGATCGAGAGTCTCTTGGTCTCGCGTGGCGAGCTGCGGCGCTGGGAGAAGATCCTCAAGCGGCTGCTGTTCCGGCTCCGCGGCAAGGGCACCGTCGACGAGGCGAAGGCGTGGGCG
>JACCRC010000230.1 GCA_013813765.1 Deltaproteobacteria bacterium | reverse complement strand
CGCGACGCCGCCCGAGGGCGGAGCCGATGCCGAAGAGGCCGCGATCGAGACCGGCGCGCAGGACTGCGAGCCCGACGGTGAAGGTGGCAGCCGCTTCTACACGGAGCCCACCGACCTGGATGCGGTGGGTAAGGCGCTGGCGGCACGTGGTTGGACCGTTGCCGGCATCAAGATCGGTTGGAGGGCGAAGAATCCCGTGACCGTGGAGGATGCGGCTGCGCGCACCGAGGTGGAGGAGTTCCTCTCGGCGCTCGACGAGGATGACGACGTGCAGCACATCTACGTGGGCTACACTACGAGCTGAGTGGAGACCGTCGACGCCACCGAGGCTGACCCGCGCGGGCCAGATGACGAGGCCGGCACCGAGGCCGCGTCGCCCCACGCGATGGCGCAGGTGATCGCTGCGTCGGAAGCAGCGACCGCGGTTCCCGATGCGAAGCGCTCTGGCGTGTTCGCCACCGGATCGAAAGGACCGATGCCGACGGCCGCGCAGGTGATGGACCACGCCGACCTCCCGCGCATGCGCGTGTTCCACGTCTTCGGGATCCTCGCGCCCGTCATCGCGATCGCGCTGTCGCTGTTGATGGGCGCGGATCCGTTCGCACAGAAGATCTTCTGGGTCGGCGCCAGCGTGATGTCGCTGTCGAACGTCGGCCTGCTGTGGCTCGCGGCGAAGCAGGAGCGCTGGCAGCCGCGTCGCGTGGGCCTGCTCTGGATCACTGCGACGGTCGGCGGTGTTCCGCCGATGTACTACTACTTCGGTCCGTGGTCCGCGATCGTGATGGTGCCGATCCTCGGCATCGTCATCATCGCGCTCGGCCGGAGTCGCTGGATCTCGCTTTCGATCGCCACGATCTGCATCGTGAGCCACATCCTCCTCGCGGTCCCGATCATGCTCGGCTGGATCACCGACGTGGGCGTGATGTCCAGCATCGTCGCGGGGCCAAGCCAGCTCGCGATCGCCGAGGTGCTGATCATCGGGTTCCAGGTCTCCGCGTACATGCTCGGCCGCTGGGCGCGCCGCACGAACACCGTCGCGATCTCCGAGCTGCAGAACGCGATGCAGGTGATCGGCGATCAGCAGCAGGCGCTCGCCGAGGTGAAGGACGACGTCGCGCGACAGAAGCACGCCGACGAGGGCCGCTGGACCGGTCAGGTGATGGGTCGCTTCAAGATCGGCCTCGTGCTCGGCCGCGGTGCGATGGGCGATGTCTACGAGGCGGTCGGGCCGGATCAGCGCTCGATCGCGATCAAGCTGCTCAACACGCGGGCGGCGCAGAGCACGTCGCTGATCGACCGATTCCATCGCGAGATGGAGGTCGCCGCTCGGCTGTCGTCGCCGCACATCGTGAAGGTGATCGAGCTGTCGCCGCCCGAGGCGGTCGTGCCGTACATCGCGATGGAGCGCCTCTACGGGACAGACCTGGCGACGAGGCTGCGCACCGAGCCGCGCATGCCGTCCGACGAGCTGAGCCTCTTGCTCGATCAGGTCGGCCGCGGCCTCGAGGTCGCGCGGCTCGCCGGTGTCGTGCATCGCGATCTGAAGCCGCACAACCTGTTCCTGCACGAAGGCGCGACGTGGAAGATCCTCGACTTCGGCGTGTCGAAGCTCGTCGGCAGTGAAGGCACGCTGACCGGCGAGGGCGTCGTCGGGACGCCGCAGTACATGGCTCCGGAGCAGGCCTCCGGCGGTCAGGTCACGCACCTCGCCGATGTCTACGCACTCGCCGCGATCGCGTATCGCTGCCTCACCGGGCGATCGCCGTTCAAGGGCAAGGATCTCTCGGAGCTCATCTATCAGGTCGTGCATCAGCCGCCCGTTCGTCCAGGCGTGCTCGGCAAGGTCTCGACGCAGATGGAGGACGTCCTCGCCGTCGCGATGGCGAAGGACCCGCGGCGCCGGTTCGCCTCGGCGCTGCTGTTCGCACAGGCATTTGCGTCCGCGCGCCGCGGCCGGCCCGTTCCGATCGACGTGCCACCGAACGCGTGGACCTGAGCTCTGCTACAAGAGCGCCGTGAGTACCGGATTCCGTATGCCCGCCGAGTGGGCCCCCCACACCGCCGTGTGGACCGCGTGGCCCCATGATCCCGAGCAGTGGCTCGAAGGCCTCGATGCACCTCAGCGCGCGCTGATGGCGATGGTGTCGGCGATCGCCGACGACGGCCGCGGCGAGCACGTTCACCTGCTCGTGCGTCACGCCGCTGACGAGGCCGCTGCACGCGCGTTGCTCGGTGCCGCCGCTGCGAGCGTGACGTTTCACCACACGACGTATGGCGACGTCTGGCTGCGTGACACGGGTCCGATCTTCGTGACCCGCGATGGCGAGCTCTCCGCCGCGCGGTTCCGCTTCGATGGCTGGGGCGGCAAGTACGTCATGCCCGGGGACACCGAGGTCGGCGCGCGCGTGATGGAGTGGGCGAACGTGCGCGGCGTCGCGTTCGATCTCGTCCTCGAGGGCGGCGCGATCGAGGTCGATGGCGTTGGTTCGCTGCTGACCACGAAGCAGTGCCTGCTCGGCGGAGCTCGGAATCCGAACCTTGATCAGAAGGCGCTGGAAGCGCGGTTGTGCTGGGCCCTCGGCGTCGAGCGGGTCACCTGGCTCGATCGCGGCCTCGCGAACGACCACACCGACGGCCACATCGACACGCTCGCGCGGTTCGTCGCGCCCGGTGTCGTCGCGTGCATGCAGCCGACCGCCGACGATCCGAATCGCGACGCGTTGAACGGGATCATCTCGGACCTGCGCGCCGCGAAGCTCGAGGTCGTCACCACGCCGTCGCCCGGCGCGGTGCTCGATGCCACCGGCATGCTGATGCCGGCGAGCTACATGAACTTCTACATCTCGAACACGACCGTCATCATCCCGACCTACGGCGTGCACTCCGACGACGCTGCGGTGAAGGCGATCGGCGAGATGTTCCCCGGCCGCAAGGCGATCGGGCTCGACGGCAAGTCGGTCGTGGTAGGCGGCGGTGCGTTCCACTGCTCGACGCAGCAGCAGCCGCGCGCCTGAGCTACTCCGCGAGGCCCTTGTACATGCTCGGGCGGCGGTCGCGGAAGAAGCCCATGCTCGCCCGCACGCGCTTGATCTGAGCGAGATCGAGCGTGGCCATCGCGATGCCGTTCTCTTCGCGTCCGAGCTCGGCGATCTTGTCACCGCGCGCGTTTGCGACGAACGAGCTGCCGTAGAACGTGATGGCGCTCGCCCGGTCGCCTTCCTTGCCCACGCGATTCGCCGCGACCACGCCGACCGCGTTCGAGACCGCGTGGCCGATCATCGCGCGCTGCCACGAATCGCGGCTGTCGAGGTCCGGCTCCTCGGGCTCGCTGCCGATCGCGGTCGGATAAAACAGCACGTCGGCGCCGGCGAGCGGCATCGCGCGCGCCGCCTCCGGGAACCACTGATCCCAGCAGATCGCGACGCCGATCGTTCCGAACTTCGTGGCGAACGTCTTGAAGCCCGTGTTGCCCGGCTTGAAGAAGAACTTCTCCTGATATCCCGGTCCGTCGGGGATGTGGCTCTTGCGATAGAGCCCGAGGTCCGTGCCATCCGCGTCGAACACCTTGATCGAGTTGTAGTGCTCGGGTCCCGCGGCCTCGTAGAACGAAACCGGAATGACGACTCCGAGCTCCGCGGCCAGCTTCTGGAAGTGGAGCAGCGTCGGGTGCTTCTCTGCGGGACGCGCGCGCTCGAAGTCAGCCTCGTCCTGCGTGCGGCAGAAGTAGTGACCCTCGAACAGCTCGCTCGGCAGGATGATCTGCGCACCTTTGCCTGCAGCCGCGCGCACGAGCGCCGTGACGCGTTCCACGTTCTGTGCGACATCGTCCGAGAGCGCGGTCTGAAGTGCAGCGACGGTGACGTTCATGACACGTGCACCTTACCCGATGGCGTGTGTATCGTCCTCCCATGCGCAGCTTCCTGTTCGTCGTCGGCAGCACGCGGACCGGTGGAAACGCCGAGACCCTCGCGCGCGCCGCCGCGAGCTTGCTGCCGAAGACCGACGAGCAGCGTTGGATCCGGCTGACCGATCATCCGCTGCCGCCCTTCGAGGACACCCGTCACTCCACCGGCTACTCCGCGCCCGAAGGCAACGCGAAGCTGCTCTGCGATGCGACGCTCGCGGCCACCGACCTCGTGCTCGTGTGCCCGGTCTACTGGTACAGCCTGCCGTGGCCGACGAAGCTGTACCTCGATCACTGGACCGCGTGGATGCGCATCAAGGAGCTCGGCTTCAAGGAGCGCCTCGCCGGCCGCACGCTGCACGCGGTGGTCGTCGACTCCGATGAGGATCCCGCGGACGGCTCGTCGCTCCCCGTGATCGACACGCTGCGCCGCACCGCCGAGTACATGAGCATGCACTGGCGCGGCGCGCTCGTCGGCCACGCGAACAAGCCCGGCGAGATCAGCGAGGACACCGCAGCGATCGCCGCTGCGTCCGAGTACTTCGAGTAGCAAAGAGGGGGTGGCGCAGGAAAAAGGGGTCGGACCCCCTTTTCTGCACAACATGCGCAGGAAATGGGGTCGGACCCCCTTTTTTGCACAACGTCTGTCCGGATGTCGGACGGAACCCGCTGTGGCCAGCGCCGATGTCGGAGCCGTGAGGTACCTGGAGATCGGGGAGGAGCGCGATCGCAACCTGGAGAGGACTCCATGCCCCGACGTCGACAGTACAAAGAGCCGAACGCCATCTACCACCTGATCCCTCGCTTCGTCGCTGGGGAATGGTTCATCCGCGGAGCTGAAGAGCGACGCCAGTACATGCGGCTATTCGGGCTCGGGATCAGTCAGTCGGACTGGCGCTGTTGCAGCTACGCGATCATGAGCAGCCACATCCATCTCGAACTGCGTGCGGGAAGAGACCCACTCGCTGACTGGCTACGCGATGTGCACACTCCGTTTGCTGAGTGGATCAACGAACGAAACAAGCGGATCGGCGCGGTGTTCGTTCGAGGTCCGCGCAGCAACCGGGTGCGAGACGATGGCGTGGCCCATGTCATGGGCTACATCCATCGCAATCCGATGCGGGCCGGTCTCGTGTCGGACCCGCGTGACAGCGACTGGACGAGTCATGCCGCGTATCTCGGACTCGCCGAGAAGCCGGCGTGGCTCGACACTGCCTTGGGACTCGAGCGAGCAGGCTTTGCGAGCGCCGAGGAGATGGACATGTGGATCCGCACCACGGAGATCGACCGGTCCGCTGCCAAAGCCGCTCTCGTCAAGGCTCGTCGTGGACGTCCTAAACTGGTCGTCGCGAACAAGTCAGAAGTCACGGCGAGCCAGATCCTGCTGCCGCAGTTGATTCAGACCTCGTTGTAGAGGTGAGCCGTCGGCTCGTAGTCGACCTTCCAATCGACAGCGGAGCCGAGGATGCCGCACTTCGTGCAGCGGTTGCCGACGGTGATCCATTTTACGGTGGTGTGATTGCCGTGGCTGAACGCGACCGCAAGCTCGAATGAGCTGCTGCCGCACCGGCAGACGAAATTCTCCGGCTCTGCGTCTTCCCAGTACTCGCCGCTGTCACAGACGAAGTGTGTCCGCCGGCAACACGTGCATGCGCGTTGCGCGCAGCCCTCGTCGGCATCCACCACGAGCGCGAAGACACTCTGGCCACACACGCAGCTCGCACGAATGATCCGATCTGCTGGATAGCTTTCCGACGTGAGCGCTCCAAGGTACTCGTCGAGATCTGCCGCCTCTGTTCCCGTCCAGTATTTGCTCGAGCGATCGATCATTTGGAGGAACGCCGAAATGGGGGTCGGGAACGCCGAAATGGGGGTCGGACCCCCTTTTTTGCACAACGGGTGTCCGAGGTTCGGCCGCTTGCTACCGTGAGCGCGTGCCGGCTCTGGTGTTCGACCGCGCGCGCATCGAGCGGAATCTTCGCGAGCTCGCGGCGGCCGCGCGCGCGGCGAGCGTCACGACGCTGTTCGCGGCGAAGTCGTTCCCGCATGCCGAGGTGCTCGAGCTCGCGGCGGCGAGCCTCGATGGATTCGATGTCGCGTCGCCCGAAGAGGCACGGGCCGCGATCGGACGGGGCGTGATGTCGGTCGCGGATCCGAGTGGGCTCGCGGCCGAGGTTGCGGCAGCGCACCGCGGACGCTTGATCGTCTCGTGCGAGACCGTCGACCAGGTGCGCAGCGCCCCGCCGCATGCCGAGATCGCGATCCGCATCTCGGCGAGCATCACCGCCCGAGATCCCGCGGTGGGCGCGGTGCTCGACGGCAGCGGGCACCGGCGATCGCGGTTCGGGCTCGATGTCGAACGCGAGCGCAGGCAGACCGCGATGCGCGAGATGATCGAAGCTGCACGCGGGCGACGCGTCGGGATCCACGTCCACCACGGCCCCGTCACCGCCACTTCAGGCGAGCGCTTCGCCGTCACCGCACGCGCAGTGCTCGAGGACACCGACTTCACGCCCGCGTTCCTCGATCTCGGCGGCGCGTGGCACGGCATCGCTGGGCTCCCGCGTGCGCTCGCCGAGCTGCGAGCAGCCGTGCCCGTCGCGATCGAGCTCATCATCGAGCCGGGCCGCCTCGTCTCCGAGGGCGCGGGCTTCGCGAGAGGAAGCGTCCTCGTCGTGCGAGAGCTCGATGATCGACCACTGTACGTGCTCGACCTCTCGCGGATCTGTCACCTGCGGTGGAGCCAGGTCGAGCTGGTCGTGCAGGCGCCGCACCCGGGCGAAGGACGGCGCGCGCTGTTCGTCGGGCCGACGTGCTTCGAGGACGATGTCGTCGGCGAGTGGACCGTCACGCCCGCCGAGCTGCAGGTCGGAGCACGCATCGTGCTGCGCGGCGTGAGCGGCTACGCGGTGGCGTGGAACACGGGATTTGGCGGCGTGCCGGCGGCGGAAGTCGTCATCGGTGACGCGAACCGGCTGCTCGAGTAGCCAGGGAGCCGACGGGCTTTCGGCGGGTTGAGCGCACCATCGGAGGTGTCGATCTTGCAACCCGCGAGATCGCCATGCGCGCCGTGCCCCTGTTCGTGCTCCTCGCCGCCTGCGCGACTCCCGTCGGCGACGACGCGGCCGAGGACGCCGACGACAAGGGCGACCGTGGGACGAGCACACGCTTCACGGAGGTCGACCCGACGCGCTCGACGAAGGCGTTCCGCACGTACATCGGCAAGGCGCTCGACGTCCTGGCCGCGAATCGCTCCGAGCTCGCGCAGCTCACGCTCAAGTCGATCCAGGCGGGTCACGTGAAGATCGACGAGCTCGCCGACCTGACCTGCGCGGACTTCGAGCGCGTGCGCAGCGACCTGCCAGATGCCGGGCTCACGCCCGACGACTACGCTCACCTACGCGACACGCGCAGCAGCGTGAGAGCCACGATCGAGAACGAGCTCGACGGCTACATGTGGAGCAATCGCATCTACGTCGCACGCGGCCGCGATTCGAAGCGGCTCGCCGCGACGCTGATCCACGAGGTCAACCACGTCGTGAATCGCTCCGAGGTCGGCTACTACGACGACCTCCCGACGTCCGCGTTCATTCACGAGTACCGCGCGTTCTATCTCGAGGCTCAGTTCGATCCCTCGGAGTACGAAGGCATCGATCTGGTCGACCACGTGATCACGAGCTACGAGCTCGATCGATCGAAGATCAAGCCCGCGGTCCTCGCGAACCCGGTGACCGAGCGCCTGCTGCCAACGGCCGCGGCGTGGAAGGCGCGCAAGGTCAGCGCTGACGTCGAGACGGTCCCCCCGGTCTGTCGCTAGATCGCGGTCACTCGCCGTCGCCGGCGCCCTCGGTCAGGTCCGGGATCACGGGCTCGACGCCGATCGGTGCGAGGTCCTTGCGATCGGCGCGCACGGCGTTCGTGCGGCGCTTCGGGACGCGCACGGCGACGTCCGCCGGGAACCGCGCCGAGGCCGAGACGTAGATCGTGTTGCGGAGGAAGCCGGGCAGCGGATCCACGACGCCCTGCCCGCGATCCGCCGTCTGGTACATCATCTCGTAGCGCAGCTGGTACGTGAAGCCGGGGCGCGGTGCGTACTGGATGCCCGCGTCGATGCGAGCGATCCAGAACGAGCTCTGCAGATCGGAGGTGCTCTCCTCGATCAGCTGGGTCCGCTGGAGTCCGAACGAGCCGACCCCCGCGAGCTTGGGCTGCGCGCGACGGTTGTTGTCGACGGCCTTCAAGTACAGCGGCATCGCCGCGACGACCGCTGCGGTGTCGTTCACCGTGTTCGCGCCCACGAACAGATTCGGCGTGACATCGCGGCGAATGAACGCGGTCGCGATGCCCCACACATCGGTGTAGTGACCCGACACGCCGAGGAGCGGGAACACGCGGTTATTCTTCTCGACGAAGGGGTGATACATGTCCGTGCCGTACGGCATGACGAGGACGGCGCCTGCATCGGCGGAACCGGAGAGCTTGCGCGTGAAGTCGCGGCGCCACTGAATGCGGCCTCGAAGGTTGACCTGCTCGTCGTCGCGGCCACCCATCGGTGCCTCGGGATTGCGATGGAGGTTCAACACCGAGACGCCGACCTCGAGCGAGACCGCGTTCTTGATGAACGACCGATCGAGCCCCAGCGACGCGCCGACCTCTCCCGCGTCGATCCGCGTCGGAGGCGTACCCTCGTCATCGGACTTGCTGGCGCGCGCGAACGCGGTCTGAAACAGTCGCAGCTCGCGGGTCAGCACCTTCGAGGCGTACTCGTTCGCACCGCCTGACATAGCGGTGACCTGATTGATAGGCAGCAACGTGACCATCGTCTCGGTGGGAATCGCCGCGGCGCCGATCGCGCTGACCACACTGCGGCTGACGTCCGCCTGGAGGATGACCTCCGAGAGCGGTCCCGTGAGGATGATCGCCTTCCAGCCAGCGCGCGTCGCGATCGTCGGCTGATCCGTCTGCGCGCCATACCGGGTCATCTCCAGCTCGGCGTTGAACTCGTTGATGAAGCGCGGAATCCCGTACGTGAACAGCATGCCGGGCCGGATCGTGAGCAGGATGTCGCCCTCACGGTTGTCCGAGCCGAGCGGTACCGAGAGGACGTTGTCAGTGACCGCGGCGTCCGCGCTGACCGTGCCGTGATAACTGAGACGATCTGCCGCGGCCGAACCGAGCATCGCGAGGCTCGCGACGACGAACGCAGCGGTCTTCAGCACGGAGATCCTTGTAGCATGCACGTCGCGTGCGCACTGAATTGGGAAAGCACGCTCACCGAGTTGACACACCTGGCGATTCGCATGCTTAGAATCCCGGCGAGGATCACCGGACCATGCGAGTTGATGTCGTCACTGAGATCTCCCTGCCCGCGCGGCTAACCGCAGGCCCGCGAAGCGCCGACAAAGAAGAAGACGAGGATGACGAGGACGAGAAAGACGACGAAGAGGACGAGGACGAAGAGGACGAGGCCGAGGACGACGACGAGGAAGAAGAGGAAGAAGTAGACGACGACGACAGCAGCGGCGGAGCTGCGCCCGTCGGTGACGACTGGTCCGGCGATGAGGAAGAGCTCGACGAGGACAAGGACGAGGACGAAGACGAGGACAAGGAAGTCGGCGGCTGGCGGGACGGATCCGATCCGCCGTGGGGCAAGGACGCGGAGGAGGAGGACGACGACGAGGATGAGGACGACGACGACGACGACGACGACGACGACGATGATGACGATGACGACGTCGCCGCCGAGGACGATGCCGACGACGTCGAGGAGAAGCCGAAGAAGAAGAAGTCGATCATCATCGACGACGACGACGAGAACGCCGAGAAGCCGGCGGTCGACGACGACGACGATGACGAGGACGACGAGCCGTCACCGCGGCGTGGGCCCCTGCCACCGCGCCCGGCGAAGCCGCTACCCGAGCCCAGCAAGCCGATGATCAAGGAGATCCCGACGAAGCCGGCCCCGAAGCCGGTTCCGATCCCGATGAAGCCTGCGACGCCTCCCGCGGCGAAGCCGGCTCCGGCTCCGACGTCGGATCCGGCTCCTGCGGCGAAGCCCGCGCCCGCGAAGCCTGCACCGGCGGCCAAGGCGCCCGCAAAGGCTCCCGCTGCCAAGGCGCCCGCGAAGGCTCCCGCTGCCAAGGCGCCGGCGAAGGCCCCCGCGACAAAGCCCGCTGCGAAGGCACCGGCGGCGAAGAAGCCGCCGGCCAAGAAGAAGTAGCCCCGGCGGGGCCGCCCGTCAGTACTCGCCCTTGTACTTCAGGAATACGGGCAGGATGAGGAAGACGAAGGCGAGGCATCCGACGACGATGCCGCTGACGTCCCTCCAGCCGAACTTCACCTCGAAGTCCGGCTTGTGGTGCTTGATCGCGGAGTACCAGGCTCCGACGAGCCCGAGGAAGATCCAGAGCACCGAGTGGTACGCGAACGACAGCGTGTTGCTCTGGAACACGATGCCCGACATCGAGGCCATGAGCGCCATGCCCCACACCCGGACCGCGGCGGTGCCTGGCACGACGGCGAGCGTGGTCAGGCCGATGTAGAGCGTCTTGAACGTCAGGTAGATGATCGTGACGTACAGCATCATGCCGACGAGCCCGAGCTCGGCGAGCGTGAGCACGAGCGAGTTGTGCGCGGTCAGGTAGTGGTGGTCGCTGAACAGGCCCGCACCGACCCCGAAGATCGGATTCTCCTTGAACATGTCGAGACCGCTGGCCCACGCCTCGTAGCGCAGCTGCGTCGAGACATCGGCGTTCGCGCCGCTGCGGCCGCCGAGCGCGATGGCAGCGACCGCGAGGCTCCCCGCGACGATCGCGCCTTTTATTCGATAGCGTCTCAAGAGGTAGACGCCCGGCACGAGCATCGCGGACACCATGCCGCCGCGCGACTTCGTCGCGAGCACGGTGAGGATCACGAGCGTGACGCCGGCGGCGCACAGCAGCACGTTCAACGGATTGCGGCGGCGCAGTGCGAAGGCGATCAGCAGCGAGAGGGCGCCGGCGCTGATGCAGAGCGCGACCTCGTTCGGATCCTGCAGCTCACCGCGGTAACGAACACGCTCCTCGACCGAGTACGTCCCGAACAACCCTGCGTGCTCGCAGCGGTACTCCTTGCCGGGCTCCGCTTCAGGGCCCATGCAGTTCTCGACCGTCTCGCAGACGCGGCCATCCGGCTCGCCGTCGATCGTGCCGATCCGATACTCGCCCGCGATGCATTGCTTGGGCGACACCCCCTGATGGAAGCAGACGAACGCGATGAACAGGCACGTCGTGACGAGGGTGCCCGCGACGATCTGGAACGTGCGGAACTTCTGCACGCCATGCGCGAGGGTCCCGTACAGCGCGAACAGGATGGCGAGCTCGATGCCGCGCTCGATGATCTTCTCCGGGGCGACGACCGCGATCCCGATGAACGCCCACAGTAAGAACGCGATCACCCAGGGCAGGGTCGGGACGGGGAGCGGCTGCAGCCGGCGCAGGCGAACGTCGATGACCCACCCCAGGACGGCCAAGGCCGTGAAGAGGTGGAGAAACGGCACCCGCTGGAGGAGGGGGATGAACTCCTGGGGCCGTGCCAGGATGAAAATCATCAGCGCGCAGATGCCGGGAATCGCGAACACGCTGGAGCACGGTAGCATTCCGCTTTCGTGCGGTATGCTGCGTCTCAGTGATGCGTGAGAGAGTTGCTGGCTTTCTGCACCGGACCGGCGCCCTCCGCGGCCTGCTGAAGCTCCGGTCTCGTGGGCCTGTTCCGACGATTAGCATCATCACGTACCACCACGTCGCGGATCACGACCCCGCCTACCCGTACGACCCCGACGTGGCGGATGCCACGCCTGCGCAGTTCCGCTGGCAGATGGAAGCGCTCGCGAAGCACTGCACGCCGATTGGCATCGACGAGCTGCTGCGGGCGATCGACGGTGCTCCCCTGCCGAAGAACGCGGTGATGGTGACGTTCGACGACGGGTACCTCAGCTGTCACGACACGGCGCTGCCGATCCTTCGCGCCGTCGGGATTCGCGCGACCTTCTTCATCGCGACGTCGTACGTCGGAGATCGACGTCTGTACTGGTGGGAGCGGGTCGCGCTGCTCGTGCGCCAGGGGACGAAGTCAGGAACGATCACCTATCCGTCGAAGATGGAGCTCGTTCCGCGCGACCAGGCGACGCGGAAGAAGATCAACGACATGATCAAGGAGGAAAAGAACCTCGATCTGGATCGCTTCCTCGACGGCGTGGCCGAGGCACTGGGTGTGCCGTGGTCGCGCGAGATCGAGGCGGAGTACGCGCAGGGCCTGATCATGACGTGGGACCACGTGCGCGCGCTCGCGCGTGCCGGCATGGACATCGAGTCGCACTCGCGCAGCCACCGCGTGCTGCAGACCCTCGATGCCGCCGGGCTGGCCTCGGAGCTGCTCGGCTCCCGCGAGGACCTCGAGGCGCAGCTCGGCCGACCGATCCGCGCCATCGCGTATCCGGTGGGCCGACGCCTGGGCCAGGGCACCGAGCGGATCCGCGAGGCGATCGAGGCCGCGGGCTACCGGATCGGGCTCACGAACGCGAGCGGCATCAACCGGATGTGGCCGAAATCGTTGGGTAGCAGGGGCAAGATCGATCCCCTCGACATTCACCGCCTGTCGCTCGACCGGTCGATGTCCGACGCCATGTTCCTGACCCAGATCGCCCTGCCGCGACTGGCGTACTACGGCCGCCACGAGGACTAGAAACTGGATCCGTGGTGCCCAACCATCCGAAAATTTTCGGATGAACATCATGCGCCGCGAGAGTCCACGCATCGACATCGATGCTCTGTGCTGGGAGCTGGTCGACGGCAAGGAGGCTAGCGGCCTCGCTGTCGACCTGTCCTCGATGGGCCTTCGCATCGAGCGTCCCTACACCGGCGGGCCCACGCGCCGCGAGGTGCAACTCGAGATCGAGGTACCGGGCATCGACGAGATCGTGTGGGCGAAGGGCGAGGCATCGAGCGACATCCTCGTCCCGTCGAACCAGCCCGCCGGCGGTCCGATGGGCCTCATCCGCCGCACCGGCTATCGCCTCGTGCTCGCCGCGCAGCGCGACCTCCGGATGATCAAGGAGCTCGTCTGGGAGACGGCGAAGCTACGCGCGTATCACATGGTCGAGGACGACATCGAGCTGGGTCAGTGGAGCGCGCGCTCGTAGAGCTCTAGGTACGCATCGACCATCCGGTCGTGGCTGTACCGGGCGAGCGCGACTTCGCGCGCCTTCGCTCCCATCTGCTTCGCCATCGCATGATCGCCCGCCAGCACCGCGAGCGCCGCACCGAACGCCTGCTCCTCGACGGGGACGAGCAGACCGGTGACGCCGTGATCGACCACGCTCGGTAGGCCACCGACCGACGTCGCGACGATCGGCAGACTCGCCGCCATCGCCTCCGGCACCACGAGTGGCAGGCCCTCGGACTTCGACGACAGCGCGAACACGTCGAACGCGTGCACGAGCTTCGGCACGTCCATCCGCCGACCCGTCAGCACGACCCAGCGCGGATCGGGCAGCGCGGCGACCGCACGCTCGACGTCGGCGCGCGAATCGCCGTCGCCGATGATCACGAGCCGCACGCTCGACGACAACAGCGGCGCAGCAGCGCGCACCATCATCGACTGGTTCTTGAACTGATCGAGCCGGCCGACGGTACCGATCACCCACGCATCACCAAGGCCGAGCTCGACGCGCGCCGCGGCCCGCGCCTCGGCGTCGGGAGCGTAGCGATCGAGGCGGATGCCGTTCGGAATGGTGTGCAGCTTCTTCAGCGGCGCGTCGCGCTGCTCCCGTGCCTGCGCCTCCGTGGTGTCGGAGACCGCGACGAACGCATCGGTCAGCTGCGCGGCGGCACGGCGGAGCATCCGGTGGCCCCGCGAGCCCGGGTTGATCCCGTGCTTGGTGTGAATCGCGGCGGCGCCGGCGAGCCGAGCGGCGGGCGCTCCGTAGATCAGCGGGAGCGGGTTGTGCGTGTGGACGACGTCGATCTTGCGGCGCCGCAGCTCGCGCGCGAGCCGTGGCACGAGCGTGGGGTCGAGCCCGCCGCGCTTGGCGACGCGGCTCGTGGTGATGCCTGCCTGGGCGAACTCCTGCGCCATCGCCCCGTCGGGCTCGGGTGCGAGCGAAATTACCGAGACGTCATGTCCCCGCGCCTTCTGCCCGATCGCGAGGTCGAGCGCGACACGCTCCTGCCCCCCGACGCCGTACGAGCTGAGGACGTGGACGATGGACCACATCCGTGGTGCGTACTATATGCTCGGTCGCGTGGATACCCCCTCACCGAGTCATGACGATGACGATGCGCTGCTCGCGTCGATCGGGATCGAGCTCGGAGGCGAGAAGCAGGGCGAGATGAAGGCCGCGTGCGCGCGGATCGCCCGCCGGATCCGCGAGGACAAGCTCAAGGTCGTCGGCTTCGTGCCCAGTGACGAGAGCGTCGCAGTGCCGCCGCTGCTCATCCAGCTCGGACTCGCGCTGTGCGAGGTCTCGGGTCACACGGTCGCGGTCGTCGACGCGAATCTGCGCTATCCGGGGCTGCCGATGCTCAACAGGGACAAGGCCATCGATCACGAGGGGTCGGCGTTCTCGACGCTCTGGTTGCGCGGCTCGCTCGCCCTGCTCTCCCCACCGCGCGCCGAGCGAGCCGGTGAGGTCGTGCCGCAGCTCGCACGTGTGCTCCTCGAGGGTGCGGACCTGTTCGCTCACGTCCTCGTCGATCTGACCGGCTTCGAGCTGCTCGGCGAGCACGCAACGGCGGCTGCATGTATGGACGCGGTCGCCCTCGTCGGCCGAGCGCACCACACGCGCGAGAGCCAGCTGGTGACGCTCGCAGAGCTGATGCCGAGCGGACGGTTCCTCGGCGTTCTTCTCGTCGGGTGAAGCTCGAGCCCAAAGCGTGGCGCGACGTCGCGCTGTGCGCTTTCGCCCAGTCCGATGACTCACGGCGACCCAACGGTGTCGCGCTTGAATGATCGCGTTCGTCGTGGTGTCCTCGGGAACACACAGATGCCGACCCTCGAGCAAGAGAAGATTGCAGTCATCGGATTGGGCTACGTCGGACTCCCCGTCGCGTTGTCGTTCGGCCGAAAGCTGCCGACCGTCGGCTTCGACATCCGCCAGCGCCGCGTCGACGAGCTGAAGAAGGGCCACGACGAGACGATGGAGGTGACCGGCGAACAGCTGACCGGCGCCACCAAGCTCGAGATGACGGCCGACCCGGCGCGACTCGCCGAGTGCACGTTCTTCATCGTCGCGGTTCCCACGCCGATCGATTCCAACAACCGTCCCGACCTCGGACCGATGATCTCGGCGAGCAAGACGATCGGTCCGCACCTGAAGAAGGGCGACATCGTCGTGTACGAGTCGACGGTGTATCCGGGCGTGACCGAGGAGGTCTGCGGACCGATCCTCGACGAGAAGAGCGGCCTCAAGAACGGCGTCGACTACTTCCTCGGCTACTCGCCCGAGCGCATCAACCCGGGCGACAAGGAGCACACGTTCGAGAAGATCGTGAAGGTCGTCTCGGGCCAGACGCCCGAAGCGCTCGAGCGCGTCGCGAAGGTCTACGCGTCGGTCGTCACCGCGGGCGTGCACCGCGCGCCGTCGATCAAGGTCGCCGAGGCGGCGAAGGTCATCGAGAACACGCAGCGCGATCTGAACATCGCGCTGATGAACGAGCTCGCGCTGATCTTCGATCGCATGGGCATCCGCACGCAGGACGTGCTCGACGCCGCCGGGACGAAGTGGAACTTCCTCAAGTTCTCGCCCGGTCTCGTCGGCGGTCACTGCATCGGCGTCGACCCGTACTACCTGACCACGAAGGCACAGGAGCTCGGGTACCTGCCCGAGGTCATCCTCGCCGGTCGCCGCATCAACAACAACGTCGGCGCGTTCCTCGCGCAGAAGACGGTGAAGATGCTCGTCCAGCAGGGCGACGTGCCGCTGAAGAAGAGCAAGGTCGGCATCCTCGGCCTGACGTTCAAGGAGAACGTCCCCGACCTCCGCAACTCGAAGATCCCCGACATCGTCAACGAGCTGGCTCAGTACGGCATCGACGCGATGGTCCACGATCCGCTCGGCGATCCGAAAGAGGCGCACGAGGAGTACAAGATCGAGATCACGCCGCTCGAGAAGTTTCAGCAGCTCGATGCGCTGATCCTCGCGGTCTCGCACAAGGAGTACATCTCCAACCCGGCTGGCATCTTCGAGCGCGTCAAGGACGGCGGCGCCGTGATCGACGTGAAGAGCGCACTCTCGCCGACGACCAAGCCTCCGCGCGGCATCCGGCTCTGGAGTCTATGAAGCGCACCCGCTACGACGAGGTCTGCGAGGATCTCGTCAACCGGCCGCGACGCTGGCTGGTCACGGGCGTCGCCGGATTCATCGGCTCGGCGCTGCTCGAGCGGCTCCTCGATCTCGGTCAGACCGTCGTCGGAGTGGACAACTTCATCACCGGTCACAAGAAGAACCTCGACAACGTCCTCGCGATCCATCCCGACGAGAAGCTGCAGTTCCGCTTCATCGAGGGCGATCTGCGCGAGGCCAGCGTCGCCGAGGAAGCGATGAAGGATGTCGACATCGTCCTCCACCAGGCCGCGCTCGGCTCGGTGCCGCGGTCGATGAAGGATCCGATCGCGTCGCACCAGCACAACGTCGACGGCTTCCTCAACGTCATCTGGGCGGCGAAGGAAGCGAACGTCGGCCGCGTGGTCTATGCGTCGAGCTCGTCGGTCTACGGCGATCATCCGGGCCTGCCGAAGGTCGAGGAGAAGATCGGAACGCCGCTCTCGCCGTATGCCGTCACCAAGCGCGTCGACGAGATCTACGCGAAGGTGTTCCACGACGCGTACGGCCAGCAGAACATCGGCCTGCGCTACTTCAACGTGTTCGGGCGCCGTCAGGATCCGAACGGTCCATACGCCGCGGTCATCCCGCGCTGGATCTCGGCACTGATCGACGGCAAGCCGGTCGTGATCTTCGGCGATGGCTCGTCGAGCCGCGACTTCTGCTACGTCGACAACATCGTGCAGGCGAACTTGCTCGCCGGCACCGCCGAGGATCCGAAGGTCACCGGCACCGTCTACAACTGCGGTTGCAACGGGCGCACGAACCTGAAGGAGCTGTTCGCGATGATCCGGGATGACCTCGCGAAGGACATCCCCGAGATCGCGGAGACCGAGCCCACGTTCGAGCCGCCGCGGCCGGGAGACATCCCGCACTCGCAGGCGTCCATCGACAAGATCAGCGACGCGCTCGGCTACGTGCCGACGCACCAGGTCGCCGACGGCATGGCCGAGACGGTCGACTGGTTCGCGCAGCGCCTGCGCCGCAAGAAGCGGCCTCCGGCCCAAGCCGAAGCGTAGCGGGCCGGTTAGAATCGTCGGCACATGGCCGACGACGAACTTCCGAAGCCCGAGCCGAAAGAGATCGACGAGAAGAATGCGCTGCTGCTGCAGCACATGATCGAGGACAACGTCCTCAAGGGCCAGCCGTACGGCGACGAGCGCTGTGACAACTGCCTGTTCTACCTGAACCAGGACAAGAACATCAGCTACTGCTGGCACCCGAAGCTGCGCATCCTCGTCGGTGGCGAGTGGTGGTGCCAGTGGTGGGAGAAGACGGAGTAGGCAGCGGGTGCGCATCGAGGAGAAGGAGATCGACGGGCTCGAGATCGAGCTCGCCGAGCGCCAGCGCGAGACGTCGCTCGGCGAGGAGCGCGAGGCGACCGCTCGCACCGAGGGCGAGCTTCCGGAATTCGCCGGCGAGCAGGCGCGCGACATGGAGCGCGAGCGCGGCACGCGTCTCATCGATGCCATGCGACAGCTCCTCGCCGGTGAGGAGCTCGCGATCTCCCAGCTCGGGCTGCCCGCGCGCGAAGCGAAGGCGCTCGAGGCACTGAAGGCTGCGGTGACCGGCCGCAACGAGACGGACATGTTCGTCTACGCCGAGGATCGGCGCTCGCTGCTCGAGCAAGCGCTCGCGGTGCTGCAGCCAAATCTCACGTCGGGGAAGGAGTCCGAGCTCGCCGAGATGGCCCAGAGCATGGAGCAGCTGACCCGCGCCGTCGGAAGCTTTCGCGAGGCGCTCGGCTCGCTCGGCGACGCGCAGGAAGAGCTGATCGGCGAGGAGAAGAAGGCCTTCGAGCTCGCGGCGACTCCCGGCGACAAGGACGACAAGCCCAAGCCCAAGCCGTCGGACCCCGATGCGCCCGTGGGCTTGGCGGCGACCACGCTGACGGGTCCCGAGCGGCCGCCGCCGGCGAAGCCGCCGACCACGCTCGTTGGACCGGAGGTGAAGGCGGCGCCGAAGCCGGCGTCGACGCTCTCGACGGGTCCGGAGGTCAAGCCCGAGGCGAAGGGCCCCACGACGCTCGGCGACGAGAAGGAGATCGCCGAGGAGGCGAAGAAGAAGCCGTGGTGGCGGAGGCCGCTTGGCTGAGGATGTGACAGCGCCGCTGGCTGCGATCGTCACCGAGGTGCGGCTCCACGCGGAGGCCGCACTGCTGCGGCGCCTCAACGCGGGATCCGGCTTCGCCGATCCGCGCGTGCCCTCTCAGATCTACCTGCGCGACGAGGCTGCGCTCGCGCGGCTCGCCGGGGGAACGCTCCGGCCGCGCGGCACGCATGCGAACGCCGCCGCCGAGCTCGAACGCGCGATCGCTGCGGCGGCACCGGGGGACGCGAGCGCGACGCGGCTCGGCGTGATGATCGCGCGCATGGGGCTCGACCCGGTCGCTGGCGGGCTGCTCGTGGCCGCGCTCGCATACGCGCTCGATCTCGACACGCGCGAGCTTTGCCACGCACTCGCGCCGCGACGACCGCCGAAGCTGTACGTCGAGACGTGCGCGGACGTGCTCGGTAGCGACGCGGCGACGCTGCTGCGCGCGACCGCGCCGGGTTCGCCGCTGCGCCGCGGGAGACTGCTCTCCGTCGACGGTGATGGGCTCGCGGCGAGCCTCGAGCTCACGCACGGCGCGCTCGCGTGGTTGCTCGGCGACGACGCGCTGCAGGCACCGGTCGCCGGCCTGTGCGAGCTGATCGGTCCCGAGGGCGAGCTCGGCGTCGTGCTGCCCAGCGATACGCTCGAGCAGCTCGATGCGCTGTTGCCACGCGTGAACGGCGAGGCTCCCATCGCGATCGTGCTCCGCGGACCGCGCGGATCGGGACGCCGTGCCGCCGCGCACCGGATCGCGAAGGCGCTCGGCCGGCCGCTCCTCGTGATCCCCGCACCGCAGGTCGTCGCGACCGAGCAGCGCGTTCGCGCGATGGTGCTGGGTCACGCGCTCGCCGCCGCACGGGTGCGTGGCGCAGTTCCGCTGCTCGCCGAGGCGGATGCGCTGTACGACGAGCGCGGCGAGCTCTCCGCCGAGCACGCCGATGCGATCGCCGCGTTCCCCGGTCTGCTCGTCGCGACCACGAGCGGGCGCAGCGGGCACCTCGAGCTCCACCGCCCTGCCCTGGTCGTGCCGATGCCGCGCACTGATCTTGCCGATCGCGAGCGCGCATGGACCACCGCGCTTGCCGCGCACGCGGCGACGACCGAGCCGACCGAGCTCGCGGCGCGCTACGTGATCGGCCCCGGCGCGATCGCCGATGTCGTCGCAGAGGCCACGCGCTACGCCGCCGCTGCTGGCAGCACCGTCGACATGCTCGGGCTCGAGCAGTCGATCGGCCGCCGGCTCAGCGTGCGGCTCGGCTCGTACGGCAACGTGGTGCACCGCAAGTCGCGGTTCTCCGAGCTCGTGCTGCCCGATGACGTGGTCGACACGCTGCACGACATGATCGCGATGGTCCGCGAGCGCGCGCAGATCCTCGAGCGTTGGGGCTACCAGCGGCACCTCGGGATCTCGCGCGGTGTGTCGTCGCTGTTCTCCGGCGAGCCCGGCACCGGCAAGACCATGGCCGCGAGTGTCGTCGCATCCACGCTCGGGCTCGAGCTCGTGCGGATCGATCTGTCGGCGGTCGTGTCGAAGTTCGTCGGCGAGACCGAGAAGAACCTCGCGAAGATCTTCGACGAGGCGCAGGACGCGCACGCGATGCTGCTGTTCGACGAGGCCGACAGCCTGTTCGGCAAGCGCACCGAGCTGAAGACCGCGCAGGATCGCTTCGCGAACCTCGAGGTCAACTACATCCTGCAGCGCATGGAGACGTTCGACGGCGTGAGCGTGCTGACCACGAACGCGGAGTCCGCGATCGATCCCGCGCTGCAGCGCCGTCTGAACTTCCGGATCCGGTTCCCAGAGCCCGAGGTCGACGAGCGCGAGAAGCTCTGGAAGCAGCTGCTCCCGCCGCAGGCCGAGCTGCACGACCACGTCGACTTCCACGCGCTCGCCGAGCGGTTCGACATGACCGGCGGCTACATCAAGAACGCCGTGGTCCGCGCCGCCGTGATCGCCGCCCGGGCCGGCCGGGGCATGGTGGCCGACGACCTGTGGGCCGGCGCGCACCACGAATACGTGGAGATGGGCAAGGTGATGCCCCAGCTCCCGTCCAAGGGCCTGTAGTCCCTGGTGCGACTCCTGTGGTACGGGTCCGTCCGGACCTTTGTCATGAACTTGAACCTCGATGGAAAGCCCCGCGAGAACCGCATGCTCGCCGTGGGCCTCGCGGTGGTCGCCGCCGGTCTCCTGATCTTCGCCGCGTTCTCTCGCAACTGGGTGTCGCGGCCGGGCCCTGACATCGGATTCGGGCCGATGGGCTGCACGAACTGCGCGATGTTCGCCGGAGCTGAGGGCGGCGACATGTCGAACGCCGAGTTTATCTCGCTCATCCGCGAGCTCGATCCCGTCGCCGCGAAGACTGCCTCGAGCGCGTTCTCGCCGATGGGCTGGGCCACGTTCGGTCTATCCCTGCTCGGCGCGCTTGGCCTGCTCGGCGCTGCGTTCCTCGGCTTCACGAAGTCGCGCAAGCCGCTGCCGATCGCACCGTCGACGATCGCGCTTATCGGCGCGATGCTCTCGCTGATCACCGCGTGCGTGTTCGTCGCCACCAAGCCCGGCGGCCCCGGCTTCGTCGGCGTGTCGATGGGCTTCTGGTTGTACGGCATCGGCGCCGTGATGGGCATCGCCAGTGCACAGATGCTCGCGAAGCTGACGCGCCCCGAGGATCCCGATCTCGTCGCCGCGATGAACGGCAGCTACTAGCGAGCGAGTCGGTTACACGCGGCCGCGTCGATCTTGTGCCGCGTGCCGGTGACCGGGTCCGTCGGATCGGCGCAGCGAACGATCGCGCGCAGCTTCGGAAGATCGAACGGTAGCGACCGCAGGTTCCAGATCATCGCGGCGCCGAGCGTGAGCACCGCGAGCCGCGTCCCAGGTCGTAGACGCGCACCCGGCCCTGCCCGCCCGCGGCGACGAGCTTGTCACCCGGCGCGAACACCACTCCCATCGTCGTTCCGAAGTTGTTGTCGACCTCGAGGTCGCGATCGGGAACGCCCGCAACCGCGGACAGCAGCTTGTCGCCCTTTGATGTGCCGATCCTCATGATCCACCGGCCGTCGTTGGAGAACACGAGATCGAGCCCCATGTCGGTCGGGCCCCACTCCTTGATGAGCCCGCCGTCGGCAGCCCATAGCTTGAGCTCGCCAGCCTCGTCGACCGCAGCGAGCTTCGTCCCGTCGGGCGACCAGCGCACCATCGCGAGCTCGCGCGGGAACGTGCCGAACACCTTCGACGCCTTCGTGGTGCGATTCACGACGGTCACCGTCCGATCGGCGCCGCCCATCGCGACGTGGATGTTGTCGCTCGAGAGCTCCGCGCGCGGGCCGAGCGGCCAGCGGTCGATCACGCTGCTGGTGACGCGTAAGCACCCAGCACCCACAGCCTGCCGCGACCGTCGAACTTCGCCTGGTACGCGCGATCCTTGATCGTGGTGCGCCAGCGCAGACCCTTGCCGAGCTCGTGCAGCTCGATCATGCCGTCGGCGAGCATGATCGCGATCAGCTTCGCATCCGGGGACGAGAGCACCTCGCCGATCTCGGCGATCGAGGCCGGCACGAGCTCGTGACCGGCAGTGTCGAACGACGCGACCGTCGCGGCTGAACCTCCGTCGCCACTGGCAACCGTCGGCTGAACCGCCATCGATCCTGCCGCGATGGTGGGTCCGTCTCGATCTTCGGATCGTCGTCGCGTCGAGAGGCCACGATTCAGCCTATCACTTGATAGTATCTCCCCCATGTCACTGCGTGGAAAGACCCTGTTCATCACCGGCGCGAGCCGAGGCATCGGACTCGCGATCGGACTGCGTGCGGCGCGCGATGGCGCGAACGTCGCGGTCGTCGCGAAGACGGCCGAGCCGAACCCGAAGCTGCCGGGCACCGTGTTCAGCGCCGCGAAGGAGATCGACGAGGCCGGCGGCAAGGGCCTGCCGCTCGTCTGCGACATCCGGTTCGAGGACCAGGTCGCCGCTGCGGTCGCGAAGACCGTCGAGACGTTCGGCGGCATCGACATCGTGGTCAACAACGCGTCCGCGATCAGCCTCACGACGACCGAGGCCACGCAGATGAAGCGCTACGACCTGATGCACGGCATCAACACGCGCGGCACGTTCGTGGTCTCGCAGCTCTGCGTCCCGCACCTCCGCAAGGCCGCGCAGGCCGGCGGCAACGCGCACGTCCTCAACCTCTCGCCGCCGCTCAACATGGAGACGAAGTGGTTCGCGCCGCACGTCGCCTACACGATGGCGAAGTTCGGCATGAGCATGTGCGTGCTCGGCATGGCCGGCGAGTTCAAGCGCGAAGGCATCGCGTTCAACGGACTGTGGCCGCGCACCACGATCGCGACCGCCGCGATCCAGAACCTCCTCGGCGGAGACCAGGCGATGAAGGGCTCGCGGAGCCCGGCGATCATGGCCGACGCGGCCTACGCGATCTTCAACAAGAATTCGCGCGAGGTCACCGGCAACTTCTTCATCGACGACGAGGTGCTCGCGGCCGAGGGCAAGACCGATCTGTCCGAGTACTCGATGACGCCGGGCGCGCAGCTGCTGCCCGACTTCTTCGTCGAGCCCAAGCGTTAAGCTACGCCGCCGGGATCTTCGGCTTCGGCTTCAGCTTCTGGACCTCGCTCGCCTTCGCTGTCGGCAGGCCGAGATCCTTGACGGGCTTCGACTCGATGCCCTTGCCGCGCGCACCGATGAAGCCGAACACCGCGCCGGCGAGGCCGCCGATCAGGTGCGCCATGCGCGAGACGTTGTCGTCGCTTGCGAACGCGCGATAGATCTCACCGCCGAGATAGATCAGCGCGATCGCGATGAACGTCAGCGGGATCTCGCCCTGCTTGATGTTCGCGGTCGACGCGAGGAGGATCATCATGAACACGATGCCGCTCGCACCGAGCAGCGGGTTGCTCGACAGCGCGACGTTCGCGAGCCCGGTCACCAGCGCCGTGATCATCATCATGATGAACAGCGATAGCGATCCGTGACGCTCCTCGAGGATCGGCCCGAGGAGCAGGATCAGCATGAAGTTGCCGATGTAGTGATCCCAGCCGCCGTGGCCGAGGATGTGGCTGAACAGGCCGAGGTAGCTGGTCCAGTCGTAGAGCTTGGGGTGCGCGGCGAAGTAATGGACGCGCGTCTCGAGTGGCAGGAACGTGACGATCAGCGCGACAACGGCGAACGTCAGGACGACTGGTGCGTTGTACGTGATCCTTAGCTTCGCCACGCCTTCAGGCTAGCACGCCTACCAGAGAGGCCACTCCGCGGGTCGGAGAAGCAGTCGATGGTCTTCGTACTCGTAGCGGTGCGGTGGAACATAGGTCCTGTTGTCGGGTGGGACCTCGACGACCGGCATGAGGTTCACATCGGCGTATTCCTTCGGCCGCGCGACCTCGACGCTGCACTGCGCGTTGCGGACGATCTTCTCCGAGACCGAGCCCAGGATGAGGCGCTCGAGGCCGTGAAGATTGTGGCTCCCGACGATGATCAAGTCTGCACCGATCTCGCGCGCGACCTCGAGGATCTCGTCCGCCGGCTTGCCGATACGTGCATGCACGAAGAAGCTGACCGGGTGGGTCGGAGCTGCGATATCGAGCTCCTCCTGAACCGCGGTCGCGAGAGCTTCCTGCACGCGCGCCGCGTAGCGATAGTCGATGCCATCGTAGCTCGGGATGCTCGGGATCGCTTCGCGGGGGTCCACTGCGCAAACGACGTGGAGCACGTAGTGCTGAGCGTGCGAGGCCATTGTTGCCGCACGGCGCAGTGCCGCGTGGCCGGTGCGGCTGAAGTCGTACGCGACGACGACGGCGCAGTGATGCGAAGACATGGAGGGTAACGGCAGCATTTGCCGTGCCACCCGGTCGTTTGGTCCGGTGCCGTGGCGTGGGCGCTCACGAGAGCGATGTCGCACGCCCTTGCAGCGGCCCTCGCGAGGCGCCATGGTCCGGGAAATGGCGACCGTCGAGATCACCCAAGAGAATTTCCAGCCGACCATCGAGAAGGGCGGCATCGTGCTGCTCGACTTCTGGGCCGAGTGGTGCGGCCCGTGCCGCGCGTTCGCGCCCGTGTTCGAGAAGGCCTCGGAGAAGTACGCCGACGTGACGTTTGGCAAGATCGACACCGAGGCTCAGCAAGAGCTCGCCGGCGCCGCCCAGATCCAGGCGATTCCGACGCTCATGCTATTCCGCGATGGTGTGCTCTTGTTCCGCGAGTCCGGCGCGCTACCCGCGGCTGCGCTCGACGAGCTCGTCGCCCAGGCGCAGAAGCTCGACATGGCGAAGGTCAAGGAAGAGATCTCGAAGCATCAGCACGAGCACAAGCACGGCCCCGGCTGCGATCACGACCACTGAGCGAGATAACGCTTCATCCGTAGCTTCTTGATCGTCGACGCCGACGACATGTAGCGAACGCTGCCGAAGATCGGCCGCACCGGCGCCCACGGCCGATCGAACGCGCCGAGCGTCCACAGGATCCCCGTGTACGAATTCGGGTCGCGTCCGTCGAGCGCGTACTTGTTGTTGAGCTCGACCAGCGTCGCAAATGCGCGCTGCGGGCTCGGCGACCACGCGAGCACCTTCTTGCCCCACAGCATCCGCAGGTAGTTGTGGATCCGGCCCTCGCCGACGAGCTGGCGCTGCGCCGCGTTCCACACAGGATCGGCGGTCGCTGCTGCTTCGAGCTGCTTCGGCGTGTAGCGCTCGGGGCGCGGATCGGA
>JACCRC010000217.1 GCA_013813765.1 Deltaproteobacteria bacterium | reverse complement strand
GGCCCACGGTCACGCCGGGGGTCCAGCTCACGCCGGCACCTCCGGTGCCGCCCTGCACCCACGTCAGAGGATCGCCGGTGTCGCGCATGGGAAGGTACGTGGCCGCCGGAGCAACCGTGACAGCGGCGCCCATCAAGGGCGCGCCGCCCTGGCTTGCGTACAGCACGAGCGAGCCCTCGCCGCTGTTCAGGATCACGCCGTTCGCGCCGAGAATGTCGTTGTAGAGGTCGGCCGTGATGATCGGGAGGTTGTTCGAGGTCGACCGCGGCACGGTCGAGCTCACGAGGCCCGAGCCGCTCACGCGCCACACGAGGTTCGTGCCACCCGACGCCATCACGCTGAACATGCCGTCGTCGGCGGTCATCGTGGTCTCGGTACCGAGCTGCACGGTGATGTTCGCCGCGCCGGTGGCGGCGCACGCGTTGGGCGTTCGCAGGTCCGCGATGAGGCAGACGCGGCCGGTGACCATCGTGCCGTCGCCGCCGCCGGTGTCGGCGCCCGGCGCGTCCACCATCGTGCCGAAGCCCCCGCCGCCTCCGCCGCCGCCACCGCCAAGGGGCGGGTAGTCGTCCGCGCTCTTGCAGCCGGCCAGGAGCAGCAACGACCACAGGATCCTCATGACGCGACCATACCTCGCCTTCGCCGACTTGCCGAAACTCCATCGACCAGCAGGAACACCAGGCCGATCAGCAGCGCCGCGTCGGCGATGTTGAAGATCGGCCAGCGGTGCTCGTGCCAGCGCCAGCGGATGAAGTCGGTCACTGCACCGTCGCGAAGCCGGTCGATCAGGTTTCCGATCGCGCCACCCGCGATCATGGCGAGGCCGAGCCGCGTGATCCGCTCCTCGGGCCGAGTCTTCGACGCGATGACGCCGATGCCGATCAGCGCGACCGCGGCGAACAGCGCGAGCAACACCTGCATCCCCTGCCCGGCGAACATGCTGAACGCGGCGCCCGAGTTGTAGGCGAGCTCCCAGTCCCAGAAGCCCTCGATCACGACCTCGGGCTGGTGCACCTCGAGCGAGCCGCGCGCCCACGCCTTGCTGCCCTGATCGAACGCGAGCGTGACCACGAGCACGGTGACGAACACGCCCAAGTCAGATCGACACACACGCCGCGAGAGACTCATGCGGCCACAGACCGGCGGCGCACCGCCGCGCATTCCTCAGCTACCCACTAAAGGGATTCCCTCGGTCACATGTCTTTGACGAGGCCCGCGGCCTTCGCCTTGTCCTTTGCCGCCTGTTTCCGCGCGGCCTTCTCGGCCTTCTCGCGTTTCCCTTCCTTCTGGATGTCGATGAACATCAGGCCGACACCGATGACGAGCACGACGTCCGCGATGTTGAACGTGGGCCACGTGTGCTTGCCGATGTGCCACGAGACCATGTCGGTGACGACGCCGTAGTAGATGCGATCGATCAGGTTACCGACGGCGCCGCCCGCGACGAACGCGAGCGCCCAGTGCAGCACCTTCTGATCGACGCGCGACTTGTGGAGCATCCAGAACATGCCGCCGACCGCGGCGATGCCGATCACCGACAGCATCACGCGCGCGAAGCTCTGCCCGCCGAACAACCCGAACGCCGAGCCCGGGTTCATCGACAGCACGTGATCCCAGAACCCGCCGATCACCTCGACCTTCACGCCGTAGCAGTGGCCGGTGACGAGGTCCGGCGGGACATCGCACGGTCCGTGACCGGCCACCCGCTGCGTGGGCAGCGAGGCGCGCGCCCAGATCTTCGTCACCTGATCCGCGATGAGCGACAGCACGGACACGATCGCGAAGATCTTCCACTTCGCGGTGTGGTCGCCTGTCGAGGCCGGTGCGGCCTCGGCTTCCGTCGCCTTCTCGGTCTCGTCCGACATCGTCACGCTTGTAGACCGGAGAGGGCGGTCGCGCAACGCTCGCAGACATCCGCGGGCTGCGCGGCGAGCTTGGCGTAGTGCTTCCAGCAGCGATCGCAGCGCGGGCCGGAGTGGACCTCCACGGTCACCTCCCCGGTCGTGCCGGGGCGGACCTCGACCTCGGAGACGATGAACAGATCGGCGAGCTCGTCGGCGAACGACCGCAGCACGAGGTCATCCGACGTGATGACGACCCTGGCATCCGATGACTTTCGCTTCTCCGCGCGAAACGGCTCGAGCGCCTTCGTGACCTTCTCGCGCCAGGTCAGGAGCTTGCCGAACTCGATCACGAGATCCGCGGCCGAGGCCGTGTCCTTCGCCGGCGGGAACTGCGCGAGGTGCACGCTATCGGGATCGCCGCTGCGCTTGGGCATGTACGTCCAGATGTCCTCGGCGGTGAACGCGAGGATCGGCGCCGAGAGCGTCGCGATCGCCCGCAGGCACTCGTACATCACGACCTGCGCCGCGCGTCGCGGCTTCGAGTCGAGCGCGTCGGAGTACAGGCGATCCTTCGTGACGTCGCCATAGAGCGCCGACAGATCGACGGTGACGAAGTCGACCAGCAGCCGGTGCACGACGTGCAGCTCGTACTCGTCGTACGCCTTGCGCGCGCGCGCGATCAGCGTGTCGAGCTTCGCGAGCAGATAACGATCGACGCCGAGGGTGACCAGCGAGCGGTCGTTCGCATCCGGATCGAAGCCCTTGAGGTTGCCGAGGAGGAACTTCGCCGTGTTCCGGAGCTTGCGATACCACTCGGCGAGCGTGTCGAGGATCGCCTGCGAGTACGGCATGTCCGAGCGGAACTCGATCGACGCGACCCACAGCCGGAACATCTCGGCGCCGTACTTCTTGATGACGCTCTCGGGCTCGATGTAGCTCGTCTTCTTGCCCTCGCGCTTCGCCTTCTCGATCGTGCTCTTCGAGTACGGCGAGCCGTTCTCGTCGAGGACGAACCCGTGCGTGATCACCGCGCGGTACGGCGCCCTGCCCTTGACGCCGATCGCGGCGAGTAGCGAGCTGTGGAACCAGCCGCGGTGCTGGTCGCTGCCCTCGAGGTAGAGGTCGATGTTCTTGTGGTCGATGCCCTCGCTGCCGTCGCGCGCTTCCATCGCGAGCCACGACACGCCAGACTCGAACCACACGTCGACGATGTCCTTCTCGCGTTCGAGCTTGTCGGCACCGGCGCCGCAGCTGCCGCACTTCGTGCCCGGCGGAACGAGATCCGCGACGCTGCGCTTCCACCACGCGTCGGCACCTTCGGTGTCGAAGATGCCTGCGATGTGATCCATCGTGTCGGCGTTCGCGTGCTCGTTACCGCAGCCGGTGCAGTAGAACACCGGAATCGGTGTGCCCCACAGCCGCTGCCGCGAGAGCACCCAGTCGGGCCGGTTCTCGATCATCGCGTAGATCCGATCGTGGCCCCACGGTGGGACCCACTGCGTGCGATCGATCTCGGCGAGCGCCTTCGTGCGGAACTCGTTGTGGTCCATCTGGATGAACCACTGCGGCGTCGCGCGGAACACGATCGGACCCTTGCAGCGCCAGCAGTGCTGGTAGCTGTGGTGGATCTTGTCGGTCGTGGGGTTCAGCAAGTACCCCGTGGTCGCGAGGTGCTGGACGATCAGCGGGTTCGCCTCCTCGGTGCTCTTGCCCGAGAGGTCCACGCGCTCGGCGCCGCGCTCGAGGCCGACGCCCTTCACGTAGCGAGCAGCATCGTCGAGCGGCGCGTACGCCGGCAGGTCGTGCGACATGCCGGTCTTGTAGTCATCCGCGCCGTGCCCGGGTGCGGTGTGCACGAGCCCGGTACCTGCATCCGCGGTGACATAGTCGGCGAACCACAGCCGCCACACCGCATCCGAGGGCACGCCATCGGGTGCCTGCGTGATGAACGGATGCTGGTAGCGGCCGCCCTGCAGCGACGCCATGCGCGCCGCCGGGATCTCGATCGCGTCGGCGAGATCCGCGAGCGGGTCGCCGCCGATCGCCTTCACGAAGGTCTCGGCGAGCTCGCGCGCGACGATCAGCCGCTCGTGCGGGTCCTTCGGGTTCCTGATCGCGAGGTACGCGAACGTCGGGTGCGCGACGATCGCGAGGTTCGCCGGCAGCGTCCACGGGGTCGTCGTCCAGATCACGTACGCGAGGCGCTCGCCCTCGAGGCGCTTGTCGTCGTCGAGCTTGCCGCGATCGATCAGCGGCATCCGCACGTAGACCGACGGCGAGGTCTTGTCCTTGTATTCGATCTCCGCCTCGGCGAGCGCGGTCCGATCGCGCGGGCACCAGGACACCGGCTTCTTGCCGCGGTAGAGATAACCGCCGCGGGCGAAGGCGGCGAGGGCGCGGACGATCGCGCGCTCGTAGACCGGCGCGAGCGTGAGATACGGGTTGGCCCAGTCGCCGA
>JACCRC010000215.1 GCA_013813765.1 Deltaproteobacteria bacterium | reverse complement strand
CTCCATGAACGAGCGGCCCTCGAAGATGACGCCCTTGTCGATCTGGAGCGTCGGCGTGTTGAGGTCGCCCTTCACGCGGCCGGGCGCGTGGATCTCGATCAAGCGCTTCGCCTTGATGTTCCCGACGACGGTGCCCTGGATGATGATCTCGCCGACATCGATCTCGGCCTCGACCACAGCGCCCTCGCCGATCACGAGCGTATCGTCCGAGAACACCTCGCCCTTGAAGCGGCCGTCGATCCGGACGGTGCCGTCGAAGGTCAGCTTGCCCTCGAACTGCGCGCCGCGGCCAAGGAGCGTCGTGATCTCACCCATCGGTACTTGCTTGGCTGCCACCATCAGGTCGCCACCCTACTACAAGCGCCGGCGCTACAGCAGCGGTCCGACGCAGCTAGAGATGTCGAAGAAGATGAAGGCGAGCGCCTTCTCCTGCGGCGACAGCGGCGCGGGTGAGCAACCGCCGGGGAACGGCGTGCCGGCGCGCGACGACGAGTTTCCGGAGACGTGCATGTCAGAGAACACGACCTTGCCGCAGCGGTTCGCCGGCGGGTTCTCGAGCGGTGTCGTGAACTGGAAGATCTGCGGATACTCGACGCCACCGTTCAGCCAGTAGACCCAGCGCTCGGCCTTGTTGCCGATGATGCCGGTCGCGGTCTGCTTGCCCTGCACCATCGGCACGACGTCGCGCATGCCCGCCGGTGACGCGCCGACGTTCAGCATCCACGTCGCGAACGACTTGCCCTTCGGATTGCTCACCTCGTCGATCGTGTCGGGCGTTCCGAACGTGGTGCTGCTGTTGTTCCAGGTCGCGACACCGTCAGGTCCGGACCACACCGCCGGTGCCTGCGGAGCGGCAGGATTCGTCGCGCCCTCGAGCCAGATGTTGTGCCAGTGCGACGCGAACACGCGGCCACCGAGATCCGCGTAGGCCTTCATCGCGTTCATCGCCATCTGCGACTTCGTGCCGGCGTTCTGCGCGCCTTCGCACGACAGGAACGTGATGTCGTACTCCTTGAGCTTGTTGACGTCGTTCCACAGCGTCGTCGTCGCGGGGAATGGACCGGCGCCGCCGGGCCAGTTCGCGGCGAACGTCGTCGCGCCGTTGCCGTCGTACATGTGGATGTTGCCGGTGCCGGTGCTGATCGAGAACTCGCTGTCGTCGATGCCCATCTTGCGAGCGAGGCACTCGAGCGCATCGGCGCCGCCGACCGCGATCGCGATCTTCGGCATGTCGCCCTCGGTCTTGTTCTTCGGGAGCCGCGTGTCGTTCATCGGCAGCGGGAGGTCCTGACACGCGGCGATGTTCGAGACCTTGAACTGCTTGCGCCACTTGCCGACCTGGATCACGACCGGGACATCATTTGTCGCCGGCACGTCCTTGAGGACAAAGTTGCCGGCCTCGTCGGTGGACGTCTGCGTGTACGCGCCGCCGAGCAGACCGTTGGCGCATTGATCGCACTGCGCGCCAGCGGGGAGTGGACCCGGCGTGCCGATCGGGACGTAGACGTTCACGCCGTACAGTGGCAGCGTTCCGTTGGGTGCGTAAACCGTACCGGAGAGGCTCGTCGGCGGCAGACCCTTGTTCGCGCAGTCGACGATGAAGCAGCCGAGGCCTTCACACGCGTCGGGCTCGAAGCCGGAATCGCCTTCGACGTCGTCACCACCACCCTCGTTGTGCCGCTTGCAGCCGGTTACTGCGAGAGAGGCGATCAAGGCGAGCAGTACAACGCGGCAAGGCCTCATGAAAGAAAGCTTACCAAGCTCCACGCGATCGCGCTGTGTGCGCGACCGCCTACCCCGACGGTGGTCACGCTAGCGTTTCATCTTCGCGTCGATCGCGAGCTCGCCACTCGCCGGCCAGCTCAGCTCCTGAACGTACGGCTCGTAGTCCTTCAGCCGAAGCTCGATCTTCTTGGCGGAATCCATATCTACGTCGCTGATCGTCTTCGGCGCCCGGCCGCGGGGCTCGCCGTTGATGTAGATCTCGGCGCCGTCGGGGGTGCTGATGATCCGGAGCTTTCCGGTGAGCGGCTTCAGCAGCGCCATCACCTGGGTCTCCCCGCCGTTCTTCGGGACATCGACCTCCGCGTCGACGTATGGCCGGTGCCGGGGGAGCTCGACCTTGACCTCGTGGCGCGAACCCACCGGGACCGAGTCGACCGTGACCGGGGTCTTCTCGGTGAGCTTCGTACCGTCGAACGTGACCACGGCCCCCGCGGGCACGGAGTCGATACGGACCCGACCCATGGTCGGAGCGGTCTCGCGGGTCGAGCGGATGATCGCGAACGTGACGCCGGCGGCGACCGAGATCGCGATGATTCCCGCGATGATGTACGTGATCACGCGGCGCCGGGCCGCACCGATCTTGTACTGCGACGGAAGCTCGTCGACCTCGAACGCCCGCATCTGGCCGGTCAGGGTCATCGGCTTCGCCTGGCCCGGTGCGAACTGGTAGAGCGCACCCGGAGTCATCGGTTGCTGCGGGCCCTGCGGCTGCTGCGGGTAGTAGGCCTGCTGCGGCGGGGGCTGCTGGTAACCGGGGTACTGGCCCTGCGGCGGATAGCCCTGCGGCGGATAGTGCTGGGGCTGCGGGTATGCCTGCGCCGAGTACTGCGGGCCCTGCGCCTGGTACGGCTGCTGCGCCGGGATTCCCATGGGCATGCCGGAGGCGTCGGTGGCGTACGGCGCCTGCTGGCCTGGGGTCGCGTACGGGAACTGCTGTGGGGGCTGCGGCTGCTGATGCTGGTGCGTCGGCTGCTGGAACTGCGGCGTCGGCGGCAGCGGCGCCACGCCGGATCCGGTCTGGAGCAGCTGCGGCGGAGGCTGCATGGCGGGCTGCGCGCGCGGCGCCGGCATCGGCTCGTTCGATTGCTTCCCGACGAGCTGTTGCAGCACGTTCGGATGCTGCGCGGGCACGCCTCCTTGCGGCGTGCGCTTCGATGCGCGCGGCTTCCGCAGCTCGCTCACCGCGGGCGCGTGGATCTTCGCGGCGAGCGCAGCCGGAGGTGCGGCGCGCTTGCTCGCGACGCGCCGGGACATGTTCGGCGAGAAGTCGCCGGCGAGCGTGGGCATCTCCTCGTCGTCACCCGTGTCGTGGTCGTCAGCAGCGGGGTTGTTGACGTCGGTGTCCGGATCCGGCTGCGGGATATCGGAGACCAGCGTCGCATCGATGGGCTCGTCGGCGTCCATCATGAAGCCGCCCATCGGCGAGCTCATGCCCTCGGGCGCCGACACCATCGTGCGCTCGCCGATGTTCTCGAGATCGTCGCCGCCGTCGGACTCCTTCGAGTCCCACGCGCTCGCCCTGATCTTCTTCCCGCCCGGCATCAAGAGGCCGCTGGCGTCCTGCGGCGCTGCGAAGTCGAGCTGGCGCGTCTCCTCGTCGCGTTTTCGCGGCGCTGCGCGGACCGGCAGAGGCTTCGCGGGCGTGGGCTGCCGTGCCGGCTTCGCGATCGATGGAATCTTCGCGCCTTCGTTCCCCGGCGGCGGCTTGAGCGGCAGCTTCCCGCCCACGGGCATCGGCGGTGGCTCGGTGTCGGCGTGCGCGCGCGTCTGGTTGCCCGGCGCGTTCTTCGGCACGGACTTCTTCTCCTCGGGCTTCTTCAGCTCCGAGGGCCGGAAGATGACGCTGTTCTCGTCGTGCAGCTCCTTGCCGTCGTGCACGAGATCGTTGGTGTCGAGCGTGAACGTCGCGTTCGCACCGTCGTGGATCTCGATGCTGGGGAACTCGGCCTGCGGCGGCACGACCTCGGGCTCGCCGACGATCTTCTTGACGAGGTTACTGACCTTCGCCGCGGTGAACACCGGCGAGTACGAGTGCAGGAAGCGCTCGAGGTCCGACGCGAAGTCGCCCGCGCTCTGATAGCGCTCGCCCGCAACGCGCTGCAGCGCGTGCATCACGATCTTCTCGAGCTGCGGCGGGATGCCCTTGCGCAGCGTGCTCGGCGGCGCGATGTCCGCCTTGCGCGCCATGTCGAGGAGCTTGTGCAGATCCTCCTCGAGATAGAGCATCTGCCCGACGATCATCTCGTACAGCACGATGCCCGCCGAGAAGATGTCGGAGCGGTGATCGATCTTGTCGCCCCAGGCCTGCTCGGGGCTCATGTAGTAGTACTTGCCCTTGATCACGCCGACCGCGGTCTGGCGCGCCTTCATCGTCGCCTTCGCGATGCCGAAGTCGACGAGCTTGATCTCGCCGGAGTACGAGACGAGCACGTTCTGCGGAGAGACGTCGCGGTGGACGATCTGCAGCGGCCTGCCGGTGTGGTCCTTCTTGCGGTGCGCGTGGTCGAGCGCGGAGAGCATCTCCTTCGCGATGAACGCGCACACGTCGAGCGGCATCTCGTGGTCGACCTCGGACCCGCGGCGCAGGATCTTGTAGAGATCCGCGCCGTCGACGTACTCCATCGTGATGTAGTAGGTCTCGCCGACGCGGCCGAGGTCGAACGTCTGGGCGATGTTGCCGTGCGAGAGCTGGACCGCGATCTTCGCCTCGTCGACGAGCATCTGGATGAATTGCTCGTCCTCCGCGAAGTTCGGATGGATCATCTTGAGCGCGACGTACTTCTCGAATCCGGCGATCCCCTTCGTCTTTGCGAGGTGGATCTCTGCCATGCCGCCGACTGCGATCTGACGCACCAGGCGATACGGCCCGAATTGCCGCTCACCCATCGTGCTCCATCTCCGGTTCGTCCCCTGACCCCACCGCCTGGTCGAACGACTCGTGACCCTGCCCCGCGGCGGTCTCCGGCGTCGGTCCGACCTTGAGCATCTCGGCCCCACCGGGATGCACGAACATTCCCACGAGCCGGAGAGGGCTCTTCGCACCGCGATCGAACGTGCAGACAACCTCGGTCGCGATCCCGTACGCGACGTTCACGACGTACGACGCCGCCGCGTTCGCGACGAGGTACAGACCGAGGCCCGCACCGTACGTCTTGCGGTCGATCTGATTCGGCGAGTTGATGCACTTCTCGATGTACGCGAGGATCGTGTTCTTCGCGAGACGTCCAAACCGATCGCGCACCGCGATCGCAAAACCGCCCTCGGTCGCGGCGTAGCGGATCGACACCGGCCGTGGCGAGCCCATGTCCTTGCGGTCGTGCGGATCGATATCCGCGAAGATCGGCTTGCCGTTCGCGTCGACGGGAGCGTCGTAGAGCGCGTTCATCAGCAGCTCCTCGCAGACCGCGCCGATCGCCGTGCGGACCTGCCGGCGCATCTTGTTCTGCTCCGCGTAGGCGAGCACCGTGTCGATCGTCTGACCGCGCCCGTGGAAGTCGCGGATGCGCGCGTACTGCACCGGCGTGCCGGCGGGGAGGTACTTCTCGATCCCGAAGATGTCGCCCGTCAACAGCTTCTGGGCGGTGACGAACACGCCGTGATCGAGCTCGTCGCCGACGATCACGTGGTTCACGCGATCGTCGTGGAGGTATGCGGTCAGGTCCGACAGCGTCGCCTTCGGCGTGACGATCGTGACGTGCGCCCGCTCCCGCAGCTTGGGAACCAGGATCTTCAGCTGACGAACGTCTCCGTCCGTGGCGGAATAAAACACGTAGCGATGCGGAATCAGCTCCCCGGCGATCGCATCCACGCTGCGTACCGCATCGACTTCGGCGCCCGCACGTTCAAGCGTGGCGACGATCCGACGGAGCTGATCGAGGTCGTTGGAGATCGCGAGGACGCGCCGTTTCGACAAAATTTCCCCGGCTCGTGATGTGGACCGGGCGGCGAGCCGCGGCGACGCCATCATACCGTATCGAGCGCAAGCGCCGATGTAGGTGTGGCGCTAGTACTGATACATCGCAGAGAGATACGCACGGAAGCCTTCGTAGGGGCTCGCGAGGTACTCGAGGTGCGGCTCGAAGTCGTAGTTCACGTCGGGCTGGTAGAAGTGCCCCACCAGGACGTTGTAGACGCTCGCCTTGACCGTGAGCTTCGAGGTCGGCATGTACAGAAGTCCGACACTCAGGTCCGCGATGGGCGGCAGGCGATCCATCACCATGTCGGCCGAGTTGACCTCGAGCGGCGTCATCGGCTCGCCACGGTCGTTGAACACGCTGCCGCGGTACTCGACGAGGCGGTTCGGGTCTTCCGCCGTGCCCATCACCCGGAGCGTCGACGTCGCGCTGAGCTTGTTCGCGACCAGGGTGAACACGCTGCCGAGCGTGAACTGGTGCTCGGGGAGCGAGCGGTAGAGGCCCTTGTCCTCGGTCGCCACCTTCAGGTACGTGTAGCCAAGCTCGAGGCGGTGGCCGCCCTGGATATAGAGCTTGCCGAGGAACTCGCCCGACGCGATCTCGCGCTGCGGCGTGTTCGTGTATGCGCCCGAGAAGATCTGGATCAGGTTCTGGAGGCGGGTGTAGCTGCCGTCGATGCGAAACGCGAGCTCGCGGATCCGGCGCTGGCCCTTGAAGATACGTGCGTTGACCTCGACCTGCGCCGAATCGGACGTCTCGACCTTGAGGTCCGGATCACCGGTGATGTTCACCGCTTCACCGTTGGTGATCGTGTTGTTGAACACCGGCGGGCGGAAGCCCTGCGCGTAGTTGAACTTGGCGTGCCAGTTCGGGATGAACGCCCAGACCACCGTACCCGCAACCGTGGTCTTCACCGGGTACGAGAGCGTGCCGAGCGCCTCGGGCGCGACCTGCACGCGGGCACCGAGATCGAAGATCAGCTTCTTGTTCGGGCGGTACTGCGGGTTCGCGTAGAGACCGAGCACCGTGCGATCGGCCGGGAAGCCGAACGTCAGCGGGCAGTCCGCGATCGGGACGAGGTTCCCCGTCGCCGGGTCGGTCGTGCGCGGACACAGCAGCGGCAGGCGATTGATGTCGTACGGTGCGGGGAGCTTGGACTGCGTTCCCTGGCCCTGGCGGGACTGGGTGACGTTGTCGATCTTGAACTCGTTGAACGCCTCGGCGCCGTACAGCAGGCGGACCTTCTTCGACAGCTCGATGTCGCCATCAATACCGGTGCCCACGCGATAGGCGGTCAGATCCACGGCGAACGACAGACCGCCCTGGAGCAGCCCGGACGCCGTGAGCACCTGCAGCGGATCGAAGCCACGCACGAACTGTTGGAGGTAGCCGCGCGCGGTGATGCCGGCCTTGCCCTTCGCGAACCGCGTGCGGTACTCGGCGACCGCGTAGCGATCGAACGTGTCCTGCCGGTTCTTCCGGCTGAGGAACCGCGCGTCGGCGCACGACGGATCCGTCTCGCCCATCGGGCACCGGAAGTCCTCGGCCTGTGCCTCGAGGTTCGGGTTCCCCGACAGACCGACCGGGTTGTAGCGCGCGCCGAACGGGAACGAGACGCGCAGCTGGAGATCACCGTAGGTGAGCTTGCCGTTGAGGCTGACCAGCATCGAGCGCGGCTGGTCGCTCGTGACGAGCGGACCGTAGACGTTCGGCGAGTTCGGCTGCGGCAGCGCGGAGTGGAACAACAGCTGCGGGAACTTCTGCGCCGCGCCGTCGTAGGTCTCGAAGCTGCCGTGGAAGAAGCCCTTGAGCTTCCCGCCGAGCATGTCCGACTTGCCGGCCATCACGTAGGCGCGGCCCATGAGCCGATCGCCGCGACCGTCGCCGACCTGACCGCCGACCTCGACGCCTTCGATGTCCTCGGCGTCCTTCGTGATGATGTTGAGAATTCCGAGCAGCGAGTTGGAGCCCCAGAGGACGCCGCCTGGGCCGGTGATCATCTCGACGCGCTTGACCAGCTCCATCGGCTGGACGCGCGAGGTCGTCGAGACGTTGACGTACGGATCGAACAGCGACAACCCGTCGTGCAGGAACTGCACGGCTTGCACCTGCCCGCGCACGAGCGGCACCGGGAACGTGTTGAACGCGAGGCTCGCGCTGTTCCAGCCCGGAACCGTCGAATACAGATCCTGGATGTTCTGGAACTGACGGTCGCGGATCTCGTCGGCGGTGACGACCGTGACGATCGCGGGCGCCTCCTGCACCGTGGTCACGCCCTTCGCGGCGGACTGCACGATGTTCGCGAGATCGAGGTCATCGTCGGATTCACCGGTCGCCGCATCCGTCTGCTCGATCACCACCGTCGGCACTTCGACGTCGGTGATGATCGTTGCATCCTGAGCGTGCGCGGTGGCCGCCGCGAACAAGATGGCCGGGAGGACGAGTCGCTTCACGGGGTGCCTCCCTGCTGCTGCGCCTTGATGAAGTCCGTACGCTCGTTCGCCGCGTCGGTGGCGTTCGCCGCACCGAGCGGACGATCCGAACCGATGCCAACCGACTGGAGCTGCTGGGGCGAGACGCCCTGCGAGACGAGGTAGTCGGTGATCGCCCGGGCACGCACCTGGGCGGTCGTCTTGTCCTTCGCCTTCGCCGTGCGGATCGCCGCGGCGCCGTTGGCCTTGGTGCTGAGCGGCACGTGCACCTCGATGCGGACGGTGAGCTTCCGGGTCTTGATGATCTGCGCGACCTGGTTGAGCAGCTGCTTCGCGGCCGGGGTCAGGTTGTTCGTGTTCTTCGCGAACGAGACCAGACCGCCCTTGAGATCGATCCGATCCGCGCGCTCCTCGGGACCGGTGGTACCGCGCACGTCGGGGCAGCCGTCGTCGTCGTCGACGCCGTTGACCGTCTCCGCATCGTTCGGGCACTTGTCGGTGCCGTCGGCGAAGCCGTCACCGTCGTTGTCCTGATCGAGACAGCCGTCCTCGTCCTCGAAGCCATCCCTGTCCTCGGCCTGGTCGGGGCACTTGTCGGCGGTGTCGGGGATCGAGTCGGTATCGTTGTCGTCCTCGCGGCAACCGTCGGTGTCCTTGAACCCGTCCTTGTCCTCGGGCTCGTTCGCGCACTGATCGTCGGAGTCCACGATGCCATCGCCGTCGTTGTCGATGTCGGGGCAGCCGTCCTCGTCCTGGAACCCATCCTTGTCCTCGGGATCCTCGGAGCAGCCGTCGAGGGAGTCGGGGACGCCGTCGCCGTCCCTGTCGTTGCGGCCGGGTGCAGCAGCGCCGGCGGGCTGCGGCGCCCACACGATGCCGCTGGTGAACCGGAAGTCATCGCCGCGCGCACCGATCTGTCCGGTGCCGATCATCAAGTTGGCGGTGACGTCGGCGGAGATCCGCAGACCCATTCCGAGCGTGACGAGCGCCGTGAGGTCACCGTGCTTCGCGTCGCCGAAGTAGTCGGCGTCGGCGATCGAGCTGCATGTCTTGCCGTTGTAACGGACGCACGAGCCGTACGTCGCACCGTCGGGCAGCGGCACGAACACCTGCGCCTCGAGGCCCGCGAACGTTCGCGGCGTGAGCTCGAAGACGCCGCCGACGCCGACCACGAGCTCGGAGCCGACGTCGAGGTACACCTTCGCATCGGCGTCGGTCTGCATCGGATCGACGGTGTCGTAGCCCTCGAGCACGGACCGCTCGCGGAACCGGCCGGAGACGTTGGCGACGACGCGGGTCGCCTTGATTTGGTCCTTGCGCCAGTCGAACGCGAGCTTGGGCTCGAACACGAGCCCGCGATCGCCGAGCAGCATCTCGTCCTCGCCGAACGGCAGGAAGACCGAGCCGACCGCGGTAACCGCGATGTTCCGGTTCTGGAAGAGGTTGTACTTGATGCCGGCGCGCACATCGAGCGGCCCTGCGAGGCCGTCGCCGAGATACGCCGTCTCGTCGTTGGGGCTCGCCGACGGATCGACGTTCGAAAGCGGTCGCAGCGCGATGATACCGGTCGACGGCTTTTCGACGCCGCCGTTGCCATACAGGCCACGCTTGCCGTAGCCAACGCTGGTCGCGGTGCGGTACGCGGCGACGTCGAAGCCAACCGCGAGCTTGTCCGTGACCGACATGCCGAACGCGAGGTCGAGAACCGTCGCGTAGTCGAGGATCTTGTCCGCTGACTCGTCGCCGGGCATCGCGCCGATGCCCGGGACGGCGACGTCGATCGGCGACTGCGCGTAGCTGAGCAGCATCTTGAACGAGATGTCGCGCTTCGGCATCAGCCGCGCGCCCTCGAGGGCGAACACGCCGCTGGTATCGTACGAGCTGCGGAACAGCGCACCGTCGACGCCACTCGTCGGATCGGCGACTGCGGGAACGCTCGCGAGAGCGATGGTGACGAAGGCTAGGCGGTTCAAAGCGGACACGTCTGACCGACGGCGTTAACGGGACGGAAGATGCTGATGAAGACGATGTTCGCCAGCGAAGCGCCGGCCTTGGTCTCCCACACGCACTCGGCCGGGATGCCGCCGGCTCCCGAGTAGGCCAGGTTCTCGGAGACCGCCGCGTTCGTGATGAGCACGGTGCCGTTTGCACCCGTGGTGGTCGCCGACGGCAGGATCGTCTCGCGAGTGGTCTGGGCCGGCGTGAAGTAGTAGTCGTTCGTCGTGTTCGGGTTGCCGTTGCGCAAGGTCTGCACGCCGGCCTGGGTCTCGAAGCCCATGTGCTTCGCGCGGAACACCTGCGCGTAGATGCCGCCGGAGATCGGCGGACCGCCGGACGCCGTCCACTTGTCGGAGGTGGACTTCGGGACGACAAATGCCTCGAAGTCGCGCGTCGCCATCGACGCCGTCTTCGGCGTCGCGACACCGACGGTGTTCGTCACACCGGCGGGCCCATTGATGTTGGGTGCATCGTCGATGCCGAGCCCGATGAACGGTCCCGGCGGCAGCGTGATGTCCGTGATGCGGTAGCGGCCGCAGTCGTCGATGTAGAGCTCGCCGACCGTGAGCGGCACGGCGGTCTGCGGGTTCGCGCCGAACGCGAGCGCGTCGTACGCTTTGATCGTGAGCGCACACGGTCCCTCGGCGGCGGGTGTGCTCGAACACCGGGAGCCGCTCGCGCCGGCCGCCGCGAACGTCGCCATCGGGCCGGTGGCGAGCTCGAAGTTGTAGATCTGGCCGCAGATCGTCTGCTTGCCGGTTGCGGGGTTCGGGCAGGCGAGCGGAGCGCTGCAGCCGCCACCGCCGGTGCCGATGCAGGTGGTCACGCCGGTCGCAGGGTCGATGTCCGCCATCGTCGTCGACGAATCGCACTCCGTCGGCGGGAACATCGGCACGCACTTGTCGCCCTGCAGGATCGTGAACGGCCCGCACTGCGCCTTGTCGACCGTCAGGTTCGCCGGCGCGCAGGCGCCGTCGCGCTCGACGGTACCGGTGCCGCATTCCATTTCTTTGCACCCCGCCCCCGTCCAGGAGAGGGCGGCGAGCGCGCTGATCAAGATCCATCTGGTGTTCATGGGGTGCTCCTAGAACTGCTCGTCGTCCTGACCGAGGTCGGCGAAGATCGCCAGCTCGGCCGTGAGGTTCGGTCTCGCGGTGCTCGTCATCTTCACGCGCGTGATGCCGCGCGTGGGTTTGGTCGGCGTTCCGTAGAGCAGAAGCACGCCGGGATCGAGACCTGCGTCGCTACGGTAGTAGATCGCGTACGCGTCCAGCGTCGAGACCGCCTCGTCGAGGTTGAACGTGACGCCGCCGATCGGCGCCGAGTTGATCGGATTGACGCCCTCGACCATGCCCATCGTCGTGCCGTTGAGCGGCGCGGTGAGCACGCGGTCGGTGCCCTCCCACAGGTCAGGGTTGTCCTTCCAGGTCTTCTCGCAGAGCTTCAACCGGTTCGCGTTCGACACGTCGTCCATGCAGTCGATCGGCGGCATCTGCGTATCCGAACCCGGGCAGGCCGCCGCGAAGGGCGGATAGCTGACGTCGGACGCCGAGGTCAGCACCTTGAGTCCGTTGGCGAGCAGCTCGATGTTGCGCATCCGCCGCTCGGCGGTCGCCGCGTCGATCTTGTCGTTCTCCGGCGCGTTCGGCGGAGGATTGCGGTAGTCGGTGATCCCGGTCTCCTCGGCGAGCCTGTCGGCGTACTTGCTCGAGTGCAGGCCGGGGAATCGCGCCGTCTGCCCCTTGTCGATGAAGCAGGGAGACCCTGCGTCGATCGCCGCGTGGACCTCGAACGTCTGCAGCGCGAACAGCACCTCGGTCGTGTCGGTGGTCTGGATCCCGTAGAGCGTGAAGCGCGTGTTCGTCGGAAGCTGGCTAGCCGACGGCGTCTTGCCGATGTCGGCCTGGGCCGGCATCGGGCTCGCGAAGATTGCCTGGATGTTGGAGCCACGAAACCCGTCGACGCAGCCCGTTGCTGCAAACGCGGCGCATAGCCCGATGAGAAGATGTGATGTTGCCGGACGAAGCACGTGGCTCGACCCCCTGATATCGAATGATAGCCACCCTGCGCTCCCGAAGTCTAGAAGACGCGCGCCACGGAAGCTTCGAACGTGAATAAGAATGACTTGTACTCGCCCGGGGCCTTTGCCCGCTCGTAGTCGGGCGTCGTAGGCGTGGGGAGGGGCACGGTGCGTTTGGACAGTGGTGGGATCAGGTCCATGGCGAGGTCCACGCGCCACGCACCCCGCCGCACACTCGTCCCCGCGGAGAAGCCGAACTTCTTCGAATCGATGTACTGGCGCTCCATCACACGCTCGTAAATGGCCGGCGTGTCGTGATAGGCGCCCCCGCGGATCGCGACCGTCTTGGTCAGGGCATAGTCGGCGCCGACGCGGAACGTCCAGCTGTCGTTCCAGTTCTCCTCGTAGACCGAGGGCGGATTGCCGGAGCCGGGCAGCCTGACGACGATATCGGTGATCGTCGACCACTGCGTCCAGTCGACCTGCGCGGCGAGCTTGAGCCGCGGCGTGGCCTGCACGCCGACGCCGAGCGATGCGGACTGCGGCCAGTCTTGTTTGTGCTCGACGGACACTTGCTCGGTACCGCTCGCACCCTCGACGGTACCGCTTCCGGTCGTCGTGACGTGCAGCGGAGCGCGCCAGGAGACTCCGATGCGGACCTTGTCGACGGGCTTGAACAGCAGGCCCCACGCCATGGCGACGCCGATGCCGTTGGCTTCCAGCTTGGCGTCGTACGGGTTCTGGGTCGCCTCGACCTTGAACAGGCCAATGCCGAGCCGGAACGACGCCCCGATGCTGAGCCGATCACTGACCCGAAACGCGGTGCCCGCGGATGCCTCGATCACCGCGTTCTGCGTCGAGTCCAGTGCCTTCATCCCGGTCTTCGGGTATTTGATTTGCCCACCGTAGGTGTTCCACAGTCCACCCGCGAGCGTGAACCGCGACGGCTGGTCGTTGTACCAGAACCGGCCGACGCCACCGATCGACGGCAGCGGCGCGAGGGCCGTCGCCTCCTGCGCTGGGCCGCGCGTGCCGTCGGCCATCGTCGGTGTGTACGAGCGCGGACCGACCACGAGCTCGGCGCCGACCTGGATCTGCGGCTCGGCGTCCGACAGGGCGGCGGGGTTGAAGTAGACCGCGGTCGCGTCGTCGGCGAACGCGACCCATGCTCCGCCCATGCCCACGCCGCGCGCGGAGATGTTGTTCGGACGGCTGAGGCCACCGGCGTCGGCGGTGCCGGCGACGCCGGCGGCGAGAACCATTGCAAGCAGTGCGAGGCGATTCATGGTGCCGCATCCGGTTTGGGTTCGCAGACGCCCGCATCGAGGTAGCAACGCTCGATGTCGGTGAAGCAGTCGAGGTCCGACACGCACGAGTTCTGCGGCGGATCGTCGGCGAGCAGCGTGCATGCTGCGATCGTTGTTCCGAGCGCGAGGAAGAGAGCCAGGACCTTCACCACGAGATACCTCGCGAGACAACGGCACCGCCGGAGACTGGCGAGACCGCGAATGGAGGCGGGACATCGGAGCGCTCGCGCCCGCCGAGATAGAGGAAGACCGCGCCGACGCCGACCGACACGATCGCAGCACCGAACGAGACGACCGAGATCGTCGACCACTTCTCCGACTCGTCCCGCTTGTCGAGGAAGTCCTGGCGCGTGTACATGCCGGCGGGGGGGCGCGAGGTCTCGAGC
>JACCRC010000204.1 GCA_013813765.1 Deltaproteobacteria bacterium | reverse complement strand
TCTTGATCAGCAGCCAATCGTTGCTGCCGCGTCCAGATCCTCGTCCGCGTGTGGCCTTGCCAGTGTGCACGAGCGTGAACGCGCCGCGCAGCTTGTAGCCGTAGAGCTCGAACTTGATCTCGCCGTCCTGCATGCCCTGCGCGGGATCGATCAGCGGACGGAACAGGCCGCGGTCCCATGCGATCATCGGCCCCGCGCCGTAGTTGCCATCGGGGATCACGGCCTCGAAGTGGACGTACTCGAGCGGGTGGTTCTCGACCTTCACCGCGAGCCGCTTGTCGTCGGGGTCCATCGACGGCTCCTTGGGGACCGCCCACGAGCAGAGGACACCGTCGATCTCGAGCCGGAGGTCCCAGTGCATGCGCGTCGCGTCGTGCTGGTGGACGACGAACATCCGCGGACCCCGGGCAGAGGCCTGGGGCGGCTGGCTGGCCATCGGTTCAGGTGTGGCTCCGCCGGTCCGCTTGGCGCGGTAGGCGTCCAACCCGTCGTCTTTAGGATCACTCACGTGGCCCCGGTACAATTAGACCATGCCCGCTCGTTCCATCGGCACGGCCACCATCTCGTTCGGCCTCGTCTCGATTCCGACAAAGCTCTACACGACGAACGAGTCATCGGGGGACATCCACTTCAACATGCTGCACGACGCGGACGGGGCGAGGCTCAAGCAGCAGTACATCTGTACCAAGTGCAACGAGGTTGTCGACCGCGACCACACGGTGAAGGGCTACGAGCATGCCAAGGGGCAGTACGTGGTCCTCTCCGTCGAGGAGCTGAAGGCCCTCGATGCGGTCGCGACCCAGACCATCGCGCTCGAGGAGTTCGTGCCGGCAGCGGCGGTCGACCCGCTGTACGTCGAGAAGAGCTACTACCTCGGCCCTGACAAGGGCGGTGAACGCGCCTACAAGCTGATCCACGACGCGATGCTCGAGACCGGGCTCGTCGGTGTCGCGAGCTACTCCGCGCGCGGCAAGCAGTACATCGTCGCCCTGCGCCCGTTCGAAAACGGCCTGATCATTCACCAGCTGCGCTACGCGCAGGAGGTCAAGCCGTGGTCCGAGGTGCCGATTCCCGACCTCCCGGAGATCAAGCCCGCAGAGCTCGGCCTCGCGAAGCAGATCATCCAGCAGATCGCGCACGAGACGTTCTCGCCGGAGAAGTACAAGGACGAGGTCTCCGAGCGAATGATGGAGCTGATCAACAAGAAGGTCGAAGGTCAGGAGATCACGGTCGCGCCCGAGGCGCCGACCGGCAAGGTCATCGATCTGATGGAGGCGCTGAAGGCGAGCCTCGGCATGAGCAAGGCCGAGGACCGAAAGCCCGCCGTGTCGGCGCCTGCCGTGGCGGAGGTCGCAGCGGCGCCGAAGAAGAAGGCCGCGTCGAAGAAGAAGTGAGCCCGGCCGGACCCTCTCAGAAGATCTGCTCGTCGAACTTGATCAGCAGGTAGCGCGGTGACGGACTCATCGGATCGATCACGATCGCGCCGTCCTTGTTCGGCAGGTGCTTGTGCACGAGGTGCGCGCTCGCGGAGTTCAGACCGCCGCTCGACGTGCCGAACACCGAGATCGGCGTCTGCAGCTCGATCGCATCGGTGATCATGTCGACCGTCGTCGCCATGTCGTGCGGCACGAACTGGGTGCTCGCAACGTTCAGCGTCGTCACGTAGTCGAGCGATACGCCGGGATGCCAGCCCTCGGACCACGCCGGCCCGGCGAGCGGCGCGCGGACCTCGTGCATGTAGACCCGCGGATCGCCGGAGTCCGAGAGCACGTTCACGACCATCCGGTACGCCTGGCCGCCCATCATGATCTGCACGACGAGGTGTGTGCCGTTCCGCATCGGGCACGAGCGGTGGCCCGGCGGCACGACGGCGCGCACGGTGCCATCGAGCCGGCCGAACGCGTTCGTCAGCGAGCTGCCGAACACGATGGCGCAGTCATTTGCCTTGCTGAACGGGCCATCGGCCGCCGCGTCCATGCGCACCTTCGCATCGGGCGTGGGCGGCACCTCGCGACACGCAGCGAGGAGGGCGACGAGAACGAACACGCGCATCAGGGGTGGTTTTAGTACAGTCTGGCCGTGCCCGAGCTGCCGGATGTCGCGATCTACGTCGAGCGTCTGGCAGCGCTCACGCTCGGCAAGCCGCTCGAGGGCATGAGGATCGCGAGCCCGTTCGTGCTGCGCACCGTGTCGCCGTCGCCAAAGGAGCTCGCGGGCGCGGTCGTCGAGTCCATCGAGCGGCTCGGCAAGCGGATCGTGATCGGTGTCGCAGGCGATCGCTACCTCGTGATCCACCTGATGATCGCGGGCCGGCTGCGCTGGAAGAAGAGAGGTGAGAAGGTGCCCGCGAAGGTCGGTCTCGTGGGCTTCGACTTTCCAAACGGCACACTCGTGTTCACCGAGGCGTCGCCGAAGAAGCGCGCGTCGCTGCACCTCGTCGCGGGCAGGGCAGGGCTCGCCGAGTTCGATCGCGGCGGGCTCGACGTGTTCGCCTCATCCCAGGACGAGTTCGCCGAGCGGCTGCGCAGCGAGCGCCACACGATCAAGCGGTCGCTCACCGATCCGACGCTGTTCGACGGCATCGGCAACGCGTACTCCGACGAGATCCTGCACGCCGCGAAGCTGTCGCCCTTCCGGATGACGTCGTCGATCACCGATGACGAGATCGCGGTCCTCCATCGCGCGTGCATCGACGTGCTGATGCTGTGGACGCAGCGCACGCGCGATGAAGTAGGCGACGGCTTCCCCGACAAGGTCACCGCGTTTCGCCCCGACATGGCCGTGCACGGCAAGTACGGCCAGCCGTGTCCCGTGTGCGCGACGAAGGTCCAGCGCATCGTCTATGCAGACAACGAGGCGAACTACTGTCCGACCTGCCAGACGGAAGGAAGGTTGCTCGCCGACCGCTCCCTGTCACGCCTCCTCAAGGAGGACTGGCCGAAGACCCTCGAGGAGCTCGAGGACCGGAAGAAATCGACCCAACGTTAGACCTCGGTCCGGGGTCATGCGTTTTGCCAGGGACGATGAAGAAGGTCCTTGCCGGTCTACTCCTCTCGGCCGCGCTTGCGGGCTGCGGTCCCAAGCGTTCGAACTTCGTGAAGGTCGACGATGTCGCCCTGGGGCGCGTCGTCATCTACCGGAACGGTGTCGCCTACTACGAACGTCGCGCCACGGTGAAGGGCGGGTTCCTGACGGTCAGCGTGCCGCGGGACCGGGTCGATGACTTCCTGAAGTCGCTGACCGTGACCGATGCCATCTCGAAGCAGCCGCTGCCCGTCTCGATCCCCCGCGAGCAGGCCGGCGATGGCGACTACCTGATCATGAAGCTGCAGCTCCCGAGCAAGGCAGCTGCTGACGTGGTCCTCACCTACGTCACCGAGTCACCCGCATGGAAGCCGAGCTACCGCGTGGTGGTCGGCAACCAGGGCAAGGTGATGGTCGAGGGCTGGGCGATCGTCGACAACACGTCGGGCGAGGACTGGAAGAACGTCCGCGTCGGCGTTGGATCGAGCTCCGCGCTGTCGTTCAAGTACGACCTGTGGAGCGTGCGCATGGTGCACCGCGAGACGCTCGCCTCGGAGGAGAAGTTCGCGGTCGCGCCGCCGAGCGGTATCTCGCCGTACTCCGGCACGAGCCCCGGTGCGAACGGTGACATCGCGCTTGGCGAGCTCGGCGATGACGAGATCCGCCGCCCGCAGGGTCATCCCGAGGACAGAAACGCCGAGCGTGTCGCGATCAAGGACTCGGCGCCCGCGCCCATGAGCGTCGACGCCGGCAGCTACGAGATGGAGTCCCTCAGTGTCAGCGGCTCGTACAGCACGCGGGGCGGCAGCATCAGCGGCGGTGGTGGTGGCGGCAAGAAGGGCCGCCAGATCCGCCCCGCGAAGAAGGTCGCGAAGGCCGAGCAGACCGTGACCGCGAAGGCGCCGGCGCCGCCGCCTGCAGACGCGCGCGTCAGCCAGGGCGACGCGAAGATGCGCAACATCAAGCAGCAGCTCGCGAACAACAACAACAACATCGTGATCGAGGGCTACGCGGACGCGAACCGTCCCGACGCCGCGCGTCGCGCGAACGACCGCGCGAACATCGTGCGCAATCAGTTGATCGATCAGGGCGTCGCTCCGGCGCGCATCAAGGTCGTCACGAAGGTCGAGCCGAACCAGCCCGAGCGCGTGCGTCTCGTGGCGCAGGCACCCTCACCCGAGGAGCAGAAGGCTGCACAGGGACAGAAGGGCGCGGCGAGCGACGCGCAGCCCGTCGGCGAGAGTCACTTTGCGAACCCGACGCCAATGACGGTCGACAAGGGCGCGAGCGCGATGGTCTCGATGATGCGCTCCGAGACCGAGGGCGAGGTCGTGTACCTCTACGACGCCGAGAGCGAGCGCGGCAACGCGAGCTTCGCGTTCCGCGCGGTGCGATTCAAGAACCCGACGAGCTCGACGCTCGAGACCGGCCCGGTCACCGTGTACGGCAACGAGCGCTTCATTGGCGAGGGCCTCACCGAGCCCGTGCCGCCGAGGGCCTCCGCGGTCGTCCCGTATGCGCTCGATCGCCAGATCGTGATCGAGCGCAACGACGGGGAGGAGAACAAGCTGTCGCGACTCGTCACGCTCCAGCGCGGCATCCTCACCGCCGAGGTCCAGCACATCCGCCGCCGGAAGATGGTGATCACGAACCGCCTGCGCGAGCCGGCCAAGGTCTTCATCCGCCACACCGTGAACAAGGGCTGGACACTGCTCGACGCACCACCGGCGTTCGAGCGCGTCGGCGAGGCGCACCTGTTCCAGGTCGATCTCAAGCCGCTCGAGGCGCGCAGCGTCGAGATCGCCGAGGCGACGCCGATGCAGCGCACGCTCGACCTCAACGCCGACGTCACGCTCGAGATGATGAAGGTGTTCATCGAGGCGCCCGAGGGCAGCGTGGAGATCAAGGCCGAGCTGAAGAGGCTGCTCGCGATCCACCGCACGCTCGCCGATCTCACCGAGGAGCGCGTCAGCCTGCGCCGCCGCCTCGACGACTACAAGGAGCGCATGGACGAGCTGCATGCGCAGATCGTCACACTCCAGGCCGTGAAGACCGGCGGCGACCTGATGTCCCACCTCAAGTCGAAGATGAGGGACATCTCGGACCGCGTGCAGAAGACGACGATCCAGCTGGTCGATCAGGAGGAGAAGATCATGCTCTCGCGCGTGCAGTTCCAGGACGCGCTCGCCGAGCTGTCGCTCCCCGACGCGGCAGGTGGTGGCAAGGCCTCTGCGATCGCGAAGCCCGTCACGAAGAAGTAGCAAGGTCCGGCTTTGCCGGACCGCGCAGCACCGCGAAGCGGTGCGTAGGTAGACGCGGAGCCGCGTGGTAGCGTGCCCGCATGCTGCCGCGCCTCCTCGTGATCGTGATCACCCTCGCTGCCTGCGGTGACGACGGCGTGAAGGACGCCTCCGTCGACATCGACAACGGCTCCTGCGGCGATCAGCTGCGATTCACCGGCGAGCTCGTCGACTGGGACACGCACACGATGTTCTGCGGCGTGAAGGACGCCGTGCTCGAGGTCGACGGCGGTCAGGGCTCGATGGACACCACCGCGCCCAACGGCCGCTACGATCTGTGTCTGCCGGCCGCGAACCAGTTCACGCGCCTGAACGTCACGTTCGCTGCCGCCGCCTCCGCGTGCACGCAGCCCGCGTCGATGTACACGCTGCCCGTGATCATCTACGCCGACCACGGCGTGATCAAAGCCGGTGCGGCGTACGTAGCGCGCGCGATGACGATGGCGCGGCAGATGAGCTACTTCACGATGATCCAGCAGACGTTCGATGCCACGCGCGGCCAGGTGCTCGTTCACGTGCACGGCACGAAGTTCCCGAAGATCACGCTCTCCGCCGACCACGGTCCGCCGCAGATCGTCAGCGCGCGGACCTGGGCGCCCGGCGATTCGGGCTCGGACATCTTCTTCCCGAACGTCGCGGTCGGCACCGGCAAGGTGAAGCTGCAGATCGCCGGCGGCGGGGCGGGGCAGACCGAGATCCCGGTGGTCGCCGGCACGATCACGAACGTCGCCGTGCTCCCGAACTAGCTACGCGTAGCGCGCGTACTCGGTCGGGTCGTGCGCACAGAACAGCTCGACGTCCTCGTAGCTCGCGCGCAGCTGGCGGAGCGCGGCGGCAGAGGCGCGGCGCTCCGCCGGAATCATCTCGGTCGCGCGCTCGAACACGCGGAAGCCCACCGGCACCGGGCCAGCGCCACTGACGGCGTGGTGATGGAAGTATGCGTCGCCCGCGTGCACGAGCCAGCGCTTGCGGTCGTTGACGATGATCGCGGAGTGACCGCGCGTATGGCCGTGCATCGGCAGAAGGCCGACGTCCGCATCGACACCGCGGAGCTTCGTGACCGCGGGGAGGCCGCGCCATGTGTCACCGTCCTCGGTATAGACCTCCCACTTCGGGCCGTGCGTCCAGTGGGCCTTCAGGTAGCGCTCGCGCTCCTTGAAGTGCGAGCGCGCCATCGCCGCCGCGTGCTCGCGCGCGTGCAGGTGGACCTTCGCGTTCGGAAAGTCGGGCAGGCCGCCGGCGTGATCGAGATCCAGGTGCGTGATCACGATGTGGCGCACGTCCTCGGGATCGAGGCCGAGCGCGATGATCTGCGCGAGCGCGGTCTCGCTGTGATCGAGCGTGGGGCCAACGAACCGCTTGAACGCGGACGACAGCCCGGTCATGCCCTCGATGTCGCGCGTGCCGAACCCGGTATCGACGAGGATGAGACCGTCGCGCTCGGTCTCGAGGAGCAGGCAGTGCGCGACCATCTTGCCGCGGCCGAGGCCCGTGCCTCCGAGCAGGAAGCCGGCGACCGGGCACATCGTCGCGCAGTTGAGGTGATGAACCGCGCGGAGCGTCACTGCTTCAAGACAAGCTTGATGTGAGACGGCGGAGGGTCGAACGTCGCGCTGCTCGGGCTCGACGTGACGCCGACCTGCGGCTGAGCGAGGTAGTTGACCGCGTTGATCACGAGCACCATGCCGATCGCGGCGACGATCACCGGCACCATGCGAGGGCGGAGAAAGCTCCAGCGCGCCACGATCCACTGCGCCAGCTGCGCCGTGATCGAGGTGCGTGCGCGCCGGACGGTGGCGACCGGCAGCTCTCGAGGCTGATCGAACAGCATTCCTCCATTATCCACACGACGGCGTCGCGCGCTCGTCCTTCGCCGCAGCGGCGTGCACCGGCGCGTGTAGGTCGGAGTGCGCCGCTTGATCTTGAACGACCAGCTCCCGATCACGTCAGCTCCGGTGCCGCCTGCCCGCGGCTCGCGAACGTCCCGTTCTGCTGGTACCGCTTGCGCTGCAGCTTGTTCAGCGTGACGCGCGCTTTCCACCCGAGGTACGCGCGCGTGAACGTCAGCATGTTCGAGCGATCGAGGTACGGGTTCTTCACTTGCGGCGCGACGCCGACGAGCGCGAGCACCTGCTCGGCGACCGACACCGGGCAACCTTCGAGGCGAATCACGTCACCGGAGAGCTTGGACTTGGCGGATGCGAGCTTCGCGAAGATGTCCTCGTGCCGCGCAGTGTGCGGATCGAGCGTGCTGCGTTCCTTGTAGAGGTTCTCGATCGCGACCGGTTTGCCGTGAAGCTGGCCCTTCCAGTCGGCGCAGTCACCGATGAAGATCACCTTCTCGCCCGGCTTCGCGTCGATGTTGCCCTGGTACTTGCCGAACACGACGTGCATGCGCGGCAGCTTCTTGTCGGTCTCCTTGTCGAACACGCGGAGGATCTCGATCGCTTCCTCGATCGCGCCGGGGCAGCCACCCCAGCAGTAGTCACCGGACTCGGAGTCAGGCGGCGGGCCGGCGTACGCGGTGATGTTTGTGCCCTCGAAGTACTTCTCGACGCGGATCAGGCCGACCTTGAAGCCCTTCGCGCGCTTCTGCGCTTCCTCGAGCGTGACGTCGCCGGTGATCTTGATCTTCGAGATGTCGGTGGTGCCGAAGCCATGCTCCTCGGCGAGCCGGATGTGATCGACGCTCGACGGGTCGACACCGATGATCGAGCAGCACACCGCGTCGAACGCGACCTGGCTGTTGCCCATGATGATCATGCCGAGCGGGAACGGCGTCGGCGTCAGCATGCGTCCCTCGCCGGCGGTGATCGCATCGATCGCGATGAACGACGGCTGGATGATGTGCTGGAGGTCCGCGATCTTCTCGTTGAGCTTGTGGTCGTGATCGATCAGGCGGTGCCGGTCATCCTGGATGCCGATGTATGCCTTCAGAGAGAACGTCACCGTGGTCCACGGGTGCGCCTTGAACTTGGGGCAGTTGACGAAGAAGTCGGCGCGCGCGATCGGCTCGGGCGTGAACAGATAGTCGCGGAGCCGGTTCTCGTGCGACAGCGGAATCTCGACCTGCTGCTCTTCCTCGAAGCAGTAGCGCTTCACGTCGACCTTCTTCAGCATCGCGTCCCAGCCGGACTCGCGCATCGCAACGCGCGTCGGTACGGTGATGCCGCAGCGCTCGCCCGCCGCGAGCTCGGTCATCGAGGAGCCTCCAACATCGCGTAGCGCGCGCAGCACGCCCTCGCCGAACTCCGGCCGCGTGTACGCGTACGGGAACAGCGGGCCCGCGGCGACGAGGTTCGGCTTGACGAGCGTGCGCCCGAACGGCCGGAGCCCGAGCTCCTCGAGACCCTCGCGGATGATCTGGCGGATCCGCTCCGGGTCGTAATCGCGGCAACTGCGGAGGATTACCTTCGGCTCTGCCGGGATCTTCATGACCCCGAGTGTAGCTACTTTGGGGTGGCGGCGCCCGAGCCAGTCGCCGAACCAGGCGCGGATCCCGCGGCTGAACCTGCGCCAGAACCCGAGCCGGTTTCAGGCGCGGCCGGCGCGGGCGGCACCGGAGGATTCGGAGATTCGTTGCCGGGCGTCGCAGGCGCGGCAGCGGTCGTCGGTCGGTTCTCGACCGACATCAGCCAGTTATCGACGGCGGCGAGGTTCGAGCGAGCCGCGACCTCGCCGGTCTTCAGCTTGGCCACGAGATCGTCGGAGACGCGCTGGACCTCATCGCTGTTGTTCGTCCTCGCGGCGTTGCCGATCGTGGTCGGTGCCGAGCTGACAAGCGCGCGTAGCTGATCGATCCCCGAGCGCGCCTCGCTCAGGATACGGCCTGCATCGGAGATTCCCGGTGCATCGCTGCCGACGTTGCGGCCGCGTGCCATCAGGGCATCGGCGCGACGCTGCAGCAGATCCACGTCCTTCCCGTGCTGCTTGACGAGAGCGAGCGTCTCCTCCTGCATCCGACCGAGGTCGGCGGGCTTCTCGCAGCCACCGACCATCAGGGTGAGGGAGAGCAGCACGGCGGAGGACAGCTGACGCTTGAAGATGTTCACGGCAGGCCGGTTGTCCCAGAACTTTCCGGCCGCATCAAGGCAACGGGGGCGCCTCATCGCTCCACGCGCTCCCGTGGGCATCGATCTCGGAGATGTAGACGAGGAACTGGGCGTAGTACGGGTGGTCTCCCAAGGTGGCCGAGTCGGCGACCACCAGCAGGAACCGCTTCGCGCGCGTGAGCGCGACGTTCATCCGGCGCGTGTTCGCGAGAAACCCGATCTCGCCGTGCTCGTTCGAGCGGACCAGATCGACGATCACGGCTTCTTTTTCGCGACCCTGAAAGCCATCCACCGTCCCGATCTCGAGTCCGGCGGCGCGCTCGTCCTTCAGCAGCTCGCGCAGCCGGTGGGCCTGCGCGGAGTATGCGGCGATGATCGCGATGTCGGTTGGCGCGAGCCCGCGCGAGAGCAGGCGCCGCGCCTCGGCGGCGACCCGCTCGGCGTTGCCAGTGTTGAACGTGCTCGGATCGAACTGGAACGTGGGGATGTTGTTGAGCGAGCCGCCCGGATCGAAGTCGGTGCGCTGCTCGAGCCAGTCCTTGCCCGCGGTATCGATCAGCCACAGCGGCCCGGGCCGCAGCGGATCGGGCGCGACGCCGAGGTCTGCGAGCTGATGCTTGGCGACCTGCGGTGCCGCGCGGAGCTTGCCCTCGTACATCGAGCGCGACGGGAACGTCATGATCTGCTCGTGCATACGGTGCTGCTGCTCGAGCATGACACCGGCTAGCCTCTCGTTCGCGAGGCGCTCGAACACCGTCGAGCCGAGCGTGGCATCCACCGCCGGGCCGCCGATCACCACGGGGCCGAGCTGGTGCTGATCGCCCGCTAGCACCGCGACCTTCGCCCGCGCGAGCGGAATGAACAGCAGCGGATCGGGAGCCTGCGTGGCCTCGTCGATGATCGCCGCATCGAAGATCCGGTCGCCGAGCAACGGATGATCGCAACCGACGCAGGTCGCGAGGATCACGTCCGCGCGCTCGAGGATCGCGCGCTCGGCGTTCTGGATCTCGCGCGCCGCATCGCGGTCGAGCGCACGCGCCTCCTGCCACAGATCCTTTGCTTCCTGACCGTAACGCCCGGCGGCGCTCTTGCGCAGTGCGCGTGCACGGTCGCGCCACTCGCGCGCGAGCTTTGTCGCACCGTCGGCATTCACCTGTGCGTCGAGCGTGAGCGCGGCGAGGGCCGGAGCAACGCGCGCCGGGTGGCCGAGCCGCACCGCGCGCACGCCCGCGGCCCCGAGCCGGATGCCGAGGTTGTCGACCGCGGTGTTCGATGGCGCCGCGCACAGCACGCGCTCGCCGCGCAGGACCCGCTGCCGCACCACCTCGACGAGCGTGCGCGTCTTGCCGGTGCCCGGCGGTCCGTGGATCAGCGTGATGTCGCCGGAGCGCAGCGCCGCATC
>JACCRC010000185.1 GCA_013813765.1 Deltaproteobacteria bacterium | reverse complement strand
GCACGAACCCCGCGCTGATCGCGAAGGAGCTCGCGGCCGGCTTCACGCCCTCCGAGCTCGTGGCCAGCGCGACCGCCGCCGGTCCGTTCGTGAACCTCAAGCTCGATCGCACGGCCGCCTTCACGTGGATCGTGGATGCCTGCCTGCGCGGCACGCTCATCCCGAACGAGGTCGGCACCGACAAGACGATCTGCATCGACTACAGCTCGCCAAACATCTCCAAGCACCTCGCGTATCACCACATCCGCGGCACCACGATCGGCCACGCGCTCGCGCACATCTTCCGGTCGCTCGGCTACAAGGTCGTCGGGATCAACTTCCTCGGCGACTGGGGCACCACGCACGGCATGGTGATCGCCGCGTACGAGAAGTGGGGCGCCGACGAGCCGCTCGACGTCACGAAGCTCAACGACCTCTACACGCGGTTCCGCGCGGCGATGAAGGACAACCCTGTCGTCGAGCAGGAGGGCCGCGATGCGTTCAAGCGGCTCGAGGACGGCGATCCGAAGGTCCGCGCGCTCTGGCAGCGGTTCCGCGAGATCTCGTGGGCCGAGTTCGAGAGCGTCTACAAGATCCTCGGGATCCAGTTCGAGGAGATCCGCGGCGAGAGCGCGTACGAGCCCGACATGCCGAAGGTCCTCGAGGAGCTGCGCCCGCTGCTCACCGAGAGCGAGGGCGCGCAGGTCGTCGAGCTCGAGGGCGAGAAGAATCCGGTCCTCATGAAGACCAAGGACGGCACCACGTTGTACGCGACGCGCGATGTCGCCGCCGCGAAGTACCGCTGGGAGACATTCCACTTCTCGCGGTCGCTCTACGTCGTCGATCGCGGCCAAGCCTTGCACTTCCGCCACCTGTTCAAGCTGCTGACGAAGATGGGCTACGAGTGGGCCGCGAAGTGCGAGCACGTGCCGTACGGCCTGATCCGCGTCGAGGGCAAGCGCGCTGCAACGCGCTACGGCGCCGTGCTCATGCGCGACGTGTTCAAGATCGCCGAGGACGACGTGCGCGCGATCATGGCGAAGGTCAATCCCGACCTGCCCCCCTCGGTCGTCGACGTCGTCGCGCCGCAGGTCGCGATCGGCGCGATCGTGTTCGCGAACCTCGCCACCCAGCGCGACAAGGACATCGACTTCGATCTCGAGAAGGCCGTCTCGCTCGAGGGCGACTCCGGTCCGTATGTGCAGATGGCGCACGCGCGGTGCGCCTCGATCGCGCGCAAGGCCGGTGAGACGATCGCCTCGATCGACGGCGTCGACTTTTCGCTGCTGACGCACGACGCGGAGTGGGCCGTCGCGAAGAAGCTGCTCGAGCTACCCGACGTCGTCGTCCGCGCCGCGGACAACAGCGAGCCGCACGGCGTCGCGCACTATCTCTTGCAGCTCGCCGGCGAGTACAGCCGCTGGTACACGCTCGGCAGCGGCGATCCGTCGCTGCGCGTGATCTGCGAGGACCTGCCCACCCGCCGTGCGCGCCTCGCGCTCGTCGCTGCGGTGCAGGCGACGTTCGCGACCGGCCTCGGTCTGCTCGGCATCGCGGCGCCCGATCAGATGTAGCGGCGGGTGCAGTAGCCGTCGGCCACCGGCCGGAAACCCACCCACCGGATTCTCGACGGTTGTCGCAGAATCTCGCTGGCCTCGCGCTAGCGGATGCGCGCTATCCTCATGGAGGCGCGATGGACCCGCAGGAGCACACGGTGTGGACGTACGAGGACCTGGTCACGGTGCCGCCTGTCCGCGACGGCAAGAAGTACGAGATCCTCCACGGCGAGCTGGTCGTGAGCCCGGCACCGACGTTCGATCATCAGGAAGTGTTGAAACGCCTGTTCCAGGCGATGGCCGCGCAGATCGAAAAGCGACGACTCGGCACGGTGCACTTCACTCCCATCGACGTGGTCCTCTCGAAGACGCGGGTCGTGCAGCCTGACCTGCTCGTGATCGGCGCGAACCAGCGCAACATCATCACCAAGCGCGGGCTTGTAGGCGCACCGGCGCTCGTGGCCGAGGTCGTCTCACGTGCGAACGCTTCCCATGATCGCGTGCGCAAGCGGCGGTTCTATGCGCTCGCGGGTGTCCCCGAGTACTGGCTCGTCGATCCCGACTCCCAGGAAGTGGAAGTGCTCTCTCTCGACGGATCGCTGTATCGCTCAGCGGGTTGGTACGCATCCGGCGATGCCATCGAGAGCCCGGGCTTCGACATCAAGATCCGGGTCGACGACGTGTTCGCAATCAAGAGCAAGACCACGACGCGGAAGCCCCGAGCCCGTAAGCCGCGCGCCCGGCGGCGCTAGCCGGTGCGGGCACTCGGGGTGGTCGCGCTGCTTGCCATCGCCGCGTGCGGCGGGACGAAGCCGCGCCCGACGACGCCGCCGGTGCTCGTCGTGATCGAACCGGGTGCGGAGCCGCGCCAGCAAGTGCGCGCGCCTCACCTCTGCCGAACGGACCAACACCCGGTTGCTCGTCATTCCGCTCGACCGCCTGGCGGTGGACGGCGATGGCCACGACAAGAGCGAAATGAATCTCTTGATCGTGCGAGGCAGGCTGCGCGCGTCGACGACGCTGCGCATGGAGACCCTCGCGACGTTCCAGGCACTCGCCTCGCCTTAGGTCAGAGCTTGCCGAGCGACCGTGGCGGCTTGCCGTGCTTGCCAACGGCGTGCCGAAAGACCTCACCGATACCGCCGCGACCGTCGAAGTCACGATCGCGATGCGCGCGGCCGACCCGGCGCTGAGCGTCGAGTTTGGATGGTCAGAGCTTGCCGAGCGACCGCGGCGGCTTGCCGTGCTTGCCGCCTGCGATCGCGAGGACGAGGAGAGTGAGCACGTAGGGAACGAGCTGCGCGAGCTCGTTCGGGATGCCGACATCGGATACTTGAAGCTGGATGTTGAACGCCTCGGCGAACGCGATGCCCGCGCACGCGACCGCAGCGAGCGCCGGCCGCCACCCCGCGAGGATCACCATCGCGAGCGCGATGTAGCCGCGCCCGCCCGACATGTCCGCCACGAAGCCGCCGACCGAGAGCGTGAGCTGCGCTCCCCCGGCGCCGGTCAGCGCACCGCCGACCAGTGCGGCGTAGATCCGGGGGTTCGAGGGCGCGACACCGACGGTGACGAGCGAGTCCGGCCGATCGCCCGCCGCGCGGAGGCGAAGGCCCCACCGCGTACGCACGAGCGCGAACGGCAGCGCGACCGCGGCGATGAAGGCGAGCCACACGATCGGGTTGGTGACGACGTCGTGCCCGAACGCCGGCACCTGCGGGGAGTTCGCGCCCTCGTGATAGATGAGCTGCAAGAGGAAGCGCGTGCCGCCGAGCGCGATCACGTTGAGCGCGACGCCGACGATCACCTGATCCGCGCGCAGGCGCAGGGAGCAGAACAGCTGCACGCCGGTGACCGCGACGCCCGCCATCATGCCGCCCGCGACGCCGGCGTATGCCGAGCCGGTCGAGTGCGCGAACGCGGCGGCGGCGAAGGCGCCGAACAGGAGCTTCGCCTCGAGCGCGAGATCGATCACGCCGGAGCGCTCCGTGATCGCGCCGCCCATCGCCGCGAGCGCGTACGGCACCGCGATCCGGATCAGCTGCGCGAGGAACGCGAGCGTGAACACGTCACTCATGCGACCGCCTTTCGACGCACGTACGGGCCGGCACACGCGACGGCGAGCACGACGACACCCTGGAGCATCTCGATCAGCTCCTTCGGCACGATGTCGGCGACCGCGAGACCACCCGACGACAGGAAGCCGAGCAGCAGCGCCGCGATCGCGACGCCTGCCGGGTGTGTGCGGCCGAGCAGCGCGACGCTGATGCCGAGGAGGCCGGTGCCGCGGCCGAGCCCTTCTTCGAACGCGTGCTTGTGGCCGAGCACGAAGTTCGCCGCCGCGATGCCGGCGAGCGCGCCCGAGCCGACCATCGCGAAGATCCGGACCTTCGCGACATCGATGCCGACCGAGCGCGCGGCATCGGGATCGCGGCCGACCGCGCGCCATGCCTGGCCGATCGTGGTGCTGGAGCGCAGCCACCACACGAGCGCGATCGCGAGGATCGCGATCACGATCGCCACCGAGGCGGAGCTGCCACCGAAGCCGAGCTGCGGAAGCCGTGCACCCTCCACGATCGGGGCGCCCGTGGTGGTGCCGCCCTTGAACAGCACCGTGTTGCCCGCGTACAGCGCCAGCCCGGCGACGATCGCGTTCAGCATGATCGACGTGATCACCTCGTGCGCGTCGCGCGTCACGCGGAGGACTCCGATCACGCCGCCGACGAGCCCACCCGCCGCCGCGGCACCGGCGAGGCAGAGCGGAATGGCCAGGATCGCGGGCGTGCTCTCCGGCAAAGACGTTCCGATCACGGCGCACGCGAGCACGCCCGCGGTCAGCTGACCCTCCGCACCGATGTTGAACAGCCCCGCATCGAGCGCGAGCGCGACCGCGAGCCCGGTCAGTGCGAGGCCCGTTGCCTTGTAGAGCAGCTGGCCCGTCCAGTAGCTGTCGCTGAACGTCCGGATCAGCATCTGCGACCAGACGTAGCCCGGTGCCTTGCCCGCGATGAGCATGAGCACGCTGCCGATCGCGACCGCGAACAGCACGGCGATCAGCGCGGCCTCGAGCTCGCGCTTGAGGTTCGCGCTCGGCCGGAGCCAGTCGACGAGCGAGCGCTCTCCCATCAGGTCGCTCCCAGCGGGCGCGTGCCGTAGCCGATCGCGGTGATGTGCTGGCCGCTGAACGCGAGCGCCGCCGGTCCCGCGATCCCGCGAGCCGTATCGCGCGGCAGCCACACGTGCGCGCGGATCCTGCGGCCGCCGAGCAGCGCGAGCCGCGCCTCCTCGCGATCACCGCGCGTCGCGAGCTCGAGCTGGCCGTTCGCACGCAGGCAGAACGCGAGCGGCCCGGTCATGCCGCCCCCGTCATCAGCGCGCCGAGCTCTTCGCGCGTCGTGCGCTCGCCGGCGATCTTGCCGCGGAGGAGCACCACGATGCGGTGGCAGAGCGCGAGCAGCTCGTCGAGGTCGGCCGAGATCACGAGCACGCCGGCACCGGCGGTCGCGGCGGCGCGCAGGCGCTCGTGGATCCGCGCGACCGCGCCGAGGTCCACGCCGCGCGTCGGCTGCGAGGCGACGACCGCGACGAGGTTCGGCCGCGACAGCTCGCGACCGACGACGACCTTCTGCTGGTTGCCACCGGAGAGCGACTCGACGAGCGCGTCGGCGTTTGGCGGCCGGATGTCGAGCTGCTCGATCTGCGCCCTCGCCGCAGCGGCGACGCGCGCGCGATCGATCCGGAAGCGGCCGGTGATGTCGGCGCGCCCGAGCGTCAGGTTGTCGGCGACGGTCGCCGAGAGGATCAGGCCGCCGCGGTGGCGGTCCTCGGGGATGTGGGCGAGTCCGGCGCCGAGCCGGCGCGCGGGCGACGCGGCGGTCACGTCGCGCCCGCCGAGCATGATGGTTCCCGATCCGCGTGCGAGGCCGGTGATCGCGAGTGCGAGCTCGCGCTGCCCGTTGCCGTCGACGCCGGCGACGCCGACGATCTCGCCGGCGCGGACCTCGAGCGTCGCGTCGGCGAGCTCTCCGAACGACACGCCCTTCAGCGAGAGCGCGACCTTCGCGTCCGCGGCGGGCGCAGGCACCTTCTCGCCGGGCGGCAGGTCGCTGCCGACCATCGCCCGCGCGATCGCGGCGACATCGAGCGGCGCGTCGACCGTGGAGAACGTCGCGACGGTCTCGCCCGCGCGCAGCACGGTGACGTCATCGGCGACGGTGCGCACCTCGTCGAGCTTGTGCGTGACGATCACGATCGACATGCCCTCGGCGGCGAGTGCTCGCAGCCGCGCGAGCAGGCCCTCGACCTCGACCGGGGCGAGCACCGCGGTCGGCTCGTCGAGGATCAAGAGCTTCGCCCCGTGATAGAGCGCCGCCACGATCTCCGCGCGCTGCGCGGCACCGAGCGACAGCGACCCGGCACGCGCGCGTGGATCGATCGGCAAGCCGATCTTGTCGCCGAGCTTCTTCAACTCGCTCGCCGGCGCATCGAGCGCGAGCATCGGACCGCCCTCGGTGCCGAGCACGGCATTCTCGACGACGCTCAGCGTCGGCGCCGATGCACCGTGCTGCTGCACGATACCCACGCCGGCGAGCCGCGCGGCGCCGCGATTCCAGCTCGCGACGTCGACCGTTCGCTCGCCGAGCGCGAGCGTGCCCCCATCCGCAGTCACGATGCCCGCGATGATCTTCACGAGCGTCGACTTCCCTGCCCCGTTCTCACCGACCAGCGCGTGCACGGTTCCCGGCCGCACGCGGATCGTCGCGCCGCGGAGCACCTCGCACCCGGGGTAGCTCTTGTCGACCGCGGCGGCGATCGCGGCCGTCATTGGTCGGGCACCGTGATCTTGCCCGCCACGATCTCTGCGGAGATCGCGTTGACCTTCGTGACCACCTCGGGCGGCAGCATCGCGCGGTTGCGCTCGTCCGCGACGAATCCGACGCCGTTCTCCGCGAGCCCGAGCTCGTGCAGTCCCGGCCGGAACTTCTTCGCGATGATGTCCTTCACGACCTCGAGCACGGCGACATCGACGGCCTTCACCATCGACGTCATCACGCAGCACGGCGCTGAATCGTACTGATCGCTATCGACTCCGATCGCCTTAGCGCCCGCGTGCTTCGCCGCCGCGAACACACCATCGCCGGTCTTGCCCGCCGCGTGGAAGATGATGTCCGCGCCCTTGTTGTACTGCGCGCTCGCGAGCTCCTCGCCGTGCGACGGATCCGCGAACGCCTTCGGCTCGGTCCCCGCATACGCGGCGAGCACGCGGCACTCCGGGCACACGTGCTTCACGCCCGCCTCGTAACCCGCCTCGAACTTCCGGATCAGCGGGATCTTCATCCCACCGACGAAGCCGACCATCTTCGTCTTCGTGGTCAGCCCCGCGATCGCACCGACCAGAAAGCTCCCCTCGTGCTCGCGGAACCGGAGCCCCGCGAGGTTCGGGAGGTCACCTACCCCGGGCGATGGGCTGTAGTCGACGCCCGCGAACTTCACGTTCGGGAACTGCTTCGCGAGCCGCTCGAGGTCCGGACCGAAGATGAAGCCCACGCCGATCACGAGATCGATCTTGCGCGCCGCCATCGTCCGCAGCGCGCTCTCTCGATCCGCGCCCTCGGTGGGCTCGATGAATTGCACCTCGACCCCGAGCTCCTCGTGCGCGCGCTGCAGGCCACGCCACGCCGCCTCGTTGAACGACTTGTCGTTCTTGCCGCCGACGTCGAACACGAGGCCGACCTTGAGCCCCGAGCCCGGCCGCACGTTCGTCAAGACCGACACCCACACGCTCGCGGCGGGCGCGATCACGTAGCCGGCGAGGATCAGCACCGCGTTGATCGCGACCAGCAGGGCGATCAGGCGGCGCGAGGTCATCGCGCGGACCGTATCAGAGGATGATCGGCCCGGAGCAGTCAGACACCAGTGAGGGGTCGAACTTGATCGACCACTTGAACATGAAGCCGTTGTCGTCCACCCAGAGGTCCGTCACACGCATCGTCCAGGCGCCGTTGAGCGTCACGCCCCCGAGGGCGCTCCACACCGAGGATGCCTTGAAGTCGCCCGGCGTGAGCTTCTTGATGGGTCCGAACAGCCCGCCGGGGAGCTGCGTCGTCGGGCCCGCGACACCCGTCGTGTGGTCGATCATCTCGGTCATCGCCGTGGGCGTCCAGCAATAGAGCTCGCCGGTTCCGGCGACCGGGTTCGCGGCGGTGTCGTTGTCGTTCGCCCCGCCGAGGTAGATCTCCTCCGCCGTGGTGCGGTCGTACCACTTGTCGAGGATGAACACGCGCTTCATGCCCGAGCTGTCGGGCGGCGTGATGAGCTCGATCTGGAGATCGCGGAGGTAGCTGTGCTCGATCACGACGCACACGTTGAGCAGCTTCGTGGGGTCGGTGAGCGTCGCGTTGGGCGCGAACCCGACGAAGTTCAGCGTGGACGTGTACGACGCGTGGCACTCGCCAGCGACGCAGTTCGGCGAGGTGCCGCCGCACTGCGCGTCGGTCGTGCACATCGCACCACTCGACAGACCGTCGGGGAGCGCAAGCGGTGTGGCCTGCGGGTTCTCGACGGCGCCGCACACCGGGCAGCCGTCCTTGCCGGAGCAGTCCGGATCGCCGCAGTCGGCGCGACCGTCACCGTCGTTGTCGATCGCGTCGGTGCAGACCTCGGGACCGGTGCTGCCAACCGGAGCGTCGGGACCTACGCCGTCAGGGCCTTCACCGTTGCGTCGTGGTTCCGGACCACACGCGACGAGGAACGAGAACAAACCAATGGCGACAGAAACAACGAGGCCCCTCATTGGGGGGCGATACTAGGAAGCCCCGCGGAAACCACAAGCGATATTGTCTGACCGCCCTACAGGATCGGGTTATCACTGCAGGTCGTGATTTCCATGATCAGGTAGAGCAGCACGCGCTCCTGGGGATAGAGGCCGTCGTGCTCGCCGTTCGCGGTCTGGAACGTCGTGAACAGCACCTTGCCGCAGCCAGCAGGCTGATACGTCACCGCAATCGGGCGATTCATCGCGCCCGTGGTGCCCGACTTCGAGCCCGAGACCCAGGCCTTCGGAGCGTCGTACACGGGCATGCCCGTCCCATCGACCCCGATCTGCACGGTGTTCATCTTCTTCACCCAGTTCCACAGATCCGTGACCACGAACGACTGCGGGTTGTACATGGAGACGCCGGTGCCGCCTTCGGTCGGCCCCATCTGGAGGCCGAGCCACGCACCGAGCTCGGCATCGAGTGTCTTGCCGTCGGGAGCCTCGTAGAGCCCGCCGTCGGCATCGCCGACCGTGGTGAGCGTGCCCGTGAACGTGGTCGCGTCGTACGTACCGTCGCTGTCGGTGCCCGAGTCGCCGAGCACGACCTGCTGCGGGAACGCGCGATCCGCGAGCTCGCCCGACCAGTCGGTGACATAGAGCTTGCCGCCCTCGCTGACGTAGCGGCGGATGTTCCCGAGGATCGTCTGGTTCTGCAGCAGCGTGTCGACGTCGCTCATCGACACGGAGCAGGGGAAGAAGATGATGTGGTACTTGCGCATCTCGGCGATGTTCGACAGCAGGAACGTCACCGAGCCCGCGGCGGTGCCCTCGTAGTCGTAGATGTCGAGCTCGGGGCCCTTCTCGCCCATCGGGTTCTGGAACGTGTTGCCCGACATCGTGCCGACGCCGAGCTTGCCGAGGATGTCCTCGATCTGATCGTTGGTCCCCGTCGCCATGGCCATGCGCGGCATGTAGCGGCCGGTCGCGGGATCCCACGTGCTGGGCAGCGTGGTCTGCGGCGCCGGCAGCTCGAGCGTGCCGAGCTGCAGCTCGTACTCGGCCTCGAGCCGGAACTGCCCCTTCTGGATCACGACCCAGTACCTGCCGGGTGGAACCTGCAGGCTGAAGCTGCCGTCCGCTCCGGTCAGCGCGCCGCCGCTCGGCGTGGGAACGCACTGCTCGCAGTACACGCGATCCGGAATGGGATCGGGCTTGGTCGCGCTGACGTAGACGAGCGCGCCGGCGATCGGAATCTCCTGCCCCGCCATCGCCTGGCCCGGAGCCTGGTTCGGCGCCCAGACCTTGCCCTTCAGCTCGGCGAAGTTGCCGCCGCTTCCGTCACCGCCGTCGCCACCTCCGCCGGTGTCATCACCTCGGCCGGAAGGTCCACACGCGACGAGAGCACCGACGAGGACAAGCGAGATCGAGAGGAGACGCATAGGCGGCGGACTGTATGCTAGTTTCGGGCAATGGGAATCATGAGTTTCATCAAGGGTGGTGTGAGGGAGCTGGCGATCGCCCGGCCAGACGAGCACAAGGATCAGTGGGTCTACAAGCACCCCGATCAGACGATCCCGATGAAAGCGCAGCTCACGGTCGACTCCGATGAGGTCGCGCTGTTCTTCAAGGACGGAAAGTACGTCGGCAGCTTCTCGGCCGGCCGGCACACGCTCGACGCCTCGAACATCCCGTTCCTCGGTCAGCTGGTCGACAAGTTCACCGGCGGGAACGTCTTCATCTGTGAAGTCTTCTTCGTCACCACGCGCGAGCTCGCGTCGATCAAGTTCGGCACGTCGATCGGCGACGTGCAGGACCCGCAGACGCAGCTTCGCGTCCGCATCATGGTGCACGGCGAGTTCAGCGCCCGCGTCATCGATCCCACGAAGCTCGTGATCGGGCTCGTCGGCCAGCGCGCGACCTCGAACGAGGGCTTCGTCGGCTGGTTCAAGAGCCAGGTCCAGAAGGTGATGAAGGACGACATCGCCGAGCTGATCGTCAAGCAGAACTGGCCGCTGATGAAGGTCACGTCGGGCGCGTACACCGACGAGATCGAGGCCTCCACGCTGACGAAGGTCCGCGGTCAGATCGAGCCGTACGGCGTCGAGATCATCCGGTTCGGCGACTTCTCGATCTCGATGGATCAGGCCGACAAGGATCGGCTCGACAAGCTCGTCGAGCGCATGGCGTACGTCAACGCATCGGGCGGCATGGCGGGCTATCAGCAGCTCGCGCAGGCCGAGATGATGATGGGCGCTGCCGAGGGCATGAAGAAGGGCGGCGACGGTGGCGGCGCGTTCCAGGGCGCGGGCATCGGCATGGGCTTCGCGATGGCAGGCCAGATGGCCGGCATGATGGGCAACGCGAACGCGAACCAGGCGAAGCCCGCCGGCGAGACGCGCGAGCAGATCATGTCGACGCTGAAGCAGCTCGGCGAGCTGAAGTCCGCCGGCATCCTCACAGACGCCGAGTTCGAGCAGAAGAAGAAAGAGCTCCTCTCGAAGCTGTAGCTCCGGTTCGCCATGCGGGATGGCGATGGAGCCGGTGACGATCACGGTTCCGTAGTCAGAACTTGCCGGTCGGCATCTGGCACGCGGTGATCCACATCGACGTGCCCATCTCGTAACAGAGTCCGCTGCAGCATTCGAACGAGCCGCCGCAGTCGCTGCTCCTGCGACAGGCCTTGCGGGCACCGCCGCCGCCGCCGCCGGCAGGGCCTGCCAGGCAGGCCTTGTGGAGGGCAGTTCCGGGCGCACCGCTGTTCGGCGCGCACAGCGTCTCGCACGATTGCTGGACGATGCACGCCCACGCGCTGTTCGTGATCGTCGTCAGCTTCATGAAGCCTTCCTCGCAGTTCTCGACCGGGCACCCGCACTCCTGGTCGCGTACGCAGAGCTGCGCGATCAGGCCGGCTCGATCGTTGGCGAGCGGCGGGGGAGGCGGAGCAACCGCGACCGGTTCCGCCGCGACCTCTCCGCCTTCGTCGGGATCGTCGGTATCGTTGGACGGCGCAGCAACGACACCGGCGCCACCGCCACCGCCACCGCCACCGGCTCCGGCGCCGCCAGCGCCGGGCGCCGACCACGGATCCGCGCCTGCCGTTGGCTGCGCGCCAGTCGGTGCAGCGGGTGCAGCGGGTGCAGCCGTGGGGTCCGCCGGCTTGTCGGCAGAGGTCGCGACCGCCTTGTCCTCCTGCTTGTCGGCCGCCTTCTTGTTCCCGCACGCACACAGTGCGAGCGCGACGATCACCAGGGTATGCACCATCCCGTTCATCGTATCGCGATCATGTAGAGTCCCGGGGGTTCCGATGTCCCGTCTCGACAACCGCGCTTACTACGACGACTTCGCAGGCTGGTACGAGCGAGAGCGCCACCTGCCC
>JACCRC010000166.1 GCA_013813765.1 Deltaproteobacteria bacterium | reverse complement strand
GGCCCAGACGCAGCTCGAGGACATCGAGAGCCAGCTCGCCGCCGCGACCACCCTCGGCCAGCTGCCACCGGCCCGGCTGATCGAGTGAGCCGGGGTGGCTGATCCCGGGCCGCTGACCTGCCTGGTCTGCGCGCAGACCTGGCCCGCGCGCACGCCGCGCTGCACGTGCGGCTACGACTTCGAGACCCGCAGTCCCGCGTTCGCGATCGAGCGGCTCGGCCGCGAGGCCCGGCACGGCAACCGGATCTGGCGGCGCGGGCTCGTGGCGTTCCTGCTGCTGCCGGTCGCGTTCTTCGCGGTCGGCTCGTGGCCGACCGCGGTGATGGTCGCGCTGGTCCAGCTGATCTGCAGCGTGTGGTGGACCGTGCAAGGGCTCATCAAGGCCGACCGTGCGAACCACCGGCTCGACGAGGCGCGCAAGCTGGCGCAGCTCCCGGCGGCGCGCGTGATCATCCGCGCCAAGCCGTGAGCGGACTCGCAGACCGACGCGGCGGTGGCTACTTGCCGACGTACACGCTCATTCGCAGGCCGATCGGCAGCGCGACGCCGGGCGCGCCGTCGAAGCTGGCCACGACCTCGAGCACGCGGGTGTCGACGCGCGCGCGTGGGTCGTCATCGCGCACGGTCTTGCGGCCGAGCTCGTGCGTGATCTGGGTGATCGTGACCGGGAACTTGCGAGCCCCGTACGCGTCCGCCATCGCGAAGGCGGGCTGACCGACGGCGATCGCGGCGACGTCCGCCTCGTCGACCTCGGCGCGGATCTCGAGGTTGCGGAGATCTGCCATCGTCACGATCGCGGTGGGCTGCAAGAGCGTGACGAGCGCCCCGACCTCGGCGGTGCGGCGCAGGATCACGCCGTCGCTCGGCGCGCGGAGCACGGTCTGATCGAGCGCGACCTTCGCGGCGTCGAGCTCGGACTGCGCGAGCTGCACCGCGGCGGCGGCCTCCTCGATCATCTCCATGCGCGAGCCCTTCGCGAGCGAGGCGTAGCGCGCCTTCGCAGCGGCGGCCTGCGCGGCCGCGACGCGAGCAGCGGCGTCGTCGCCATCGACGACTGACGTCGACACCGCGCCCGTCTTGCCGAGCGCCTCGCTGCGCGACTTCTCGGCGTCGCGGTGCGCAGCGGCGGCGGTCGCAGCGTCAGCATCGGCGCGCGCGGCGGCGAGATCCTCACCGCGCGGTCCGCGGCGAGCGAGCGAGTAGCGCGCCTTCGCGGCGGAGAGCTGCGCCTCGGCGGCGGAGACGCGCGCCTTCGCGAGGCGATCATCCAGGCGCGCGAGCACCTGGCCTGCAGTGACGGCATTGCCCTCGTCGACCTCGATCGCGACGATCCGGCCCTGCGCCTCGAACGCGAGCTTCACCGCGTCACGCACGGGTTCCACGCGGCCTGGCGCGACGAGCGTCGCTGGGCGCGTCGTGATCGTTGGCCCCGCAGCGGCGGGTGTGGTGTCGGTGTGGAACCAGTAGGCAGCGCCCGCGGCGAGAGGAGCAGCGAGCAGGACGGACTTGATCAGCTTGTTCATGGTGAGCTCCTTACGCGTGGACGACGGGGTCGATAGCTTGGATGAGGCCGTCCTCGACGCGGACGACGCGATCGGCGAAGCGCTCGAGGCGAGGATCGTGGGTGACGACGACCACCGCGCGGCCGGCATTGGAAGCCAGCTCGCGAAGCAGCTCCATCACCGAGAGCGCGGTCTTCGTGTCGAGCGCCGCGGTGGGCTCGTCTCCGACGAGGATCGGTGGGTTGCCGCCGAGCGCGCGTGCGATGGCGACGCGCTGCTTCTGACCGCCCGACAGGTCCGCGGGGAGGTGGTGCATGCGCGGGCCGAGGCCGACGAGCTCGAGCAAGCGCTTCGCCTCGCCCTTCGGGCTCTTTGCCTTCGGATCCTTCATCTGGATCGCCATCGCGACGTTCTCGAGCGCGGTCAGCGCGGGGAACAGATTGAAGCCCTGGAACACGAAGCCGAAGTTGCGCGCGCGCAGGCCGGGGAGGGCGCGCTCGCCGAGGCCGGCGACGTTCTGGCCTTCGATCCACACCTCGCCGGCGGTCGGCGTCAGGAGGAGACCGAGGATCGAGATCAGCGTCGTCTTACCGGAGCCCGACGGGCCCTCGATCAGCGTGACCTCGCCCGCGCGGATATCGAGCGTCGCGTTCGACAGCGCGGCGACGGCATTCTCGCCGGTGCCGTAGGTCTTGCCGATGCCGACGAGGCGCGCGAGCGTGCCCTGGGCGGCCGACAGCGGCGGGAACGATTCAGAGAGAGCGAGTGCGGCGGTCATGTCTTTGCTCCTCACGCCTTGAACACGGAGGCCGGGTCGAGGCGCAGTACCTTGACGATCGAGAGCAGCGCGGCGAACGCACACATCACGGCGGTGATGACGAGCGTGACCGCGTACAGCTCCGGGGACAGCGCGACGGTGAGGTTCGCGCCCTTCATGGCTGCGCGCATGCCCATCGCGAGCGGCGCACCGACGACGAACCCGAGCGCGGCCGAGATCATCGCCTGCGAGAGGATGACCTTCACGACGGCACTGTTCTTCGCGCCCATCGCCTTCAGCGTGCCGTACTCGCGGATGTACTGGAGCGTGCCGCTGTAGAGGATCTGCCCGACGACGACGAAGCCGACGATGATGCCGAGCACCGCGGTGGTGAAGAAGCCCGCGCCCACGCCGGTGCGACTCGACCAGTAGTCGCGCGTGCGCATCGACATCTGCTTCGTGGTGTAGGCGGCGAGGTGCGGCAGCGCGTTGATCCGCGCCTGCACGGTGGCGACCTCGGTGCCCTCGGCGACCTTCACGAGCACGTACGTGATCGGATCGGCGCCGAGGTTCGGCATGAAGCTGCGCGCCGTGCGGATGTCGGTGAACACGATCGGCGAGGTGGTGAACGAGCGGATGCCGGAGGTCATCGCGACGACCTCGGCGCGAACGCCGGAGACCTCGGTGATGTGACCCGGGTGCTCGATGTGGAGCTTCTCGACCTCGCTCTTGTCGATCACGATCGAGCCTGGCTGCGTGAGCCGCTGCGCATCGCCCTCGACGACGTTCCACGGCGCGAGCAGCGGCGCCTTCCCGGGCGTGGTGTCGACGCCGACGATCTGGGCGCCGAGGTCCCCGCCATCGGGCAGCTTGAACTGCGCGAAGTTGATCAGGACGCGGTCCGCGCGATCGACACCCTCGACCGAGGCGACCTTGTAGTAGGTGCGCTCGTCGAACGGCGTCGCGAACTCGAAGGAGTCGTTGCTCTTCTTTCCGACCCAGATGTCGGCCTTGCTCGCGTCGATCAGCGACGACGCCGTGTCCATGAAGCCGAAGTAGAGGCCGACCTGGACCAGCACCAGCATCACCGAGACACTCACGCCGGCGATCGCGACGATGAACCGAAGCCGGTCGTGCAGCAGGAGCTTGCGAGCCAGCGTCCACATGCGGCGGGGTAAGAGCATCCCTCGTGCCGCCCGTGTCCCCAGCAAATCCAGCGAATTAGCTCATGAGTCGGCGCTGTCGCCGGGAACGTTTCGTTACCCTGGCTCGTTTCGTTTCACTCCGCGAGAGACCGAGGTGATCGCGGATACGGTACAGATCGGCTGCCCGTGAAGGCGAAGTACGTCACGTTCCTGTTCGATCCGACGAGCGGCCGCCCACTGCCCGGCACGTTGCACCGTCAGCCGGATCCGCTTCAGCCCGAGGGCGCGGAGCAGTGGAAGGTCATTCGCGACGGTGGACGCGTCGAGCTGATCGCGCAGGTCGACGGCGCGACGACCGAGATCGGAACAGCGCGGTGGCGCGACGGAAACCTGGAGGACCTCGAATCGATCGCACCGCACGCGGTGACCGACGCACAGTGGCGGCAGGTCGAGGTGGCGCTGCGCGAGAACGTGAAGGATGCGCCGAAGCCCGCGCCGGCGCCGGCTCCAGCGTACGAGCAAGCGCTCGACGATCACGTCGCGGTCGGGCTCGCGGAGCCCACCGCGCGCACCTACATCACGTTCCACCTCGATCTCTCCGCCGATCGCATGAACCGCGCCGTGCCCGCGACGGTCACGTACAAGCCAGACGACCGTCCGCTCCCCAACGACTTCGTCTGGAAGGTCGTCTGTGACATGAACGGAGGCGTCGTCGTATCGCGCAAGGCGGGCAGGAAGCTCAAGGTCGTCGGTACCGCGCACTGGCACGTGCCCGAGCGTCAGCCGACGAGCCTCGGCAGGCTTGCCCACCGCGTCGAGCGGCGGCCCAGCACGCCGAACGAGAACCAGTGGGCAATGATTGAAGCGGCGCTGATGGCCGAGCTCGCGAAGCCGGCGGCGATCGAGGCTGCGAAGCGGCCCGATCCCACGACGGTGGCGATTCCCGCGCCGCCCCCGGGTGCGAAGCAGCTCGGAGTGCGCAAGCCCGAGATCACCGGCCGCGAGCTGCGCACGGCGCGCCTGATCTTCGGAGCCGTCCTGCTCGTCGCGGCGGTTGCCGTGGGCGGTCTCGTGATGTGCACCCGTCGCAAGGACACGCCGCCAATGCCGCCACCCGTGCCGGCATCCGTCGAGGTGCGCATCGCCACGGCAGCGACGTTCGGCGACGCGCTCGCGATCGCGAAACCGGCGATGTCGGGGACCGCGGATCCGCTGTCGCCCGCCGCGATCCAGCTCGCGCACTACACGAAGTTGCGCTGGGTCGACGTGAGCGGCGCGAACGCGACCACGCACGCGGAAGCAGTCGCAACTCCGGCGGCGGCGCGCGGCGAGCTGATGTGCACGGCGGGCGAGATCAGCCAAATCGCGCGGCGCGACGTCGATGGCCGCTGGGTCTACGTGGGTCACCTGCGCAGCGACGATGGCGAGCGCTTCGCGTTCGCCGCGGTCGGTACCGGCGGAGACCTCGGAGAGCGCATGCCGGCCAAGCTCTGCGGCGCGGTGATCGGTGTGCGCGGCACCACGGTCGCGCTGTTCGGATTGTTCGATCTGCCCGAGAACCGGATGCCGCTTGTCGAGAAGTGACTACGCGGCCGGCAGCATCACGGTGAACGTCGAGCCCTCGCCGATGACGGACCGAACGCGGATGTCACCACCGTGGGCCCGCACCACCTTGTGGCAGATCGCGAGACCGAGCCCGGTGCCATCGGGGCGCGTCGTGAAGAACGGCTCGAAGATCCGCGGCAGGTCGTCCGCGCCGATGCCGCGACCCTTGTCCTCGACCTCGATCGCGACCTGGCCGTCGTTCGCTGGTGTGGCGCGCAGCACGACGTTCGCGCCGGGCTTCGAGGCATCCGCTGCATTGCCGATGAGGTTCGCGAGCACCTGACGCAGGCGCTGCGGGTCGCCGTTGATCGTCAGATCATCGGACGCCTCGAACGACAGCATGACACCGCGCTCGGAGAGCACCGGCGTGAGGCCCTTCGCGGCCTGCTCGAGAAATTCGCCGACATCGATCTCCTCGGACGCGAGCTTCACGGGCTTCGCGAAGTCGAGGATCTCGGCGACCGACCTGTCGAGGCGCGCGAGCTCTTCGAGGGCGATGTCGAGGTGCTCGCGATCATCTTCGGAGAGCTGGAGCTTGCGGCGGAGGATCTGCACGTTGAGCGAGATGCTCGTCAGGGGCGTGCGGATGTCGTGCGCGATCGCGGCGGCGAACTGGCCGAGCGCGGCGAGGCGGCGAGCATCCTCGAGCGCGGATACGGCATCGGCGCGCTCGACAGCGAGTGCGACGCGGGCCGCGAGGTCGCGGGCGACGAGGTAGGTGTCGCGATCGATCGTGCCGTCGTCGATATAGAAC
>JACCRC010000163.1 GCA_013813765.1 Deltaproteobacteria bacterium | reverse complement strand
CGCGGCCGGGATCGCGGGGTCCGCCTCGTCGGCGCGTGGGATCGCATCCTCGAGGATCGCACGCGCGGACAGGTTGTCGCTCGCACGCTTGAACAGGCGCTGGTGAGTCGCGAGCTCGTAGAGCACGATGCCGAGCGCGAACACATCGCATCGCCGGTCGAGCGTCTCGCCGAGCAGCTGCTCGGGCGCCATGTACTGCGTCTTGCCCTTGATCGTTCCGGCCTCGGTCTCCGCGGCGCCGCGCACCTTCGCGACGCCGAAGTCGAGGACCTTCACGACGCCCGCAGATGTCACGAACAGATTCGACGGCGAGATGTCGCGATGCACGAGGCCCGCGGGGGAGCCGTCGGCATCTCGGAGCTCGTGCGCGTGGTGAAGGCCGGCGCACGCCTGCACGATGACTCCTGCGGCGACCCGCAGCTCGCTGATGCGATCAGGATCGCGCGGTCGCGAGATCAGCTCGGTGACGGGGATGCCATCGAGGTACGGCATCGCCAGGAAGTACTCGGCGCCATCACGACCGAGCTCGTGGACCTCGCAGATGTTCGGGTGATCGAGGCGCGAGACGAGCTTGCCCTCGTCGAGGAACATCGCGACGTACGCCGGCGACGAGACGAGCTCGGGCAGCAGGCGCTTCACCACGACCGTCTTCTCGAACCCCGCCTCGCCGGCGAGCCGCGCCAGGTGGATCTCGGCCATGCCGCCGGTCGCCAGCTGACCGATCAGCTGATAACGGCCCAGCTGCGCGGGGTAGGATTCCACGGCTCGCTACTATGCCGTGGAACCTCGCCCTCTGCGTGCTCGTGCTGACCGGAGGATGTCTGTTCAGCGCGGACTACGGCAACGGTCAGTTCCGCTGCACCGACGACAGGTGCCCCTCCGGCCTGGTCTGCAGCACCGACAAGCGCTGCATCCAGCCCTCCGCGATCGATGCTCCGCTCGGCGATGTCATCGGCGACGCGCCGGTGGACATGATGATCGATGGCCGCGTTCCGGCATTCACCTGCGCGGACCCGGGCGTGGTGCTGCCCGCCGGCGGCACGGAGATGGGCACGACCGCGGGTCGCAGCTCGACGATCTCGGCGATGTGCGGCGGCTTCGTGATGAACGGCGCGGACGCGGTGTACCGGGTCACCGCCGCGGCAGCGGGAGACATGTACCTGATCGGCATCACCGGCGTGCGCGCGTACGTGATCGCGCCGTGCAACCCGTCTCCGGCCACGCCGACGTGCCTCGGCAACATGTTCGCCTCCACAGGCAATCCGATCGCGCTGACCACGGCGTTCGCGGGTCAGCACTTCATCATCGTCGACCACGAGACACCCGCGACGACGGGCGCGTACACGCTGACGGTCACGAAGCAGTAGTCACTCGCACGCGAGCCGGCACGACCGCACGCGATCGAGCGCGAGCTGCAGATCGAGGACATCGAGCGACTTCGCGAAGTCATCGCAGGAGCGCACCGCGATGTCCTCGAGACAGCGCTTCGCCTCCCCGACGTCGAGGTCAGGACACGGACGCACGGAGAGTGACTTCGGCATCTGCTTCATCGTCGACTCGACGTAATCGCAGCGGTCGAGCGTGCCGATGCCGCACTTCACCTGATGCCGGCAGATCGCGCCGAACATCGATGCGACCGTGCTGTCGATCAGCGACTGTGGAGCGGGCGGTGGCAACACGTTCTCGGCGCTGCCAGAGCCCGAGCCCTCGCTGACCGCCCCGGACCCATCCGCCGAGCTTCGGCACCTGCGAAGGATCGAGAGCGGCAGCAGCACCGCCGCCAGGGCCGCGAGCGCGATCGCGAGCGCGGCGAGCCTGTTGGTGGGCACGCGGGGACCGTAGCGCGGCCTGTTGGCCGGCGCCCACAGTTGGGTCTTACCAACAGCGGATCCTCGTGGGATCCGGCCCTACATCACTGGTACGGGCGTTGCTCCTGGCCGCGCGCATGCGCCACGTCTCGTTGATGTTCGTGATGGGTTGTCAGCTCGGCGGCACTGGCCACCCGGGCGGCGAAGGTAATGACGCGGGCCCGGGTGTCAGCAAGACGGCATGCGCCCATGCGATGGCGGAGGCCCCGCTCGCGCCCGCGGGATACGACTTCCACGATGGCATCGCCTCCGCGCCGAAGAACACGTGGGACGGAATCTCGATGCCGCAGCCCGGCGACGCGATGTATCCGGGCGGCCGCTATCGCGCGATCGCACCCGACACCGGCGGCGCGATGCACCCGGGTTGCACGACCGCGGGCCTGACCTACACGCCCGCTTCGATCGCGGGCTACCCGTGCGCGGCGCGCGAGTTTCCGTTTCCCGCCGGCGTCAGCGAGGACACGGCGAAGCCGATCGTGATCCTGGTCCACGGAAACTCGGAAACTCCGACGGGCTGGATGAAGTTCGTGCACGCGGATCCCGCGTCGCTGATGTTCCCCGCCGACACGACCGCGCGCGATCAGCTCGCCGAGCTGCTGCCCGCCGCGGGCTTCCGCACGATCGCGGTCGACTTCCGCACCGATAAGATCGACGACCCGAAGAGCCCCGAGGGCAAGGACACCGGCAACACGCCGAAGAACGCCGACCACGGCTGGAACGTTCCGATCCTCCAGGAGCTGATCAAGCGCGTCGTCATCGCGAACCCGGGCCGCGAGGTCTCGATCGTCGGGTTCTCGCTCGGCGCGACGACCGTGCGCGATGCACTGCGCCGCCTGTGGGTCGAGAAGCAGGACGGCAAGTGGGACATCAACATCTTCGAGCGCACGCGTGACGTGATCGTGGCATCGGGCGCGAACCACGGGGTCGTGAGCTTCGCGAAGCAGTGCGGCGTGAACCTCACGATGCGCGGCACGGTCACGTGTCAGATGGGGCAGCGCAACCAGTACACCGCGACCGCGTTTCACCGCCCGCTCAACGGCCCGCCGATGCCGACCGACACTGGTCAGTTCGGCGGCTGGTTCGAGACGCCGTGCGCCGACGGTGACTACGCGTTCGGCAAGCGCAGCGCGTGCGGCAAGAACTCGGTCTCGTACACGACGATCACGATGAAGGATCTGATGAACGGCACGCAGCAGGACGAGTTCGTCTCCGAGCATGCGTCGCGGCTGTACCCGACGGCGTGCGCGAACAACGTGCTGACCGGCCTCAACGACTTCGACACGAGCGGCTACTTCTACAACGGCTTCTTCCGCAACCACTACGGCGCCGTGCGCAGCCCGGCCGGCCTCGCGAAGATCACCGCGGCTCTGGAGGATTGAGATGCGTACGCTTTCCATCACGCTCGTACTCGCGAGCACCGCGATCGCCTCGGCCGAAACCGAGATCCAGTTTCCCCCCGAGAACGCGCGCGTCGCGACCGCCGAGGAAGCGCCCGTCACCGTCGAGACCAAGCTCGACCCTCCGGCGCCCGAGAAGAAGCAGCACACCTGGATCGAGCCGTTCGGCGCGATCGCCGGCGGCATGCACCTGCAGAGCTTGCATCAGCCCGCCGAGGTGAAGACCAGCGGTCAGAACCCGACGGTCGCGGTCTCGCGCCTCGGCCTGCGCGGTGGCGTCGGCAAGTACATCACGTACGCCAGCGAGTTCGAGGCCGCGCTCGGCGGTCCGCTCGGCTATGGCTCGAGCGTGTGGGAAGGGCAGGCGGCAATCGCGATCCGCGATCAGTTCGTGCGGTACACGCGTGCGGGCTTCTCCCTCGCCGCGGGCCGCATCGCTGACCCCGCGAGCTACGACTACGTGTCCGCGAACATGGGCGACCTCCTGTACTCGGATCTGTACACGCGTGATCCGCTGCTCTACTCCGGCGCCGATCGCGGCAACGGCCTGCACGGCAGCTACGACATCACGAAGAACTTCACCGTCATGGCGACGTTTCACTCGACGAACCCCACGGGCATCACCGGCACGCTCGCGATCGGCGGAAAGCTGCAGCCGTTCGACCGTCCATTCTATCTGGCCGCCGCACAGGTCGGAAACTCCCAGAACAACCTGCCCGATCACAACCTTCACATCTACTTCGGCTCGCCGGCGGTGATGTTCCGCTCGGAGCACTTCGAAGCGAAGGCCGAGATCCAGATGTACAGCCTCGACACGCAGCAGTCGATCGACGACGACCAGACGATCCGCGGCTACAACCTGCGCCTCGGCGCGCGCGGCCACATCCCCACGCAGATCGGAAAGCTGTCGCCGTTCGCGAACGTCTCGCGCAACAAGAACGAGATCCTCGATCCGACCGATTCGAAGTACCGGCTGCCCGAGCTGTTTCGCTCGTACACGTTCTCCGTCGGTACAGATCTCGACATCACGAAGAAGTCGGGCGTCGGCGCGTCGTACGCGATGGTCGACACCCGCGAGCCCGACTCGCACGTGCGCGAGCACTACTTGAATCTCGGCACCAGCTACTGGATCGAGGACAGCGTCGCGGTCGGTCTACGCGGCTCGATCTTCGCGCAGCAGATCAGCGGCGAGACGATGACCACCGGCGCGCGGTCGGTGTTCGTCACCGCGCGCCTCGTGCTGAATTGAGGTAACGTCGAGGGGATGAGCTCGCTCGATCTCGCGCTGCAGCGCGCGCTGTCCGTGAGGCTGAACCTGCAGATCAGTCTGTCGCAGCTGCCGATGATCGAGGAGTGGATGGATATCCACCTCGACCGCTGGCTCGAGCACAACCCGATGCCGACGGAGATGCCGAACGGTACGTCGGTGAGCTACCTCGCGATGATCGGCAGCGATCTACGTCGCGTGTGGTGGGGCGCGTGGGGCGATCCGGGCGGCTTCGTGCCGAAGATGGCGGACTACTTCAAGCTCTGCAACATCGCGAAGAGCGACGCCGCGGTGCTCGACGGCATTGGCGAGGCGCTCGAGCCCAAGCTCGTCGGTTCGTGGATCGGTGTGTGGGGCGGCAAGGTCACGACCGGCTGGCACTTCTGGGATCCGCATCCGTGGCCCGCCGTCGAGGCGCTGTTCGGAACGCACGAGGCGAAGTTCCAGATCAAGAAGCTCGTCGAGGACTTCAAGGTCGAGCACGTGAATCGGTTCACGCAGGCGATCGGTGACAACGCGTACAGCGAGCTCGAGGTCGCGATGCCGGGTACCGCGGTCGAGGAGCAAGTCGAGGCGCTCAACGCCGCGTTCCTGAAGCTCACCGGCGCGCCGCTCGCGCATGCCCTGTTCGAGCGCTTCCGCGCCGTCACGGTGCCGCAGTTCTCGCTCGCGATCCGCGTCCGCGGCGGTGCCATCACGCGCGTCGGTGCGCTCGCGCCCGGCATCGCGATGACCGAGATCGAGAAGCTCTGCGCCGATGCGAAGGTGCCGGTGGATCCCAAGCTGCCGAAGCTCGTCGGCGCCCTCGGCGAGGGAATCGCACGAGTCGAGTACGGCCGCGCGGGCGACAAGGCCGGTGTGGATGTCTACCTCGAGCCCGCCGAGACCGCGTCCGCCTCCGCGCCGCTCGCGTCGACGCCGCAGTCAGAACCGAACTGATCGTGCAGCGCGCCTCGCACCTCCTCGCGAGTGACGACGCGCTGATCGCACAGTGCGAGGTCGATCGCTATCGCGCATCGGGGCCCGGCGGCCAGCACCGCAACAAGACCGAGAGCGCGGTGCGGCTGCGCCACAAGCTGACCGGCATGTCGGCGATCGGCGAGGACAGCCGCTCGCAGTCGGAGAACAAGCTACACGCGGTACGGCGGTTGCGCGCGGCGATCGCGCTCGCCGTCCGCGAACCGATCCGCCTCGAGGGCTACCGGCCGTCGCCGCGCCTCGCCGCGCTCGTATCCAAGGGCACCGCACCACTCGGTGCGAAGACGCGGCTGACCGGCGAGTACTGGGCTGCGATGGGCGAGCTGATCGATCTGCTCGTCTCCGGCGATCTCGAGATCGGGACCACCGCGCAGCGGCTCGGCATCACGACCGGCGCGCTGTCGAAGCTGATCCTTCACGACGATCAGGTCGCGCGCACCGTCAACGATCTGCGGCGCGCCAAGGGCATGCGCGCATTACGATGAGCAAGGCCCGGCTCTGCCGGGCCGCGCAGCACCGCGAAGCGGTGCGCAGGTAGATCAGCGAGCGGCGCTCGAGATCTTCGGCGGCAGGAGCGCGCGGAGCTTCATCCCGCCCGGGATCATGTGTCCGTCGAGCCAGACCAGACCGCCCTTCTTCAGATCGAGCGCTTCGCCATGGCGCGTGTCTCCGAACGCGAGCCAGCCGACGAGCTCGCCGAGCCACGGCTCGTGCCCGACGATGGCGGTGCGATCCGAGCCTTCGGCGAGCACGGTGAGCAGCTCGGCGCCGGGTGACTTCGTGAGCAGCTCGGTCGTCAGCGGCACGCCCTCGTTGATCGGCTGGAGCAGCCTCGCGGTCTGCGCCGCGCGGCTCCACGGGCTCGTCAGCACGCGCGAGAACGAGACCTCCAGCTTTCGCAGGCCCTTCACCACCTGCTTCAGCTTCTTCTTGCCCTCTTTCGTGAGCTCGCGATCGGCATCCGCCTGACCGGGTTCCGCCTCCTCGGCGATCGCGTGTCGCACGATGAACAGCTGCATGGCGTCAGATTGACACGCTTGCAGGGAGCGTGCGAAGCCCGCGCCCATGAAGACTGCCCTTACGATCGCGTTCGTCCTGCTCGCCGCGTGCGGCAGCAAGAAGTCGGCTCCGACGACGACCACGCCGAAGACCGGCGGCGGGGAGCACGGGGACATGGTCCCCGAGGTCGCGAAGTTCCACGACGTGCTCGCCCCGCGCTGGCACGCCGACAAGGGTCCGAAGCGGATGACCGACACCTGCGGAGCGACGGCCGAGCTCCAGGCCAACGCCGACGCGCTCGGCAAGCTCGCGCCTCCCGCCGGCACGGATGCGGCCGTGTGGACGGGCAAGACCCAGGAGCTGACCTCGGCTGTCGGCGCGCTCGACGGCACCTGCAAGGCGAACGACGCCGCGGCCTTCGAGCCCGCGTTCGAGCGCGTGCACACCAGCTTCCACGCCGTGATGGAGGCCACCGGTGGCCACAAGGGCGGCGAGCACCACGGCGACCACAAGATGTGAGACAGCGGCCTCCGCGCAGGACAGAACGGTCGTTGCCACATCGCGTGGTAGGAACGACCCATGACGAAGGACCAGCTGTGGCGCTTCGGCGACGACTACGCCGGAGTCCCGCTCGACCCCGCGGACTGCGATCCGGATCCGATCGCCGCCTTCCGCACCTGGTTCGATGCCGCGATCGCCGCGGGGCTGCCCACCCCGAACGCGATGACGCTCGCGACCGTCGACGAACGTGATCGTCCGGCCGCACGCATCGTGCTGCTGAAGGAGGTCGACGAGCGCGGCTTCGTGTTCTTCACGAACTACGACAGTCGCAAGGGCAAGGACCTCGCTGCACATCCGTTCGCGGCGCTCATCCTGTTCTGGGAGCCGATGCACCGGCAAGTGCGCGTCGAGGGCGCGATCGAGAAGCTCGCCGACGCCGACTCGGACGCATACTTCGCGTCGCGTCCGCGTGGCAGCCAGCTCGGCGCGATCGCCTCCCCGCAATCGCAGCCGATCGCCACACGTGCGCTCCTCGAGCAGCGGCTCGCGGCACTCGAAGCCACCCTCGGCGAGTCCTCACCGCCGCGGCCTGCGAACTGGGGCGGCTACCGCGTCGTGCCCGACATGATCGAGCTCTGGCAGGGCCAGCGCTCGCGCCTGCACGACCGCGTTTGCTACCGGCGCGATGTCGGTGGTTGGACGCGCGAACGGCTCGCGCCCTGAAGTTCCAGCCGCTTGAAACAGGGCCTCTGGGCGATTTCTACGTCGTCCTTGACATAGTGTTCCCGAGACACTATCAAAGTGTCACATGGACACGAACTCGCAGATCCGGGCGGCGGCGGCGGCCGTCATCGGCTCGCGGCACCTGAAGGCCGCGCGCAACGGGCAGGACGCCGCGGCTGTGTGGATCGGCGACGGTGCGGGTGCCGTGGTCGTGTGCGACGGCTGTGGCTCGAGTGGAAGCTCCGAGGTGGGTGCACGGATCGGTGCACGGCTCGTGATCGCGGCGCTGTCGCGTCGGCTGTCGGCCGGCGGCTCGGCATCCGACGCCGCGCTGTGGGCGGGCGTGCGCGACGAGGTGGTCTTCCAGATCAACGAGCTCGTCAACACCATGCTCGGCACCGCCGTTGCGCAGGAGTGCTTCGCGCGCGAGACGGTCCTTCGCGAGTACTTCCTGTTCACGATCGTCGCGGGCGCGGTGGCGGGTAACGAGGCGGCGGTGTGGGCGCTCGGCGACGGTGGGTTCGCGATCAACGGTCGCGCTCGCGAGCTCGGGCCGTTCGAGGACAACCAGCCGCCGTACCTCGCGTACGACCTGCTCGGCATGCCGCAGACGGCGGTGCTCGAGGTCGTGCCCGCGATCGCTGCGGGAACCATCGTCGTTGCGACCGACGGCATTGCCGAGGTTGGCCTCGATGCGATCGCGGTCGAGCGCTGCCTCGCGCACCCGGATGCGCTGCGGCGGCGCCTCGCGGTACTCGCGCGTGCCGAGGAGAAGATCGAGTGGGACGCGCGCCGCGTGGTGCGCGCACCCGCTGCGCTCCAGGACGACGGCGCGGTCGCGATCCTCGCGTGGCGCGGGAGCCCGTCATGAACCGCAACGTCTGGATCGATGGCCAGCGCGTCACGCTCGCGCCGGCGATGCTGCTCGGGCAGGGCGGCGAGGCGGAGGTCTACGACCTCGGCGATGGCCGCGTGCTCAAGTGGTGGAAGCCGGCGGAGCACCCGGACTTCGAGGGGATTCCGTCCGCGCAGGATGTCGCGCGCAAGCGGCTCGTCGAGGCACCGCACAAGCTGCGCGCGCTGCCGGGCAACCTGCCCGCGGCCGTCGTCGCGCCCTGTGGGTTCGCACTCGCGGCGAAGAAGTCGACGCACGTCGTCGGCTACCTCATGCAGAAGGTCACCGGCGTTCCGCTGCACTCGTTCGGCGAGCCGAAGTGGCGGCGCGACAACCCCGTGCCCGGTGCAGACGTGGTCGCGGCGCTGCTCGCCCTCCACGACGCGATCGCCGAGCTGCACCAGCGCGGCATCGTCGTCGGTGACTGCAACGATCTCAACGTCCTCGTCGATGGACGTCGCGTCCACCTGATCGATGTCGATAGCTATCAGTTCGGCGGCTACGCGTGCCCGATGTTCAGCGAGCGTTTCGTCGATCCGCGGCTGTGCGACCCACAGCAGCTCGTGCCGGTCCGGCCTCACGACGAGGCCAGTGACTGGTTCGCCTTCGCGGTCATGGCGTTTCGCTCGCTGCTCGGCGTGGGCCCGTGGGGCGGCGTGCACCAGCCGGCGAATCCAGCCGCGCGGATCTCGCCGGCGCTGCGTGCGCTGAAGCGACTCAGCGTGTTCGCCGCCGACATCATCTATCCGCGCGCGGCGCGACCGCTCGGGATCCTCCCCGACGAGCTGACCGCCGTGTTCCGCGCGATGTTCGAGCGCGATCACCGCGGAGCGTTCCCGCGCGTCGAGCTCGAGCGACTGCGGCTGCGCGCCTGCTCGACCTGCGGCGAGGAGCACGGCCGCGTCCGCTGCCCGGCTTGCCAGACCGCGGCGCACCTCCCGCCAGTCGTCGTGCACGGCAAGCTGCGGTGGACCACGGTCCCGTCGGTCGCGCAGACCGAGTACGAGGTGGGTCGCGGCACACCGGTGTGGCTCGATCAGGGCGCGCTCTGGCGATCCACGCGGCTCGGGCCGGAGCGGATCGGCGGCGTGCTCGCGACGCAGACGCGCGCGTGGGTCGGGTCGAAGCTCGGCGTCGGCTTCTATCGCGCGGCCGGCTATACCGTCGGCTTCCTGTTTCGCCCCGACCGCGGCGTGCTCGATGATCGCGTCGCGCTGCCGAAGATCCGCGGTCAGCTCGTCGAGGCGCACGCCACGATCGGCGACGACCGCGCGTGGCTGTGGCTGACCTGCGTCGACGGCGGCAAGCTCGCCACCACGTGCGTCGTGATCGGCGCCGACGCGCAGGTGATCGCCAGCTCCACGTTCACCGATGCGGCCTGGACTGCCGGCATCTCGGGTGCGTGCACGGCAGGTCCCCACCTGTTCGTGCCGACGGACGAGGGCATCGCACGCATCGAGATCGTGCAGGGCACGATCACCCAGACCCGAACATTCATCGAGACCGCCGCGCTGATCGGCGCCGGCGATCGCCTGGCTCTCTCACCAAGCGGCATCGATGCAGCGCGCAGGCGCGACGCGATCCGCATGCAGCTCACCTGAAAGGAAAGACCATGTCCGTGCTCCCGCTCCCCCAGCTCTACGACTCGAAGAAGGCCGCCGATTACACCTACCGGCCCGACGCACAGGTGATCGCCTCCGAGGCGACCGCGTGGAAGGCGCATCACAAGCTGAAGCCCTCGGCCTCGGCCGAGGTCAGGATCCAGCTGCTCCTCATCGATGTGCAGAAGGACTTCTGCTACCCCGAGGGCACGCTCTACGTCGCCGGGCGCTCGGGCACCGGTGCGATCGACGACTCGCGGCGGATCGCGGAGCTCATCTATCGCAACCTGGGAGTGATCAGCGACATCACCACGACGATGGATACGCACCTCGCGTATCAGATCTTCTTCCCGAGCTTCTGGCTCGACAAGGACGACGCTCCGCTGACTCCGCACCGCGTGGTCACCTCGGATCAGATCGCGGCAGGCGAGGTGCGCCCGAATCCCGCGATGGCGAAGTGGCTCTGCGGTGGCAACTACACCTGGCTGTGCAAGCAGGCGCTGCACTACACGAAGGAGCTCGAGAAGGCGGGCAAGTACCAGCTCTACCTCTGGCCGCCGCACTGCCTGCTGGGCTCCGACGGCCACGCGCTCGCCGGCATCGTTCACGAGGCGCGGCTGTTCCACGCGTTCGCGCGCACGTCGCAGTCGAACGTGGAGGTGAAGGGCGGCAACCCGCTGACCGAGAACTACTCGGTGCTGCGTCCCGAGGTGCTGTCGCGGTTCGACGGCGCCGCGCTCGCGCAGCGCAACACCCAATTTCTATCGACGCTGCTCGCGGCCGATGCGGTCGTGATCGCGGGCCAGGCGGCGAGCCACTGCGTGAAGAGCACGATCGATGACCTGCTCGACGAGATCGCCGCGCAGGACAAGACGCTCGCGAAGAAGGTCTACCTCGTCACCGACTGCATGTCGGCGGTGACGGTTCCCGACGGCAAGGGCGGCTTCGCCGTCGACTTCACCCCGCAGGCGGACGCTGCGCTCGCGAAGTTCGCGAACGCGGGCATGAACCTCGTCCGCTCCACCGATCCGATCACCAGCTGGCCGGGCATCCGGCTCTAAAGGAGAACCCAGTGTCGAAGAACGATGACGATGACAAGAAGATCACCAAGCTGCTCGAGGATGCGCACGCACAGGGCACGCTATCGGCGCAGTCGATGGCAGCGCTCGACGTGTGCGACGTCGGACTGCAGATCCAGGCCGGGCTCGGCGTGACGATCGATGACGTCACCGCGAGCGAGGTCGTGCTCGTGACGATGATGCCCGACGACTCGCAGTCGATCGCCGGTGCCGGCAACACCGATGCGGTGCGCGATGGGCACAACTACGTGCTCGAAGCGCTCGGCGCAGCGAAGCAGTCGGGAGAGGTGCTCGCTCACACGCGCTACCTCAACGGGTTCGTCCTGACGCCGTACACCGCACTCGCGCATGCGGTGAAGATGACGAAGCAGAACTACGATCCGAACCTCGGCACCCCACTGTATGACCAGACCGCGGTGGTGCTCGGTACGGTGATCGCGAAGGCGCAGGAGCTGGCGCAGGCCGGTATCGCGGTGCGCACCGTCACGTTGATCATCACCGATGGCGGCGACTACGGCTCGGTTCGATGCAAGCCGGCGGACATCAAGGCCATCGTGACCGACATGCTCGCGCAGGAGAATCACATCGTGGCTGCGATGGGGATCAGCGATGGCACCACCGACTTCAAGGCGGTGTTCCGCTCGATGGGCATCCCGGATCGCTGGGTGCTCACCCCCGGCAACTCGGCGTCGGAGATCCGGCGTGCGTTCGCCGTCTTCTCCCAGTCCGCGGCGCGCGTGTCGCAGGGCGGTGCGTCAGCGCAGCTCGGCGGCTTCGGGAATTGACCTAGTCGGTCTCGGGCTTCTGAGACCAGAACGCGCCGGTCGTCCACAGGGCGCGCTTCTCCGCGCGGGACAGCGGCGTGGCGGTGGGACGGGCTTCCATCTGCGGCGCTGGCGTCGGGGCGGGGTCACGCTTCTCGTCGGTCTTCGAGTTGGCCATGAATCAAACCCATCCAGATTGCGTGCCGCGCCGGGCGACCCATAGGAGCGCGGTCCCGCGTGCGCGGAGGCCCCACCGCGCGCGGCGGTGACAACATCGGTTGCAGATCGGCTCATCCACGGCACCTCGCGCCGCCTGAGACAACGGCTCACTCGCCGCTCGTGCCTGGAGGCTATGCCTTCGTGAGTCCGCACACGGCGGCGACCTCGTCGCGGTACGCCAGCCAAGCAGTCAGCGTCGCTTGCATCGCGGCGAGCACGCCGGCGTGCTACGACGCGGGGACATGGTCGAGGAGGATCCGCCACGCGGCGGCGCGGTGGCTGCCTTCGACCTTGCGGTGCGCCTTGGTCAGCGCGAGCGCGTCGAGCGGCAAGCCGTAGTGCTTCACGAGCGGATGCTCTTCGAGCGGCGGCGCCGGGCGCTTCGGTGCATTCGGATCCAGCTCGCCGCGCTCGTGGTCGGTGCCCTCGAGGAAGATCGTGGTCACGGCGCAGGCCTGCGCCCAGCCGTTGCGCTGCGTGTAGCGATCGAGCGTGTCGCGGAACGCCTTCGCGGCGGGGCCGAGCTCGATGCGCTGGAACCGGCTGAGGTCGAAGCCGAGGCCCTTCGGATACTCGAGGAACAGCTCCGGGTGCGGGCGCCCGGCGATCAGGCCGCCCGTCTCCTCTTCGTACAGGTTCTCCGCGAGGTCGCGCCGCGCCTCGGGAACCGGGCACTGGACGAACGCCCAACCGATCATCACCGGGAAGTCACGGACGTAGGTCTCGTACTCCTGCTCGAAGTGATAGTGGAGGCGGTCGCGCGGAACCGTCCCCTTCGTGAAGTGCGACCACGCCCAGTGCTTCTTGCGCTCCATGATCTGGAGGAGCGCCTCGCGGAAATCACTCACTGGAAGATTGTAGCTCACCGATCAGATCGAGGTGCAGCGACGCAGTTCCACCACCTGACGTGACCCGTGGCACGGCCTTCTCGATCACGAGCTCTGCGGGAAGTCCGGAGGCACCGAGGGTCCGCTGCACGAACAGGTCATCGAGCAGCTTCGTGAAGGTCTGCGTGAGCGCTCCGTGAAACTCATCGCCGCGCCCGCGGATCGCGTCCACGAGATCCGCGTAGCAGGGCACGAGCACCGTCTGCGTGCGCTCGCACGAGAGCTCGAGCGCGCCGAGGTCCACGCTCGCCGCACCGACACCGGTCGCACCGAACGTGAAGTCGAGCCCGCCCCACACGCGACCGATCGTCGGCGACACGCCATCCGTGATCGTCACGCGTGCATCCGCGGACATCCGCAGCTTGCCGTTCGAGGGCGCGAGCACCGGCGGCAGCGCGAGCGTCACCGGTGACATGCGGATTGTCAGCAACTCCTGCACGATCGCGTTCTCGTTGAACGCCTTGTCGAGGCCCGCGGCGGCGAGCTGCGAGTCGAGCAAGCCCGTGCGCCATAGCTCGAACAGGATCGCGTTGAGTGCATCGAGATCGAGATCGAGCCCGAGCGTCGCGTTCGGCGCGAGCGCAACGCGCGGCGCCTTGCCACGCTTCGGCGGCAGCACGTTCGGGAACTTCACCGACCGATTGATCTCGACCGCGAACGGCAGCGCACCGGAGTTGCCCTCGATGATCTCCGCCGGCTCGCCGCAGTACGTGAACCGCAGCTGATTGCCGCCCGGCAGATCGAACGGCGGCGGCGGTGCGAGCGTCGACATCAGCATGCCGTCGAGCTGGCGCCGCGTGAGCCGTGTGGCGAGCCAGTTACCGCCGACCTTGTTGCTGATCCACTGCGCGACCCGATTGTCGAACGACAGCTCCGCGCGCGTGACGATCCGGAAGCCCAGCTCGGTGGTCGCGACCGAGGGCACGAGCGCGATCACGATCGGCACGTCGACGCGGTTGAAGTTGACCTTGACCATCGCGCGCACGTACCCGTTCGGCGCATCGCCGATCGACGCGCGATCCTCGGGGTGCCACTCGAGCCGCGCCCAGCGCAGCGAGATCTCGCTGATCTTCTCGAAGTCGCCGATCGGGAAGATGCTCTCCTCGGCCAGCTCGGCCTCGAGCATCAGCTTCATCTGCCCCGCGATCGTGCCCGGGCTTGCGGTGCCGTCATCGAGCAGGCGCTGCGCGACGACGACACGACCGGTGCACGCCTCCGCTGCCGGATCCTGAAACGGCCCCTCGAGGTGGGCTGCACCCACCGCGCGCGTGAAGCCGCCGCGATACGTGACGCTCCACCGCTTGCGCTTGAGGCCCGGTCCCGCCGGCGAGTCGTCCTCCAGAACGATGCGCTCCTCGAGCTCCGGCGGCACCCCGTTCGCCGCCGCCGTGTCCACCGCGAGGTCGGTGCCGTGACAGCGCGTGGCGAGCGCCACGAACCCCGCAGCGTGCGCGAGCACGACCGCGACCCCGACGCTGGTCGTCGCCATGGCCTTCACGAACGAAACACCACGACGACGGTGAACAATTCCCACGCGACGACCCACAGCGTGCACGCGACGACGCTCGCGGTCATGCCGCGCGTCACCGCATCGGCCTCGGGCTTCGGCGCGCCGCCTTTCGCGACGACGTCGCTCGCGATGCCCCACGCATAGATCCACACGAGGAAGCCGGCGCGCAGCGCGTACGGCATGCGCTCGGGGCGCGGATCGAGGATGTCACCGGTCAGCAGCTCCCACGCGTTCGGCACGCCGTACGAGCGGCACACGAGGAGCCCGCCGGCGATCATCCCGAGCGCGAACAGCGCCGCGACGAGCAGGTAGCAGATCGCGATCGCCAGCCACGCAGGCGCCCAGAGATACGCCTTGCGATCGACACCGAGCGCATCGAGCGCGAGCGTCTGCTTCGTCAGCCCCATCGAGCCGAGCCACGCATTCGTCGCGCTGCCCGATGCGGCCACGAACAGCAGCGCCGAGAGCGCGGGCGCGAGGGCGATCACGTAGCTGCCGCCGATCGATCGCAGCAGCGCATCCGGTCGCACGCCGGCGCCGCCGACGCGGCTGATCACGTACAGCACCGTGTAGCCGATCAGCGTGGACACGATCAGATAGAAGGGCAGGGGCCGCAGCAGCGTCTGCGCGGCCACGCGGCGCGCGACGATGAAGAAGTCCTTCGGGTGCTTGAACAGCTGCGTGGGCGCGCGCACGAGCGACAGCATCGCGACGCGAAACGGTGCGATCAGCGGCTCCGCGAACCGACCGACGCCGCTCAGCGCGGAGCGCGGCTTCGGCGTTCCTGCAGGAGGCTTCGCATCGCCGTGCTCCTCGAGGTGATCGACGAGCGCTGCCTCGAGCTCGACGATCCACTTGCCGCGCTCGCCATCGGGGTGACCCGGATCCTCCAGCGCACCGGGCCAGCGATCCGCGAACAGGTGCTCGAGGCGCCGGTGCTCCAGCGACAGCAGATAGAGCTTGTCGCCCACGCCTGCTGCGAGCGCGACATCGTGGGTGACGACAATCGCGGAGATGCCGAGCGCCTTCACCTGCTCGCGGATGAGCCGTGCGAGCACGCGCACGCGGTGCGGATCGAGACCGACCGATGGCTCGTCCAGGAACAGCAGCTTGCGCTTCGACGCGAGCACGCGCGCGACCGCGACGCGCTGCGCCTGTCCACCTGAGAGGCCGGTGACCGGTGTGCCCGGCTCCGCGAGCGCGGGATCGAGGCCCACGCGCTGGAGCCACTCCGCTGCCTCGCCTTCCTTCGGAGGCTGCTCGCCTTCCGCGTGGCGCAGCGCGAGATCGAGGTTGCCGCGCACGTCGAGGTGATCGAACAGCGCGCCGCGCTGCGGAACGAGCCCGAGCTGTGCGCGATCGAGATCGAGCTGCGCGCTGACGATCTCGAAGCCCGCGGCGTCGAGCTCCTCGCGCTCGAACAGCACGCGCGCGAACGTCGACTTGCCTGCGCCGGATCCACCGAGCAGCACGACCACTTCGCCGGGCTCGATCGAGAGATCGACACCATCGATCAGCACGCGCCCGTCGGGGAGCGCGACCCGTAACCCCTTGACGGCCAGCACTACCTACACGGTAGTCCAATCGACAGGAGACGTCGCCTACATGGGCCTAGTTGCACGCGATCGCGGAACTTGGCGTGCCTCCTGTGCAAGCAGAATCGTGACGATTGGCGGAACCGTTCGCGCGGGCCGCTGTCTCAGTTCTTGACCGCACGATACGTCGTCGTTCGGTCGCTCCTGTGAGGAGCCGTGACGTCTTGCGCGCGGTTGCGCGCGAGTGGGTCGCGGACCAGTCGGAGCAGGGCACACGTGTGCCAAGGACGAAGGTATATCCATGTCGAAGCTCTCTCTCTCGTTCCGCATCACGTACAACGGCCAGCTTGTTCGCGAAGAGAAGCTCTCGGCCAGCGTCCTCAAGATCGGCAAGGTGCCGTCCGCGCACCTGCAGCTTGCGGATGAAACCGTCAGCCGCATGCACGCGATCATCGAGGTGCTCGGCAACGACATCAGCCTGATCGATCTCGGCTCGACGCGCGGCACGTTCGTGAACGGCGTCCGCATCAACAAGACGAAGCTGCAGAGCGGCGACGTCATCACCGTTGGTGACACGCAGCTCGAGCTGACGGTCGACGCGCCTGCCACGGCGGTCGTCGCCACGATGCCCACCATCACGCAGACCGCGCCTCCTCCGATCCCGATGGCGGCCCGCGCCCCGGTGGTCGCGGCCCCGGCTCCGATGATGATGCAGTCCACCGAGGAGCTCGGTTCGGCGCAGGCGATCGAAGTCGCGACGATGCTCGGTGACTCGGTCGTCAACGTGAAGCACTGCATGGACCCGAAGTCGGGCAAGGTCACGCCGAAGACGTGGGGCTTTGCCGCCGCGGGTCTCGCGTGCCTCCTGACCTCGGGCATCGCGTTCGCGACGTCGGTCGCCGAGTCCGCCCGCAACAAGGGCGCGCTCGACTACTGGACCCACGTGCAGAAGCGCCCGGCGCACGCGTTCCGTCCCGTCACCTCGGGCCCGGGCCTCGACTACCTCGCGTTCGGTGGTCTCGCGTTCGGCCTCCTCGGTGTGACCGCGGGTCTCGTTCGCGCTCGCAGGGAGAAGAAGAGCCCGTTCTACCGGATCGGCACGGCGCCCGGCGTCGAGACCGCGCTCGAGACCGCGCCGTCGCCCGACTTCCCGATGGTCGCGCCCCAGGGCGACGAGTTCGTCTTCAACTTCGGCCAGGGCATGGACGGCGAGATGACCGTCAACGGTCAGAGCACGCCGCTGAGCCAGCTCGCTTCGCGTCCGTCGGAGTCGGCGCCGGGTGCACAGCAGATCACGATCCCCGCGTCGGCGCGCATCCGCGTGCGCTCGGGTCAGACCACGTTCCTCGTGTCGTCCGTCGCGAAGCCGAAGGAGACACCGGTCCCGCTGTTCTCCGCGATGAACGGCAAGCACCTCAAGTACGTCGCCGGCTCCCTCGCGGCTCACCTCGGCCTCGTGCTGTTCCTCTCGACGATTCCGACGGCCGATGCGGGCATCAACGTCAACCTGACGAACGAGGAGCAGATCTCGCTCAAGGGCGACAACACCCAGAAGGACGACGTTCCGCCCGAGCAGGATCCGGACAAGAACAACGGTGACTCCGGCGGTGCGGATAGCCAGGGCGCCACGATGGAGCTGCCCGAAGGCAAGGCCGGCGACCCGAAGGAAGAGCGCGTCAGCGGCCAGATGCAGGTGAAGGACAACAAGAAGCCGCACGCGATGTCGCGCGAGGAAGCGATCGCTCAGGCGCGCGACAGCGGCTGGCTCGGCGACACCTCGCACGTCGTCGACAGCATCAAGGTGCTCGGCGCGCAGCAGGACTGGTCGAGCGGCTTCGACGGTGCGAACCGCTACGGCACGACGATCGGCGCGGATGGCGCGGGCAAGGGCACGTTCGGTGGCGGCGTCCACGACTGGGGTGGCCCGGGCGGTGGTTGTGCATTCCCGCCGTGCGGCATCATCGGCACCGGCCGCTACGGCACGATCGGTAACGGCGACAAGGTCGGCGACAACTGGAAGGGCCCGGGCCGCGGCAACGGTGGAACACGCGACCACATCGCGACGACGCCCGAGCCGGTCCTCGGCCGCCCGACGTCCGAGGGTGATCTCGACAAGGCGATCATCAAGCGGTACATCAAGCGCTCCATCGACCAGATCGGTTACTGCTACGAGAAGCAGCTGCTCGCGAACCCGAACCAGGGTGGCGAGGTCCTGGTGAGCTTCTACATCGCGCCGAACGGCACGGTGCAGAGCGCGGCGGGCAAGGGCTTCTCGACGACAGTCTCGAGCTGTGTTGCGAACGTCATCTCGAACATCTCGTTCCCGAAGCCGAAGAACGGTGGCGGCGTCCAGGTGAACTACCCGTTCAACTTCCGCCCGACCGGTTCGTGGTGAAGCACGGCGAGCGCTCTCGCCCGATGCGCGGCCTGCACCACGACGGTGCGGGCCGCGCGGCCCGTTTCGGCGTGCTCGTGCTGCTCGCGCTCGCACAGCCGGCGGTTGCCTCGTCGAGGATCGACTGCGCGGTCTCCGGCGCGTGCTGCTTCCCGCGCAAGGGACCGACACCGCAGCTCGCATCGGCGCCGCGCGAGGCGAAGCTCGCCTCGATCGTTCTCGTCGAGGGACCGCGCGGCCGCGCAGAGATCAAGCGCGTGCTGACCGAGCGCACCGTGTCACTCGGCGCGTGCAACACGAGCGCACGGAAGCTACGAGTCCTGATCGCACCGGCGGGCACCGTTCACGTCGACGGTGCAGGCTGTCTCGCGGACGCGTTGCGCGCGACCCGGTTTCCCGCCTCCGGCGCACTCACCGTCATCGACCTCACGATCGAAGCGCCGCGCTAGCGAGCGTGGTGCGCGCGCCACGTCGATGGCGTCTCGCCGGTCACGCGGCGAAATAGCGTCGAGAAGTGCTGCGGTGATGCACAGCCGACGTCGTAGGCGATCTCGGTGACCGCGGAGTCGCTCTCGACGAGCAGCCGCTTCGCGAGCCGGATGCGCGCGGCGTCGAGCTCCTTCTGGAACGTCGTGCCGGCATCCGACAGATCGCGCTGCAAGCTGCGCGCGGCCCGGGACACCACACGGGCGGCGCGCGGCAGCGTCGCGTCGTCGAGGTGTGCGTCGAGCCAGCGGCGCAGCTGCATCAGCACCGGTGATACGGCGCTCGCGTCGGTGATCGCCGCATCGAGCGCCGCTGCGATCTCGCCCGCACGCAGCCACGCGGCGGCAGCGGGTAGATCGTCGAACACACGAACAGGGTAGGGCGCGCCCTCCACCTGGAAGAAGCCGGCGACCGTGGCACCGACCAGCCCTGGTGGCCGCACGAGCGCGAGCCGCGTCACCCTCGTGCGAAACGCGCCGAAGTTCGCGCGCAGGTACTTCGTCAGCACGGCGAACGCGCGCGGATCGCCCGCATCGAGCCGCCGCACGTCGACGAGCGACGCGTGCGGTGCCGCGTCGTCTGCGAGCTCGATCGCGAGCAGCGGCAGGATGCGCTCGAGATCAGCTTCGGTCGGCTTGCCCCACAGCGCGAAGCCCCACAGCGTGCGACGCGCGCAGAACACGAGCGCGTGCGGCAACGCCACGTAGGCGCCGACGGGGTCGTCGCGGTACGCGTCGCTATCGGCAGCAGCGCGCATCACGGACCAAACGCCGGGGTGATCTGCGTGCTCGCGTTCTCGAGCCCACCGTCGGGGGTGTAGATCAGGATGTAGCCGGGTGCGCCGCCGCCACCGCCGGCACCACCACCGCTGGTCGCGCTGGCGCCCTGTTGCGCGATCGCCAGTCCTGCGGAGCCGTCCCCTCCGGTCGCGCCTTGCGGCAGACCTGCCATTCCCCCCGCGGCTTTGAACGGGAACGTCCCTTGAAAAACGGTCGAGTCGCTGCCCGCCGTGCCGGGCATCCAGTTGGTCCCCACCGTTGCACCGCCACCACCGCCGCCGCCGCCGTTCGCCGCCAAGCGTGCGCTCGCGCCGATGCGCACGATCGGGGCATCGAGGCCGATCAGACCACCCGTGCCTCCTCCTCCTCCGCCGGCACCTCCTCCTCCATTGCTCGGGGCTCTCGCGCCGCCGCCGCCGCCTTCACCCGATGCGTTGATGATTCCGTTCATCTCGATCCGCTCGCCGGCGATCAGGTACAGGGCGCCGCCTCCTTGGCCGCCCTGACCGCCGTTGACGCCGCTGTTCCCGTTGCCGCCTCTGCCGCCACGACACCCGGCACGGATCCCGTTGCTGAGCGCGACCGCCGGGGGCTGCGAACCGCCGAGCGCCACCATCGCGTTCCCGCCGCTTCCGCCCATGCCGTTGAAGCCGCCGCCCGCACCGCCTGCGCCGCCGGTGCTCCCCGGCGCGCCGTTGTTCGTCTGCGAGCAGATCGCCATCGGTGACCCAGAGCCCAGCATGTTGGAACGCGACGCGACATCGATCGATGTTCCTGCGTCGACGGTCAAGACCTTGCGTGCGACGAGCACGAGCGGCCGACCGCCGTGCAGTGTGGGTGCGCCCTGCACGCGGATGTTGTTCGCGGCGATCACGCAGATCTCGGTGGAGTCGAGATCCATCTGCGTGACGATCGCGGTGCACTCCGGCTTTCCCAGCTCGTCGGTGTCGACGTCCTGCGGCAGCAGGTACTCGTCTTCGAGCAGACCGTCGACGCAGAACCCCACGAGGCCATTGCCGTTCGGTGCGTTCTTGCCGAAGCACCGCTGCGGAGCCATCGCATCCAGCTCGCGCTCGAGCCCGAACACGCGATCGCAGCCGCTCAGCAGGGCGACGACCGCGACCAAACTTCTCATCTCTACCAGTGTACTCCGTCCTGGCGCGAATATGTAAACGCTTGGCGCGTGCGTGGGAGTCCGCGCACACGCGGCGCGTTACCACGTGTGCATGAGCTTCGACTTCTTCATCGCGCTCGACGGTCACGGCCTCAACGGCTTCGAAGGGTTTGCCGGCATCGCGCGCCTGCGCTGTGATCCCGATCGAGATCGCTGGGAGCCCGAGGTGAAGTTCTACGACGGCGTCGCGGGCGGCCACGCCGTCCAGCTCTCGCCCGGCGGTGAGGTCGGCTTCCTCGGAAACCTGTCGCAGCAGCTCGTGTTCTTCGATCCCCGCACGCTCGCCGAGATCACCCGGCTCTCCACGCTGCGCTTCCGCGCTCCGAAGCAATTCTACGAGAGCCAGACGCACGTCGTCTGGCTCGACGACGCGCACTTCGTCACCGCGATCGGGCCCGAGCTCTGGAAGTTCGCGCTCGCCGATCTCCATCACCCCACGCCGCTCGGTGCGCACGGCGTCACGCTGCCGCACGCGATCAAGCGCTCTCCCTCCGGCCGGTATCTCGTCTACGGCGCGATGGACGTCGATCACACGTTCGCGAACCAGGTCGGCATCTTCGATCTCACGACCGGCACGTCCCGCATCGTGTCGCTCCCTGCGACCGCGTGGCACCTCGGCATGCACCCCACACGCGACGTCTGCTACGTGCCCACGCAGCGCTGCATTCCGCAGGACGGCGACTTCACCGAGTACGCGATCGCTCACTTCAAGAACTACCTGTTCGAGATCGACGCGCCATCCGCCTCGGTCACCCGCCATCTCGCGATCCCGAAGGACATGCCCGGTGCGCTCACCTCCGACGTCGTCGTCACCGAGGACGAGGTCATCTACAACTGCTGCGCGTCGGGCGTGCTCGCCCGCGTTCAGCTCTCCGACTTCCAGCACGTCAGCTGGATCGACGAGCGCCCTCTTCCCCGCCGGCAGCTCTCCGCGTGGCGGGTCGGCGTCGGCAACCTCCTCGAGGCGGTCTCGCGCGTGAACCTGCCGTCCGCCACGCACTGGTTCGTGAAGGCCGTGCGGATCGCCGGCGGCTCCGTGATCGACGGCTCCTACGGCCTCGGCCTGTCGCCCGACCGTCGCTTCTTGCTCTCGGCGCACCGCGGCCTCAACGAGGTCATCGTCTATCGCTATCCCGATCTCTCGATCCACACGCGCATCCCGTTTCCGTCGATGTCCGCCTTCTACAAGCACCTCGGCCGGTTCTCCGATCCGCGCCTCGGGTTCCACCACGCCACGATCCGGGAGACCCCATGACCCGCTTCACCCCTGTCGAGGATGCCTCCACGTTTCGCCGGATGGCCGCCGCGATGTGGCGCTCGCCCAGCGATCCGTCGATCTACGGTCAGATGGACGTCGACGCGACCGCCGCCCTCGCATTCCTCGCCGAGCACACGCGCGCGACCGGCGTGCGGCTCACCGTCACGCACCTGGTGGCCCGTGCCGTCGCGCTCGCCCTGCGCGATCAGCCCGAGATCAACGGCAAGATCCGCTTCTGGGGCCGCCTCGAGCAGCGCTCGACGATCGACGTGTTCGTCACCGTCGCAACCGAGGGCAACCGCGATCTCTCGGGCGCCCGTATCGAGCGCGCCGACGAGAAGTCGCTCGCCGCGCTCGCCACCGAGATCGCCGATCGTGTCTCGAAGATCCGCACCGGCAAGGACGCCTCGTACAAGCAGTCGCGTCGCGCGCTCGCCTCGGTGCCCTGGTACCTCGCCCGCACCGCGACCTGGCTCTCCGACGTGCTCGTCAACGAGCTGCACCTCGATCTCACGAAGCAAGGCCTCCCGCCCGATCCGTTCGGCTCCGCGATCGTCACCTCCGTCGGAATGTTCGGCATCGACTCCGCCTTCGCACCATTCGTACCGCTCGCGCGCTGCCCGATGCTGATCCTCGTCCCCGAAGTGCGGCCGCGTCCGTGGGCGGTCGGCGACCGCGTCGAGGTCCGCCCGGTGCTGCGGCTATGCGCGACCTTCGATCACCGGCTCATCGACGGCGCGGCTGCCGGCCGGTTCGCGAACCGGCTCACGCAGCTGTTCGCGACGCCTGACCTGCTCGGTTAGTGACTGACGATCGACGCCGATGAATCGCCGTACGTACACGAGCCGCTCTTCACGCCGAGCATTGGCTTCTCGCCGTCGAAGGAGATGGCATAGTCGATCGAAGCGTAGTCGCAGTCGTGCTCGGCGAAGATCTGGACGCTGTACGGAAGCGCGTACTCGCCGTTCGCGTCCGCGAACCGGAACATCGTCGGGTCGTCGAGGGCGGACTGGAACGAGATGAACGAGAAGCTCTCCCGGAAACAGCCGATCGGCTGGCCGTCGATCTGGAGCTCCTGACCGGCACGCGGGCAGACGCTCACATCGAGATCGAAGCCGCACCCCGTGCAGGCAAGCGACAAGGAGAGAACTGCCCACGCTGTAGAACGGTCGGTCACCGTGGGCGCCAGGCTATACGATCCGAGCGTGATCTCCGACTACCACTCGCTGTCTCGCGCGCGGCCGCTGCGCATCACACAATGATGCGGCTCACACCGCCGCGTTGGTACCGCGCGCGTGAGTGTTCATGCGCGTGAGTGTCCGCACATGATTCGAGCGGCCGCCACAGTCGTGCTCCGTCGAGCGTGTGCCTCGTCGTAGCGCGGCGTCGACGTCCCCGCGGGGACGTCCGTGTTTTATGAACCTGCGCGCACCTCTTCTCTTGAGCCAAGTCTTAAAGGGCAGAAGGCGTTCGCGCGAGGCAGTCCACCGTTTTCTCGACGGCCCGCCGGCCCTCGGCTTTCGCATGGCGAGCGCATCAATGCCGCGGGCAGCACGATCCGCTATCGATCGATCGTCGAGCGCCGCGATGGAACGACCATCGAGTTCTTCGACGCCGGCGAGATCGACGCGGCCGGCCGGATCTCGACCATGCTCGTGTTCACCGGTCCGCTCGCGGACGCGAACTGATCAGAGCGGATTCGGCGCGATGCTGGACGTCTGCTGCGGGTTGCCGGGCGCCGCCTGCGTGGGTGGCGGGCCGGCGGTCGGCGGCGGGTTCGCGAGGCACGCGACGAGATCCGCGCTCTGCGTCCAGCCGCACTTGCCGTCGGTCTGGCGCTCGCAGCTCGCAGACTGATAGCAGGCGTACTCGGCCTTGTACTCGCAGGTCGTCATCATCTGCTGGCCGGGCTCGGTACACGAGGTGCCGCTGCAACCACCGACCTCGCACTCGCCAGCGGAGGGGCCGGGTGTTGGTGGTGGGGCGGGGGCGGGCGACTTGGAGCCCGCGCACGCGGCGAGGGCCAGGAGCAAGCAGGCTAGAGACTTCATGCCGAAAGGGTGGCACCGCTGGAGATGGCGCGCTCAAAAGTAGCGCCGTCCTCACCGTGCGTGGGCGCTCAGCGACGAAGCGAGAGAGCCCACTTGTTGAACACCGGCTGGAACTCGTCGAGGCTCTGCCCGAGGATCTTCTCGAGTGCCGTCACGCCGGTGTGATCGGGCGAGGCGACGAACGCCTTGTAGAACTCGCGCAGCTTGCCGTGGTCCTGCAGGTACTGGCAGAGGAAGCGGGCGTACGCGTACGAGTCGTAGTCGGCCTCGTAGAACCCGTCGCGGCTCGTGGTGAGGAGGTCCTTGAGCGACGGAAGCGTCTTCCTCCGGATCATCGACGTGAGACCGGGAAGCCGCCAGTTCGTGGTGCCCCACATGTGCCCGTCGCGCTCGCGCGGCTGCTCGTAGAGCGAGGCGAGGCCTTCGTTGAACCACGAGGGAGCGTCGGGGAAGTTCGCCTCGATGTACGGGTGCACGAGCTCGTGCGAGAGCGTGCCGGCGCCGGGCCCGATGTTCATCACGAGCGCGCTGTCCTCGGACGAGTAGTAGCCGTAGGGCGTGGTGGGCTCTTCATCGAAGAACTTCTTCGCGCCGGCCTTGTACGTCGTGATGTTCCGGAACAGCCAGATCGTGAGGAGCTTGTCGGGCTGCTTGTCGAAGAAGTCCTTCTCGATCAGCTTCACGACCCAGTCGACGAAGTTCACGCGCGATCGAACCTTGGTCGCGGACTCATCCCCGACGACCACGAACGGGCCCGTGATGGTCACGGTGTAGCCCTGACCGGCGAGCTGCTGCTTCAGCTCCGTGGCGCGGGCCTCGAGCTGCGCCCTGGTGGGAGCGGCCGATGCGGTGGAAGCGAATAGCAGACATGCGGAGACGACGAGTAGAGCTGCCCTCATGCGATTGGCGACAGAACCATGACAACCGAGGTTGCACGCAACTTCGCGAAAGAACGACCCAAGGTTGCATTCGGAGCGGGTGTCGATCTACCTCCGCACCGCCTTCGCGGTGCTGCGCGGCCCGGCGCGCCGGACCTTGCGATCATAGGTAACCGCACGCGGCTGCTATCGTAGATCCGTCGTGCCGGAACCTCGCGAGCGCCGCGGCCTGGTGCCGGTCGAGATCGCGCTGGTGCTCGCGATCGCGTTGATCCCGTGGCCGGAAGCGCTGCCGATCGGAATTCCGCTCCTGCTCGCCGCGTCGGTGTGCCGCTGGTTGCGCGGACGCAGCTGGGCCGAGGTGTTCACGGGGGGAGCCGACCACGTCGCGATCGGCGCAGCGGCGGGGGTAGCCGCGCTCGCGCTCGCGATCGTGCTGGGCACGCCGGTGGTCGAGGCGATGTCGATGCGCGGCGTCGAGTGGTCGAGGTTTCCGATCGTGCGCGGCAGCGCGCAGCAGATGATGGTCGTGCTGATCGTGGTGTCGATCGGCGCACTCGCAGCAGAGCTCGCGTTTCGTGGGTGGCTACTCGAGCGCATGCTCGAGCTCTCGCCGGGACCGGCGGTGCTGCCCGTGATGTGCGGTGCGATCGCGGAGGCGATCGTGATGCCAGGCGATCTGACGCTGCGGCTCGGCGCCGGGCTGTTCGGCGCGGGGCTCGGGTGGATGTACGTCGCCGGGGGACGCAGCATCGTCGCGCCGGTGATCGCGCGCGTCGCGTTCGTCAGCGGGGCGGTCGTTCTCGAAGGTCTGAAGCTAATCGGCTAGACTGAGCGCGTGGAGCGCCGTGACGACAACGGAAGCCTCGTTGGCGAAGCCGATGGGAACCCGGCGTCAGGCTGTGATGATCCAGCGGGTGCAAGTCCCGTCTCGGTAGGCACCAGAGCGCCGA